>JAPPNJ010000064.1 GCA_028818705.1 Candidatus Poribacteria bacterium
AGGATGGGCTGATAAACGAACAATCTACATCATCAATCGCGACGGTACCGGTCTCCAACAACTTGTCGATGAGGCGGGTCCGATGGCAGCGAGTCCTGAGTTATCGCCGAATGGCAAGGAAGTTCTGTATACACAAAAAATTAAGGGTTCTCTACAGATTTTCAAACTTGATATAAGCAGCGGGGTTCGGACACAGTTGACGCATATTGGAGGTGTTTTGCAAGCGAATGCTGGTGGGGCTTGGTTTGACCCGGTATATGCGTTGCCAGTTTCACCGCAACCCCAGCTACTAACTACGACATGGGGAGAAGTGAAAAAGAGATAGTATTTTAGACATAACCGCTTTAAGACTGCCTTGGCAGGGAGGCTAAAGTACCCCTAAAATTAGCTGTAAAGTTTCCTGAGAACCGGAGAAATTTCATCTAAGACGTAGTGATCCTTCACCGTTACGCCCATCTATAAAACTGCTAGGAGATGTAAGAATGAAGCATAAGTTTAAATACACTTTATTAGGCACCACCTGGCTTCTCAATATGATTTTGCTGATCCTAATGACACAGGGGGCTGACGTTGGACATATCGCCTTTTCATCCGATAGAGGAGAGAGCCATGATATCTACATCATAGATACCAACGGACAGAATCTCCAAAACATAACAAATACCCCTAATATAGGTGAATCCAGTCCTACGTGGTCCCCTGATGGTCGTTCCTTGGCTTATCACGCCTACCAGAAAAGAAATGCAGACATCTATGTGCTGGATTTGGAAACACAGACACGTAGGAGGTTGACCGACCACCCCAGCGAAGACAGAGCTCCTGCTTGGTCGCCTGATGGAAAATGGATCACCTTCATTTCTAACCGACGCGCGAGTTATGAGATTTACAGAATCAGTCCAAAGGGAGGTAAGCCTCGGCTTCTGACGCGTCTGCGTAGTAGGAACAATTACGATCCGGCCTGGTCGCCTGACAGTCAATGGATTGCGTTCTTTTCTGTGAGTAAACAAGAGGAGGTTTGGGATCCTCGTGTTTATGTGGTATCTGCCTCTGGGAAACGAATGCGCCCACTCGCTCGTTCGCTTAGGTCGGGTCCAGCATGGTCTCCTATTGGAGACGAGATCGCTTTTCCTGCTTCAAGCGGTGCGCGGACTTCCCATATTCACATTATGAACGCGATGGGGAAAGATGTTCGTCAATTAACACATGGTCCGCAATGGCATGGGGATCCTGCGTGGTCTCCGAATGGACGATGGATAGTCTACGCTTCGGGTGCCCCTGTGAGGGGGGCTAGTAAAAGAGATATCTATCTAATAAATGCGATAGGCGGAGAATCTCGTCAATTGACGAGGCATCCATCGGGAGGTAGAAATCCAACGTGGGTGCCGGAGTCGTTCTACGCAGTTTCACTGAGTGTGGAGAAGCTGACGACGTTGTGGGGTAAACTCAAGCAACCCTAACAATTCAATCGTCCTGCAATAATGGAGGAAATCATTATGCACTTCCCTAAATTTGAAATCGCTTTTGAGGCTCGACTTCAAACACATACAGACTTATATCCACACGCCGTAGAGTACCATCGCGCCCGTTTTGATCAAACAATTCAGTATCTGTTGTCCTCTATCTTGGAACAGACAGAAGACTTGCTTCAACGGCCCGAGACGAGTTGGGTACACACTGAAGAAATCGTCAGTGATATTCTCTATTGTGGTGAGATAACTGTTAAAGAACTTTTGCTCTTGAAATTCCCAATCAACTCACAGCAGACAGGGATTTTGAGGCGGTAAAAACGAAACTTTATGAAACGAAATATTACCCAATCAGCGAACACCTGAACTATATCGCTTTTCCGCCTGCTCTGGAACGAAAAACGTTTAATGGTATCTGCCTTTGAAAAAAACATGACAGGATTGCTGTTGGCTGTTTGGGTCAATGATGCCCGTCCCTACGGAAAGATCATCTCGTCAGACACAGGTCAAATCACGGCATTTCTGGAAAAACCTACCACGCTTCAAAGTGGATATATTAATGCCGGGGTCTATCTCTTCAATAATACGATTGCTCATGAATTTCCCAAGAGCAATGTATTTTCTCTCTCCTATGATGTCCTTCCGAAATTGGAAAATCTCCATGTTCTTAAAACGAACGCTGATTGGATAGATATCGGTTCCCCGGAACGCCTTCAGGCAGCACAACAACTTTTTTAACGTCAGTATCAGCGGATAGGTTAGGCTGGACGGTGAAGCCCTGTTTTTACAGGTGGGCTTTCCTATAAACACAATTAAACGGGAACTGGCTGCAAACCACGTAGAAGAGATGACGCGCATGTTCACATAGAAAACTTAAACCCCCAAATCCAAGTCAAACACAACACATTTTCTCGCTGGTCGTTCGGTTTTTGAAAAAAGTTAACATTTTGAAGATTTTAACACATATATATACTAAGGATCGGACAATTTTTCTAAAATTACCCAAGTTGCTACTAACAAATTTTGGATATTTGAACATAGTCTTTTCAAGGAGAAAGCAGACTTTGGCACTCCAGCGGAGTGCTATATCTATAGAAAAAGATGTATCCTAACCACCGCACTCCCGGAGAATGCCACACGGCATTCATACCCGGTTCATGCCCTAAGGCATGAATACCGTTGGTTCTGATTTCGGAGTGCTATGTTTACAAACAAGTGGCAACTTGCGTTAAAATTCTGAAAAAATTGCGAAAATTACCCTAAACTTTTTCGGTTCATTACCTATATATAAGTATATAAGGCAAGGGTGGTTCATAAATCAGCTTATTCTGTATGGAGGTGCATCATGAAAGTTCGTTTGACATTAAGCATCCTGCTGCTGTGTACACTCTCAGTTATCAATATTTCTAAACTTGAGGCTGAAGGAAATTGGACCCAGAAAGCAGATATGCTCACACCCCGGACCAGATTTTCGACCTCAGTTGTGGATGGAAAGATATACGCAATCGGTGGCGAAAATGAGGCAGCTGGCGAATTTGGGGAGATATCCATGGCGGTGGTAGAAATGTACGACCCGAAAACCGATACATGGCAGCCCAAAGCGGATATGCCAACACCCCGGGCGGGTCTCGCTACCTCGGTTGTGGATGGCAAAATCTATGCCATTGGCGGCCAAAAAAAAGAGAAACTTCAGCGGCCTATCGGTTTTACATACAGACTTACGGAACTTCCAACCGTAGAAATGTATGATCCGGTTACAGACACCTGGACGCAGAAAGCGGATATGCCAACACCCCGGAGTACGCGTGCCTGTGTTGTGGATGGCAAAATCTATGCGATTGGTGGAGAAGCAATCGGTCTTTTGAGGGGAAGGAAGCCGTGGCGGCTGAAAACCGTGGAGGTCTATAATCCCGCGACAGACACATGGGGAAAAAGGCAAAGCCTGATTCATGCGCGTGATGGACTTAGAACCGCTGTTGTAGATGGGGTCATCTATGTGATCGGTGGGGTAGGATGGCCCCAAATTGCAAATAATCCAGGGCCCTTTCTCGCTAACGTTGAAGCCTTGAAGCCCAACACCCATCCATGGCGTAAAAAAGCTGATATGTCTGCCCCAAAAGCAATGCACACGGCGAGCGTGATAAATGGAAAAATCTACGTCATCGGTGGGGCGTCCCGGGGCAACGGACCGTTTAGGCATCTTTCAACGATTGAAATATACGATCCTCAAACGGATAGGTGGACACAAGCACCTGATATGCCGGTTGGCAAATCGGGACATGCAGCTGAGGTCATAAATGGAAAGATATACATTTTGGGAGGCTTTCGTGCGGGTTATAAAGGTTCCCTTCTAACTGTCGAGGTTTATGATCCAGGAGAAGTTTCTCAGAGCGTCAGCCCAAGAGGAAAACTTCTCAAGACGTGGGGGGCGGTTAAAAAAGTTGACATACTCCCTCGCTAAAGCGAGGGCATTCTTTTAGAATCTTTGTGCGGTTAGCGGAGATTGAGGAATTCACAACGGTGGCTGAAAAGAAGGTAATGAATCTTGTGATAACACAAACGTTTCTGATTTTAGGAGGTGTTTCCAATGACCAAGATGAGAAATATAGAAGAAAGAAATGGTTACAAGAACACTATAGTAAAGAACCTGCCTGCGAAAAACGCAAGAGTTGGATTTGAAAGTCCTATGCGGTCTTCCCAAAATGGGAAGCATTACCTAATTTCAGAACAATCAGAACAAATGGATACAGGGCCTCGAATCGCAAAAACCAGAATGCCGCAATTTGCACCTTCTCATTTACTTCCAGAAAGTACATTACGCGGAAATTACGAGAGCATCATAGGAACGAGTCCACAAATTCTCGAGATTCTCAAACAGGTTGATAGAATCGCAAATACAATAATGAAGGTGCTGATTTGTGGTGAAACAGGGACCGGCAAAGAGTTGATAGCACGTGCTGTACACCAAAACAGTGATCGATCCTCGAATGAGATGGTTTCTGTTAATTGTGTTGCAATTCCTGATATGCTCCTTGAGAGTGAACTGTTTGGACATGAAAGAGGGGCATTTACCGATGCAAAAGTGCGACATATCGGCAAATTTGAAAGGGCGCACAACAGTACACTCTTCCTTGATGAAATCGGTGATATGCCCCTTGCTCTACAAGCCAAATTGTTACGGGCAGTTGAGACAGGCGAGATTGAACGTCTCGGCGGAACAAAGCCTATTTCGGTGAATGTCCGCGTTGTTGCAGCAACGCACTGTAACCTCGCGAAAAGCGTTGAAAATGGCACTTTCCGCAAAGACCTTTACTATCGCTTAAATGCTGTGTCTATCACTTTACCCCCCTTACGCGAGCGGCAAGAAGACATTCGCGTGTTAGCAGAATACTTTATTGAGCAACATTGCAATACTTACACCCAACCGGTACGTAAAATGGTACCTGAGACACTCGCGCGCCTTCAAACCTATCCCTGGCCAGGAAATGTCAGAGAATTAAAAAACGCATTAATCAGTGCAGTGCTTCTGAACGACGAAGAGGTTATCCTACCGGTACATCTGCCTGAAGAAATTTTGGCATTTGGACAGCCACGCGCTAACGTTCCACAAGAAACGCTCACATCTGAAAACCAACAAAACACCCATATTCCTCTTGGTGCAAGCCTCAAGGTCGTTGAAGAAGCATATATCCGGGCCACCTTGGCATGGCAGAACGGAAATCGGACGAAAACAGCGAAAGTATTGGGGATTAGCGTCCGGACATTGCAAAATAGGTTAAAAGATTATGAGAGACCAGGCAGTGTTTAATTTTCCGTAACAATAAGGGTACTCTTTCTACTTGCCCCGTTTATAACAATCATCTATTCTCTCTTTCCTGCTACCTGCGGGGAACCATTTTTCCTTGAATAGCAGTCCATTTTTTCCAACTTTCGGTAACCGAAAGCCGAAAATTGATAACCGACAACCCTTTTGTATCTTTTTTATTGACAGAAATTTGCATTTTTGCTAAATTTACATGAGTTTCATGCGATCAACCTTTCAGTAAATCAACGGCCGATCGCGGTTGAAGGGGATAGAATCGTCTCTGAATAAGAATGTTATTTTTTTCTTGACCAAAAAAGCAAATTATTGTATTAAGTACTAAAGTTTGGACAATTCGTATTAGATTCGGTTTCAGTTTCCGAAAATTCGCAGATTTTTCCGCACGTTTTCTCCAAGAACCCAACTCGGAAAAAAAGACATTTGCGATGCCCGGGGTACCAGCCCCAGCGGGGCGGCATGTCTACAGAAAATCATTCACCGACAGCAAGCAAGTCCCCGGGGAATGCCACACGGCATGAATACCCGGAGAAGCCCACACGGGCTTCATACCGTTGGTTTGATTCTGATTTCGGGGCGGCATGTAGAGAAGTAATTTCTGTGAATGGTCTGAAGTGTTTTGTTTAACTATCACACGAAAACTTTTGAAAATTGTCCAAAGTTTAGTATTAATTAGTGTGATAGTTAAACCTACGGGCACTCTTTTACAGTATACCACACACCAAAAAGAGTAGCCCATAGATTTAACACGCAAAATATTCAAGCATCTATATCTGCTTAACTGGCAACTTGCATCCGGAAATTGCAACTGTGTAAATTTCCAGGGAGGCGTTTTTATTTTGCGTCTGTTTGTTTAGACAGATTTGTTCCGAAAAAGTTTATTTTTTTTGATGCGGTTAAATTGCTATATATTCCGCGCAGACCACGCACTAAAATTTGGAAACGCGCGGATTGGATTAGAGTTATTTAACATGAGTTCCGTATTTGTAGCGCAAACTTTTAGTTTGCGACTTCTGGGACACAATCTGACAGATTCTGCAACAAGAACTCCGCAGATTCTCAAGAATACATCCAACACGTTTCTTAGGACTTCATTTATTGAAGTCACGTTAAATTTCTGGCATGGATTTTGCAAGAAGTCGTCCTGTTTGTAAAAGTTTGCCTTAGGACGTGAAAATTTCTTTGAAGCGGATTACTTAACCTGCGTAATATCAACCAATAAAGGAGTAAAAAAATGAAAAGAACTTACCTCACGATGTTCATCGCGCTATTTTCAGTCATGTTAATTAGCCACGCGAGCGCACAAATAATTTTCTATGCTGATTTTGAAGTGAGTGGCTCGAGAGCATACCCGGATGTCAGCGTTAATGACCCAGCAAACTGGGTGCCGGAAAACGCTGGAACCGTTTGGGTAGAGTCAGATGAATTCCCTGATGGCACCGGTGCCTTGCATCAATCTGCCGAAGGGTGCGGAATCTCCGGGGACACACCTCTCCCCGGTGTTGCCGACTTCTCCGACGGTATTATCCAAGCCGTTTTTTCATGGCAGGACGATGACAGCGTTGGATTCATGTTACGTCGCGTCGGTGATGACCAGGGCTATCTCGTCTCATTCGGCTATAACGAAACATCCCAAGTTATCATTGGAAGTCTCGCAGATGGATGCTGCCCTTCCGGGCAATGTCTCGACCAGTGCTCATGCGAAAACGGTGGCAATGAACTCGTCGGTGTCGATCACGGCTTAGGTGCAGATCTCTCCCAGGATAACAGCGTCGCCTATTTTGCGCGCGTTGAAGTCTCTGGAAGCTCTATCCGCGCATGGTATATGGAACTTGGCGATGTCCCGGATATCTTTGTAAGCTCTGAAGAACTCGGCGATCCCGTTGCTGAATACGATGGTGCGGATACTACGGATCCCGGTACAGTCGGTATCTGGCACGAAAGTTGGGGCAACGGAAGAGTTGGCAGCGTCCTTGTCACCGGTCCAGGTCTCCTGACGTCAGTCGATCCGCATTCCAAGCTTTCCACAACGTGGGGCGATGTTAAAAGCAGCTATTAGTCTCCTTCCCTGATATAGACTAATGGCATTGCGGGGTGAGGTCTCCGTACCTCAGTCTTCCCGCATCCCACTACTTGTTTTTGTTGGGTGAGGCTCTTACGCCTCCCCCAACGTCATTTTATTAGTTTTATGGCGAGGCGATTTTTGATGGGTATCTAAGAAATGCCTAAAGCCTTGTCATCGTGCTGTTGCTCGCGAATAAACGGCAACACAACCCTTTACAAAAATGAAGGAGATATTTCATGAAAACGCGTGTTTTTCTTTTAATCCTCATTTTGAGTCTGTTTGTTTCGCTTCACGCCACCGGGCAAGTTGTGTTTTACGCCGATTTTGAGCCTGGTTCTAAAGAGGCAATACCTGACGCTGGTGTGAACGACATCAAAAAATATAAACCCGAGAACGCTGGGACGATATGGGCTCTGGATGATTTTGCAGGCGGCAAACTCGGCGGAAAAAAATCCATGAAGCAAACCGCTGAAGGCTGCGGCATCTCCGGTAACACAGAACTGCCCGGTGTTAAAAACTTCACTGACGGTATCATCCAAATGGTTTTCTCGTTTGGTGATGATGATAGTGTCGGCCTTCAGTTCCGCCGGAAAGGTGATGATAAAGGCTACCTTGCTGTCTTTGGATATAATGAAACCGCATCCGTCCTTTTCATGGATCTGGCAGATGGATGCTGTGCGCAGGCGCAATGCCTCGACCAGTGCGGTTGTGAGAATGGTGGAAAAGAATTAGAATCTGTGCCCCATGGCTTAGGCGGTGGACTCGACCAAACCAATGCTGTCCCTTATTTCGGACGCGTTGAAGTCGATGGAAAAAACGTCAAAATCTGGTACATGAAACTCGAGGAAATCAAAGACTTGTTCGCGCCCTCCGAAGATCTCGGAAAGCCTATCCTTGAATACAAAAATGCCGATTACACGAGTGCTGGCAGCGTCGGTATCTGGCATGAAAGTTGGGGAATGGGCAGAGTTGATAGTGTTCTGGTTACGAACAAAAGCGGCTTTGATGTTGATGCCAAGGGCAAACTCACTACCAGCTGGGGTGCGGTTAAAGGCTCTTATTAATATCGTATAGGGCGAGGGGATGATTTCAATCAAATTCCCTCGCCTTTCTACTTTTTTACAGGTCTTCTGTAGGAGCGATTTCCAAATCGCGACTTAGTTAGAGTCACCCAATTCTTCTGTAGGAGCGATTTCCAAATTGTGCTACGAAAGCACAATTTGTCTTAGCTTTACATTTCGCGACTGGGTTAGCATCTCCCAAAACCTCCCCACTGAACCTTAGGAGCCCTTCCATGAAAGTCACGAACGTTGAACGTGTACTTGTAGATGTTCCCTTTACCCCGCGCCAACAACAGATTACCACGCAAAGCGTCTCAACCGTTTACAATTGGTCGATCCTTGAGTTATGCAAAATTACCACAGACACAGGTCATGTCGGTTGGGGTGAGACCGTCGTTCACTACACCTATTCCCGCTTCAACGATGCCAGCGTCGAACGTGTGCTTGGACAAAGTCCCGCTGCACTCATGAACGACGATTCACTCGGTGCCGGTCTACAGATGGCACTCTTTGATGTCGTCGGCAAAATTCTGGAGGTCCCCGTCTACCAGCTCCTCGATAACCAGTGTCGTGAGGCAGTCCCAATTTCATGGTGGTGTATCGATGCTTCCCCTGAAAACTGGGCAGCAGAAGCCGCCGCTGCTGTGGAAAACGGTTATACCAGTTTCAAAAATAAACCCCGCCCGTGGTGGGATATCGGCGCGCAAGTAGAGGCGGTCGCAAAAGTTGTACCGTCCGATTTCAAATTAGATCTCGATCCGAATGGTTCCTTACGCGATGCTGAGACTGCCATCCCTGTCCTGGAAAAACTCGCCGGACACCCAAACGTAGCGATGTTTGAGACACCCATTCCACAGAATGATGTCGAGGGGAACACACAGATTCGCCAAACCGTCGGTTGCCAGATTGCGATGCACTTCGGTTCACCGCCCTATACCACTTGTGTCCGTGAGGATGTGTGCAGTGGATTCGTCATTGGCGGTGGTAAATCTCAGGTCATGCGTGAAGGGCAACTCAGTGCCGCAGCAGATATGCCGTTTTGGCTCCAGATCGTCGGAAATGGCTTGACAACGACTTGGGCAGGGCATCTCGGAAGTGTGCTTACACATGCGACATGGCCCGCAATTACTTGCATTAATCTCTATAGCGACCATCTACTCACCCAACCGATACAGGTTTCGGATGGATGTCACAAAATCCCAGACGCTCCTGGATTAGGCGTTGAAGTTAACGAAGACGCAGTTGAACGCTTCCGTGTATCTGCTGAGAAGTTAGACGCTGACGGCTACACCATTCACCCTGTACCGCGGATCATCAAAACCGCTGTCTATCCTGATGGCAGCTGCATCCACATGGCAGGTGACGGTCTGAGTTATTTCAATGCTGGTAACGGTGAAGCACAAGTAGAAGGTGCCCGCTTGGAACTAACCTTCGACGACGGCAGTGACGAATGGGCAGACCTCTTTGAGAAAGCACAGGAAACGCCTGTCCATGGACGGTGGTAAATCCTCACTGCGCAAAGCAACGGTAGGTGCGGTTTCCAAATTATGCTCTATAGCATAATTTTGCTTCGCAGTGAGAATGCTTTACATTCCGCATGGGTCTCCCTTTAAAATGGTAGGCGAACTTTTAGCAAATGGTAGGCGAGGTTTCTAACCTCGCCAATGAACACCTCTTTTGTAGCGCAAACTGTTAGTTTGCGTGCCCACTTTGCACAAACTGACAGGAATCAACGCCAAATGCGCGTGTGGCATTTAGCGTGTGCTACAAGTGTCCACATATTTTCGGGCTTTACTATAAAATCCTGCAAATCCTGATTCAGACAATTAACTGACAACTGATAACTGAGTACCGAAAACTAATTGCATCTGCTCTGAATATCTGCTACAATCAACGAGATATTCTACAGATTCAGCAGAGGCAAGACGACATTGACTTCTCCCCCACAACAGCGTGCCTTAACGTGGCGCGTCCTATGCATTTTTGCCGTTAGCGCACCCATCAACTGCTATTTCCTTATCCAGATGGAAGTAGTGCGCTATACCTTTCCAACGTGGGTAGTCCCCCTATCCAATGTCATTTTCATCCTCACCGCCGTGATGCTGATTAACGGAATCATCCGTCTTCTAAGCAGTAATTTTGCCCTCAAGCAGGGCGAACTCTTACTTCTCTATGTGACACTCAGTTTCGCCACTTCGCTCGCTGGATGCGATATTTTACAAGCGATCTTGTCTGTCTTGGGACATAGTTTCTGGTTCGCAACAGAAGAGAACGAATGGCGGACACTATTTTGGCACCACCTCCCACAATGGCTCACTGTTGCGGACAGAGACGCACTCCGCGGCTACTATCTCGGCGAATCGAGTCTGTATCGTCCACACCACTTGCGGGTTTGGATACCCGTGGTGGGGGCATGGTTGTTGCTGTTTACGGTGATAGCATTCATCTTTATGTGTCTCAACACGATTCTCCGTCGGCAGTGGTCCCAGCGTGAACGCCTCACTTTCCCCATTATTCAACTCCCCCTTGCAATGACGAATCCAGTATCAGGTTTCTTCCGAAATAAGCGGATGTGGATCGGTTTCGCAATTGCCGCCAGTATTAGCTTATTCAATGGGCTGAGCCATCTCTACCCCGTGATTCCGCACATTCCGGTGACGCGCCGTTTTTTCACGTTTCAGGAAGCACCTTTCAGCCTCTACGGCACAATCATCACCGCCTTCTACCCATTTGCCATCGGACTTATGTTCCTGATGCCGTTGGATATCCTCTTTTCGACAACACTTTTCTATTTTCTCTACCGGAACGAAGTCGCTTTAGCCAAGGCCGTTGGGTGGAGTAGCATCCCTCGCTTTCCCTATCTTAATGAACAGACGATCGGCGCTTTCGTAGGACTCTGTTTTTTCTTTGGTTGGACCGGAAAACGGCATTTTTGGAGAGTCTTGAAAAGTGCGTTACCGTCGGGTGAACGACTTTTGAATAGCAAGTTTTCGTTTGCAAGCGGCACGAAAAGTCCGAGCGAACAGAGCGATGAACCGATGCCGTATCGGGTGGCAGTGTGGGGTTTTGTTCTCGGTATTCTGCTGTTTGCGTTTTTGCTCTATAAAGCAGGTATGGCACCTTGGCTTGCGTTCACTTTCGCCATCCTATTTCTCATAACGCCCTTGGTAACAACGCGTATCCGAGCAGAGTCCGGTATATTTGTTCACGCTTACCATTGGCAAGCACCGCGATACATCTTAAACACTATTCTGGGGACACACCGTCTCGGTGCCCAAAACTTGACAGCACTTTCCGTCTGCTTTTTCAATCGGGATTACCGTCCGCAGCAGATGCCGCATCAACTGGAAGCGTTTAAAATCGCCGAGGTCGCTAATATTAACCAACGCCGCATGCTCTTGACGCTTATCATCGCAACTATTTTCGGCGGACTTGTCGCCTTCTGGGTGCAGCTGCATCTCTACTACCAATTCGGTGCTGATTCTGGTTACTTTGGACCCTGGGCACTCGGCTATGGTAGAGAATACTTCGGACGGCTAACCAATTGGATTACTTATCCATTTGATACGGATTGGCTCGGTGTAATATTCATCGGCATCGGTTTTTCTGTAATGATGGTACTCACCTACCTCAGAATAAAATTCTTCTGGCTACCCTTGCATCCACTCGGCTATGTCATGGCGAGCAACCAAGAGATGTCCGATCTCTGGATTCCATTATTGATTGCCCTGACGTTAAAGTGGATCATCCTCCGACACGGTGGTATCCAGAGTTATCGCCGTGTGATCCCATTCTTTTTAGGGTTAGTCCTCGGTGATTACCTAATGGGTAGTACGTGGAGTCTTCTAAATATCCTTTTAAACACCACGATGTATCAGTTCTATCCATAGGATCTCTGTAGCATAGGCTGTTAGCCTGTGTTCATCTCGTTTTGTGGGGTACCTCCCTAAGATTCGGTAGCACAGTTTGAAACTGCGGTCCCCCGATTACTGACTACTGACTACTGATAACTGATTGCTATATCAGAGATCAAAAATCACTTGGGCATACCAACTCCCATCGGTCTTTTGCAGAACTTCCAATTGATGATATGTGACGCTCTTAATTTCGGTATAAACCTCGTGTTTATTGAAATTTACCGGTTCGCCATAAACCGTTGCGAACATCTCCGTTTCATTGCACCGGTGAATGTCTGCCCGCTTAAAGAAAATCTCCTCTGTCTCGTGCCGAAAGATTAATTCATCAAGCCATCCCACAAACAGTTCTTCCACAGATTCAGCGGTGAGATAGATCTCGATGGATGCTGTCTCATCAATAGTGTCAACGACCGCCATCGTCTCAAGGAGTCCTTGCGCCGCGTTCTGCAGAAGTTCGGACAGATTCTTACCTCTAACCAGCAGTCCCATATCAGCCGTATGTTCAAGGTATTCGTAAGGTTTCATATTATCTCCAGCCTACTTTTTTGCTCCGCAACATCATACTCCAAAATACCTCTACTGTCAATTCTCAAGTTACGTACTTCTTTTTTCGCTTTACTGACGAGATTTCCTGACCTCGCCATGGATCAAATCAAGGTAGGCAAGGTTTCCAACTGAATCCCACCGTCCAAACCACAAATCCGTTGACAGATAACACCTTTTGAGGTATAATTATAAAGATTCAAAAATAGCATCCCTTTATGCTATTGAGGTTGTAGAAAAACGAAATTGTACGAGGGCACCGCAGGTAGTATTTAAGACTAAATTTTGGCTTGCAAGCTGCACCAAAGAAGCGAGGAATGACAATGTCAGCAGCAAATTTGAAACAGCGGATACATAACGGAGAACTCGTCTATGGCGCTAACGTCTCTATGGCAATATCTGCCGACGCACTCGTCGCCAAAGTCGAAGAGGGTGGTTATGATTTTGTTGCCATAGATAGCCAACACTCTCCATACAACGAAGATCGGCTTGTTGACTTCTGTAATATGGCGAATGAACTGGGTATTTTCGTCAACTTCCGGATTAAGCATACCCGAAACACCTATCTTATCGGCAACTATCTTGATTTAGGTCCGTCGGGCATTGAAGTGCCACAGACTGAATTAGACGAAACGGTAGACGAGGCGGTTGCTGCTTTCTACTACCCCCAACAGGGTATCCGGAGTTGGGGCGGTGCACCCCGCGTGAATTCCGAAGGCAAAGAACGACTTGAGTACGCCGATTGGTGGAACTCATACGGTGTCCTCTGGATGCAAATCGAATCCATAGAAGCCGTCACGCATGCTCGACACCTCGCAAAGCCTGGTGTTGATTGTCTCTCTTTCGGTCCCGCTGATCTGACGTTCAGTATTGAAAACCACCCAAATCATGCCCTCCAAACCGTAGACGCTTGTGTTGAATACGTCGCGAGAGCCTTGGAGGGAACGACGACCGCTGTCTGCTTTAGAAATGGCAACCCCAGCACCCGTCAAAAATATGCAGACCTGGGTGTTACCGTCTTTTTAGAATAGTAATGCTAAATTACGGATTGGTAAGCACAGCAATAGACGAAGACCGAGAAAGACTGCTTGAAGGGGTCCGATGCCTCGCTAAGGTCGCGCACAAGCACCATATACCAATAACATGGGCAACAGACACCAAGTCCGTCCAATTCATTGCTAAGTTGCTCACGACGTGGCACACAGAGAATGGCGATACTCCTTTGCTGATACTCGACCCCAAACCAATCTGGGATGCCAATTGGGAGGTCGAACAGAACGCCAATCCCGGTAATAGTACGGAAGCTATGGCATCGCATCTCGTTACAATGCGAGAGAAACTGCCGGGATATATAACCAGAGAGTGGGAAAGACTCAAACGCGCTGTCCCTTGGGCGAAACCGAGTGTTGCAGGTGCAGCGTTCAAGCATGATGTCTTCCTTGGTGCGCTTGAACAGTCAGGGTTCCGGGGACTCTGGGGTTATCATTGGAAACAAGAAGATAGTGATTCTGAAGATACTGGGGCATCCAAAGCGGAACTCGACCGGGGTGGCTTTGGATGCTTTTATCCGTTTGAGGCATCAACGTATATTGATACCATCTTAACACGAGCGGACACTGGTGAAGACGGTGCAGTGCCATTTAATAAAATTGTTGGCGTTCCGTATTATACCGCTGGACACCTCGCCGAAGATGTCCATAATCTTCGCGCAGTGCTCCTAAACGGGACAGCGCAGCAGCATTACGAGACCTATGTAGAAAGCATTGCGTGGAATCATTGGCTCGGTTATGTGGAGCACATAGACCCTTTCGCTGTCGCACAGCTCGGACAAGAGGGACTGGAACGGTTGGACGCATATTTCGCTTATGTCGTTGGTAATCAAAATACAAAGCCGCTATTGCTCTCTGAGGTCGTTGACGATTATATAACGCAGTGCAAACGAACCGAACCGACGACTGTTGTAGAAACAGTTCCGACGACACAGGGTGAAACTGCCGTTTCAAAGTCGGCGTTAAAAATGTGTTATTACGATGCCGCATGTGAGTTAACCTTCGTTGAAGGGACTATGGAACCCATTGAAATCAAAAATTATACTGGCGAACAGGTGTCCCCGCTTGTGACGCAAAAACCGACGCTCACCGGCTTTTCACCGACTCGACATCGCACAAAATTACATATCGCCATCACAGTAGAATCGACAAGGGCAATGCCCTACGGGATAACAGTGTGGGGCGACCACGATGGCTTACAACTAACGGAGTCTAACGCAGATGATGTCAGATGGGTAGGAGAACACCTACTTTTTATACGTCTCACATTGCAACCCGGGAAAAACGAATTTAACATTCAATTGACAATTTGATTTTTTATATAGTTGTCGGTTATTGGCTCGCTCCACTTCGTTCCGCTTTTAGCGGTTAGGTCGCTTCGCTGTTAGCAGTTAGTACCTGATTGCTGACCGAAATCAAAATCAACGGTATTCAGGTTTCCTTATAGGCATGTAATCAGAATCAACGGTATGAAGCCTGTGCAGGCTTCACCGGGTATAAAGCCTATAAAGGCTTTACCGGGGTATGAAGCCCGTGTGGCTTTCCCGGACTGCTGACTGCTAAAACTCTGATAACTATTCAAAAGGAAGAAAACAATGGAAAAAGTATTGGGCCTCAGATGCCGCGAATGTGGCAACAAGTATCCCAAAGAACCGCTTCACGTTTGCGAATTCTGTTTCGGGCCTCTGGAAGTGGACTATAACTATGAAGAGATACAAAAATCTATCTCAAGACGTTCGATAGAAAATGGACCAGAAAACTTGTGGCGTTATGCTGATCTTCTGCCTTTAGATGGAGAACCGACAGATGGGGACAACACCGGATTTACACCTCTCATCCGGGCTAAAAATCTCGGAGATGCGCTCGGAGTCAAAGAACTCTATATCAAAGATGACTCCGTCTGCCACCCAACCCTCTCCTTCAAGGATCGCGTTGTGGCTGTTGCCTTGAGCAAGGCAAAAGAATTCGATTTCGACACCGTTTCCTGCGCATCCACCGGTAATCTCGCAAACGCCGTTGCCGCGCACGCCGCTATCGCGAAACTCAATTGCTTCCTCTTTATTCCGGCAGACCTTGAAGTCGGAAAAGTCGTCGCATCTCTCGTTTATGCCCCCACTGTTGTGGGTATCACTGGGACTTATGACGAAGTCAATCGCCTGTGCAGTGAAATCGGCGGCGTTTATCCGTGGGCGTTTGCCAATATCAATATCCGCCCCTTCTACGCCGAAGGCTCGAAGACCCTCTGTTTTGAACTAATTGAACAACTCGGTTGGAAAGCACCAGCACATATTATCGCACCTGCCGCCGGTGGTTCTCTCATTACAAAAATTGGCAAAGCACTCAAAGAATTCCATCTTTTAGGCTTAATAGACAAACCAAATACCAAAATCCACGTCGCTCAAGCGGAAGGCTGTGGTCCCATAGTCAATACATATAAAGAGAATGGCGATTTTGTAAAACCTGTAAAACCGAATACGATCGCTAAGTCACTCGCTATCGGTAATCCCGCAGACGGAATTTATGCTGTTGATACAGTTCGGAACTCAGGGGGTGTAGGTGAACACGCCACCGATCCTGAAATTGTAGAGGCAATCAAACTCCTTGCTTCCACAGAAGGAATCTTCACTGAAACTGCTGGTGGTGTTACGCTCGCCGCAACGAAAAAGTTAATAGACAGCGGGCACATTGGACGGGATGAGTCGATCGTTATCGCTATCACTGGTAACGGACTCAAAACCATTGAGGCGCTTGAGAACAAAACCGATACAACACATATCATTCCCCCACAACTCAACGCTTTTCGGAAATTGATGGCAAAAATTGAATAGTTACATCTGAAGATTGTCGGATAAAAAGGACTGTGAATTGCATCCTCTTTTCTGTTCAAACGCGCTTGGGCTTTAGCACATCAGAGACTTTCTATACGGAAGGGTTAAAACCATGAAGCAATGGGAAATCCACGAAGTTGAACAAGGAATACGTCCGCCAGAAAGTATCAAGATGACCTTGGAAGAATTTCTTGAGTATGATGTAGAGGGATATGAATACGTTAACGGAGAATTAGTACCAATGGCACCACCATCGAGAGAACATGGTGCAATTAGTGTCAATGTCATTCGATACTTGGACGCGCATGTGTATCAGCATAAACTTGGACGCCTGTACACCGCGGAAACCACATTTCAGGTTGGAGAGCGTACAGCAAAACCGGATGTCGCGTTTGTTTCGACCGCCCGATTGACTGGTGACAAAACAAAGGGTTTTTCCATACCGCCTGATCTGGCAATTGAGGTAGTTTCTCCTTCAGATGTGCAGTCTCGTATTGCCGAAAAGGCACTCGCGTATTTAAATGCAGGAACGCGGCTCGTCTGGGTCCTTGAACCTGTTACCAAAACGGTGACAGTGTACCGCTCTGAAACAGACATTAAGATGCTTACGCACAAGGACACACTCACCGGTGAGGATATCGTACCGGGGTTTTCCTGCGCTGTGGCACAACTGTTTGAGTAGTTCGCTCTATTTATCGTCTAAAAAACTTAGCCAGAGACGGCAGCCTATAGCCCAGGGAATGCCCGGGGAAGCCCATACGGGCTTCATACCGTTGATTTACGGCATTCATACCGTTGATTAGGTGAAAAACGGATTTTTTGAAAATTGCCGTCCAATGTCAATGTGTCCTGACGGTTCCCGTTAGGGATAGATTATAAAAATGGAAACGCTACAGGGTATACTTGAACGTATCGTCTATGAGAACCCTGACACCGGCTATACTGTCGGGCGTCTTTCCGCGCGAGACCATTCTGAACTTATCACTGTCGTCGGCAATTTAGCATCCGTCAATCCAGGCGAAAGCCTCCTTCTCCGAGGCGAGTGGATGGACAACGCCAGATACGGCAGGCAGTTCCAAATTGAGAAATATGAGACCATCTTACCCGCAAATGTAGTCGGCTTACGAAAATACCTCGGATCCGGGTTGATTAAGGGTATCGGTCCGAAAATGGCGGCACGTATCGTTCAAAAGTTCGGCATGGATACCATGGATATCATTGATCACGAGCCTGAAAAGTTAGCACGTATCTCCGGCATCGGACGGCATCGCGTAAAGATCATCAAGGAGGCATGGGAAGCACAGCGCGAGATTAAAAACGTTATGCTCTTCCTCCAATCCCACGATGTTAGCACAACACACGCTGCAAAGATTTATAAGACTTATGAAAACGATGCAATCGCCATCGTCACAGAGAATCCCTACCGTCTCGCCGATGATATTTACGGCATCGGATTTGTAACAGCCGACACAATCGCACAGAAAATCGGCATAGATAAGGATGCACCCCCCAGAGTCCAAGCGGGTATCAAGTACGTTCTCAGCCAAAAGGCAGATGAGGGACACGTCTTTCAACACCGTGGCGAACTTATTGAGGCGTGTCAAACTATGCTTGAACAAGAACCCGAAGCGATTGAGGAAGGGGTTCGTGCACTCATCGAAACAGAGGAAATTATTAATCCCAGTTTTGTAGACTTCTTGGGCTCCGACAAACAGGGCGGTGTGAGCGAACCACAAGATACGTATGAAATTAGCAATCAGAAAGAGGTTTTTGAAGCAGATCAGGAACCTCTTTCAACTGACAACCGACAACTGACAACTGATAACCATTCCGCCATCTATCTTGCTCCTTTTTACTATGCTGAATTGGGAGTCGCAAACCAATTTTTAAGACTTCTATCTTATAGCGATCAAAACTTCAGCCACGGAAAACCAGAAGTGTCATCACCTATCAATACCGCAGTCCTGACCCAGTTGGAGCAGGAAATGGGTATTCATTTCGCACAACAGCAGCGCCAGGCAATCCAGACTGCGATGACGGCACGTGCGATGATTCTTACCGGCGGACCCGGCACCGGTAAAACGACAACGACTGTCGGTATGATTCGCCTGTTTGAAGCGCAAGGTAAACATATCACCTTAACAGCACCCACCGGACGCGCCGCGAAACGCCTCAGTGAAACAACCGGCGGTGAAGCCAAAACCATCCATCGGCTTCTCGAATTTTCTCCACAGATTAACGCCTTTAAACGCAATCGCCAGAACCCGTTGGACACAGATGTGGTCATCGTTGACGAAACGTCTATGGTAGACCTCGTCCTAATGAACCGCTTGATGCAAGCAATCCCACCCAGTACGACCCTCATTCTCATCGGTGATATTGATCAGCTTCCGTCTGTCGGTGCGGGCAATGTCCTAAGAGAACTCATTGATTCCCAAAGGATACCCGTCGTTGAACTGACTGAAATATTCCGACAAGCGCAGGAGAGTATGATTGTAACAAATGCCCATCGTATCAACAAAGGCGATTTTCCAGAACTCACTGGTGACGCAGATCGGAACTTCTTTTTTATTGAGGAGGAGGACCCAGACGAAATTGTTGAATTAGTATGTTCCCTCATTGCTGATCGATTACCCCAACACTACGATTACCATCCCATGGACGATATCCAACTCCTGTGTCCGATGCGGCGTGGAACACTCGGTACTGAAAGTCTTAACAAACGCCTTCAAGAAGTATTGAACCTTGAATATACAGTCCCAGCAGCAGCCCATCCCTTGGAAAAAGCACGCTTCGGAACTCGTCCGTACAAGCAAGGGGCACAGTCCTTTGGTCAATCTCGCACCGCAGGCGGTTTCCGTATCGGCGATAAGGTGATGCAGATCCGCAACAACTACGACTACGATGTGTTTAACGGTGATATCGGAAGGGTTGTCGCAATTGAACATATTGACAAGAAAGTCCACATCCAGTTTCCTGATAGACAGGTTGCTTACGATACAGCAGACCTCGGAGAACTCGTCTTAGCGTATGCCACGACTATCCACAAAGCACAAGGCAGCGAATATCCCGCCGTTGTTATTCCGTTGCACACGCAACACTATCTCATGCTGCAGCGAAATCTCCTCTACACCGGTATTACCCGTGCGAAGGAGCGCGTCGTAATAGTAGGTACTAAGCAGGCACTCGGTATCTGCATTCGTAACAATCAGGTAATGCAACGCAACAGCTATCTCGCCGAACGCCTTCAAGAGAACGAAAATAGAAATTAATATGACCCAAGTTGCTATGGACCAGGTTTTAGGTCTACAGGTGCCGCTTTTCAATCATTATTCGGAGGTTTTCGTAGCGTGAACTTTTATGGTGAATCCTAAAAACAAGTAGCCATATTTGTAGCATAAACTGTCAGTTTGTGCCACCCGGAAGAAGACTAACGGATTTCTTCTTGCTGTAGGAGCGAGTGTTTTTGCGAATCAACACGGAATGCGCGTAAATCAGAATCAAAATCAACGGTATGAATGCCTTATAGGCATTCACCGGGTATGAAGCCCATATGGGCTTCCGAATCAACGGTATCTATGCCTGTGGGCATAGACCGGGGTATGAATGCCTTAATGGCATTCCCCGGCCTCGCAGTGAGAGTCCGTGGGGTGTTTCCCCATGCTCGTGATACTTTAGTGATGCCATTCTTGGATCAATAAAGGAAATTATTCTATATGCAATACAAACGCTTATTTCTTGCGATAGCCTTCTCATCAAAACCCCGGACTGGAGCCCCCTACCTTTAGGTAGTGGGAGGAAAGTCCGCCCTCTTGGAAAAGACCAAAACATGAAAAATATATTTGATGTTCAGTCCAAAATGTTGTATACTCTTTATACCAGTTGGCAGACATATCGAGCGTAGTCGCAAGGCTACGTGTCTGCCTACCCACTCGGTAGGGGTTAAAGACTGGTAGCTGGTAATACCTTCTGAGGATCAAACAGGACGCGCACTGATTGGTGCAACACCTCGCGAAATACCGAAAAAGCCATCCCTGACGGTTGATGTCAATGCTGATGGAAAGGTAAACAAAACCGATTTATTGCGCGTCGTGAATGCGCTTGGTAAGAAAGCAACCCCTAAAATGTGCACAGATGTTAACACAGATGGGGTTGTAGATGTCGCTGATCTACTGCTTGTTATTGAGCACTTGGACAACCCGAAAAATGCTGCGGCACCCACGAGTCAAGATATCTTAGTTTTGTTGAATCCTGCGATACTTTCAGGGCACCTATCCATTTTGCATACCCAAAACGACGGAACACTGAAGTATCAGGAGGCAATCGGTTTCCTGGAAAGTCTACTCGACGCAGCCTATCCCGAAAGAACGCTTCTGCATCCAAATTATCCAAACCCGTTCAATCCAGAGACATGGATACCCTATCAGTTGTCTCGACCTGCTGAAGTGACGCTGACTATCTATGCAGTAAACGGGAACGTAGTACGAACATGGGCGTTGGGGCATCAGCCTGCGGGGATGTATCACGGCAAAAGTCGCGCCGCGTATTGGGATGGCAGAAACGCATTCGGTGAGGCTGTTGTGAGCGGCATCTATTTTTATACACTGTCTGCTGGAGATTTCAGGGCAACACGGAAGATGTTCATTCGGAAGTAAAAACAGGCTGTAGCGCAAACTGTCCGAAATTGAGAAAAATATTTCGTCAATTTTTTAGAGAATTCCGGTGGGGTTAGGAAACCACACTTACTGTGTCTGGTCAAATCGCTATTACCGAAATAACAAAAACTTTACACCCCCAGTCTCCGGTTTTTTGTTGTATAGGCGACAGAGATGTGGCATAATTAATAAAGGATTCTAACGGATTGTATCGCAGCGCATCAGATGAAAAAGGGGACAAGCATGGTTACGCGAAAAGACATTCAAGCGACATGTGATGACATCGTGCGCGAATTCGCACCGCTACAGGTAGTTCTCTTTGGCTCTTACGCTTATGGTACACCAAGGGAATACTCAGATGTCGATCTGCTGGTGGTGATGGCGATACCGGAATCAGAAACGCGCCACAAGGAACTAGAGATCCGCGAACGGATTCCATATCGCTTTCGTATGGATTTGATGGTGCGCTCGCCCGAAGATATTGCGTATCGACTCTCGTATAACGACTGGTTTCTTCGCGAGATTACTGAAAAAGGTGAAGTGCTTTATGAATCTGCCAATTTCTTCCTGAAACCGCCAAAAAAGGGGCGATGTGCTATGAATCCGTTGGTGTTAGAGTGGGTGCAGAAAGCTGAAGGTGATTATGCTGTGGCGCAGCAAGTTCAACAAGGACAGAATCTAGTACATGATGTTATCTGCTTCCTGACTCAGCAGTGTGTTGAGAAGTATCTAAAGGCATGGCTCCAAGAGGCGAACATCCCTTTTCCAAGAACGCATGACTTACAGGAATTGTTGGGACTGATAACTCCTACTGTTCCGAGTTGGCACGTTTGGCACACTGACTTTTCAATTCTCTCTGAACATGCAGTTGATCCTCGCTATCCCGGAAAATTCGCAACTGCGGATGACACAGCGCACGCAATGCGCATCTGCGATGAAGTTCGGCGTGCTGTTCGCGAGTCGTTGAAACTCCGGATCGACTCCTCCTAACCCCAGACGACTATTCTGACCTAAGTTGCTTTTGAAGGAACAACAACATGAAACATATTACCCTATTTCTGATTGGTTTTCTTTTATCTTTCACACACTCGTTTGTGCATGCCGAGGTTACTTTGCCAAGCGTCATCGGCGATAGCATGGTGTTGCAACGCGACAGGCAAGTTCCCATCTGGGGGTGGGCGTCTGCAGGCGAAGAAATCACGATAACCCTCGGCACCGAGGACGCGGGGACCACACCACTTTTCTCAACTACCGCGGTTGCCGACACAGAAGGCAACTGGCGAATTAAACTCCCTGCGATGCAAGCCGGTGGTCCTTATACACTCAAGATCACTGGCAGTAACGCCCTTGAACTGACGAATGTCCTTATCGGAGAGGTTTGGGTCTGTTCCGGACAATCAAATATGGAATGGTCGGTACGTGCCTCAAAAGACAGCGAGACAGAAATCGCCGCAGCAAACCATCCGAGTATTCGACTGTTTGATGTGCCGCGTAAACCATCAGGGCTGCTTCAGGATGATGTAGAGGCTGACTGGTCCGAAACCACTCCTGAGACAATTGAAAATTTCTCTGCCGTTGCTTACTATTTCGGACGGAAACTTTATAAAAACCTTGATGTACCCATCGGATTAATCAATACCTCGTGGGGTGGCACCCGCATTGAGCCGTGGACGCCGCCTACCGGTTTTGACAGTGTTCCCACCCTTGAATCCATATCCAAAGAGATCCAGGAGGCACACGCCAATTATCGCCAGCAACTTCCCGAAAAAATGAAAGAGATTGAAGCGTGGATAGCGGAAACACGCGAGGCATTAAAAACCGATGCACGCCTTACGCAGATACCGGAAAATAGACATGCGTTAAGGCATCAAGCGAGACCGACAGGACTTTACAACGGTATGGTGTATCCGATTGTCCCTTACGCTGTCCGTGGTGCTATCTGGTATCAAGGCGAGTCAAACCTTCGGGATGGTATGCTCTATCATGAAAAAATGAAAGCACTCATCAATGGATGGCGTAAGGTCTGGGGACAGGGCGATTTCCCTTTCTATTTCGTGCAACTGGCACCCTTCAATTACGGCGGATGGATCGGAGATCCATTCTTTCTACCACAGATTTGGGAGGCACAAACTGCTACGTTATCTGTCCCCAATACCGGCATGGCTGTGACAACGGACATTGGCAACCTCAAGGACATCCACCCTCGAAACAAACAGGAGGTCGGTAGACGACTTGCGTTGTGGGCACTTGCCAAAACATACGGCAGAGAAGATGTAACCTACTCCGGCCCGCTTTACAAGTCGATGACGGTAGAGGGGAATATTATTCGACTCAGTTTTGATTTTGTGGGAGGCGGCTTGATGGCGCGGGACGAGGATCCACTCACATGGTTTGAAATCGCAGGCGAGGACAAGCAATTCGCCGAAGCGAAAGCAACGGTGGATGGCGACACAATCCTTGTTTCCAGCGACACCGTCACGAATCCGATCGCTGTCCGATTCGGTTGGCATCAAAATGCTGAACCCAATTTGGTGAACAAGGAAGGACTACCCGCATCCCCATTTCGTACACATCAATGGTAATTAGTTGTCAGTTATCAGTACGCTCACTCTGTTCGCTTTCAGTGGTCAGTTAAGTCCTGTAGTAGAGGTGTGTATCTTGAATGCCCCAGATCGTCGCTACTGATTGGTTGGTCCCTATTTAAATGGAGGTAAAAAAATGAAAATTACTGCTATCAAAACCTTTATGGCGCGTTTTGGTAACCGACCCCGTGGTCTCATCAAAGTAGAAACGGACGAAGGACTTTACGGCTGGGGTGAAGCCTACTCCACGGGTCCAGACCTCTCTGTTGAACCGATTGCTGACTACATCTTCGAGATGATTCAAGGGGAGGATCCGAGGCGAATTGAATATATAATGATGAAACTGCATCAGCAGTTCCGTTTCCCACCCGGCGGTGCCGGTCTTGCTGTCATTTCTGCTGTCGATCATGCGCTTTGGGACATCAGTGGAAAAGCTGCAGGCTTGCCCGTCTATATGCTCCTCGGTGGACATGCACGAGACCGCATCCGGGTCTACCGCGGCATCGGTGGTAGAGACGGCATTGAAGCCGCTGATCAGGCACGCAAACTTCATGAGGAGTGGGGATTCACGGCGTTCAAGACCAGTCCGTATCAGCTTGATCCCGACGCAGATCGGTGGGGACGCGTCTGCGATGCCGCTGCGATCTATTTTGAGCAGATTCGGGAAAATACCCCATCAGAGTGGGAGTTCGCCTTCGATCCACACGCCAAAATCTTCGAGCCGATTCGCGCACTACAACTTGCCAATGCTCTTGCACCCTACGACCCGTATTTCTACGAAGAACCGCTCCGACCCGAGCACATCCCCGCGTGGACGCGCTTACGTTCTCAGATGCAGGTACCACTCGCCACCGGAGAGTCTCTCTACACGCGCTTTGAGTTTCTGGACATCATCGCTGGGCAAGGTGCCGACATCATTCAGCCAGACATCTGCATTTGTGGTGGGTTGTTGGAGATGCGTAAAATCGCTGCGATCGCCGAAGCGCACTACGTGAGTATTGCACCTCATAATCCGATGGGACCACTGGCAACGGCTGTCAATGTACACTTCGCCGCTGCAACCGCGAATTTCAAAATCTTGGAGTATCTCTTGCCTACCGAGACGGAATGGAACGCTTGGGTAGACGAACCTTATCTGCCGAAAGATGGCTATCTGGAGTTACGAGACCGGCCCGGTTTGGGTGTAGAGGTGAACGAAGCAGCAATCACGGATAACGAATACATCCATTGGCAGCGCACCTGTCCGATCCGCCCCGACGGCTCAACAGGCTATATTTAGGAATGGTTGTCAGTTATCAGTTGAATCAACGGTATGAATGCCGTGTGGCATTCACCGGGTTGTCAGTTAAGAGGATTCTGAAATACGTCAAAATCTCTCTTTAACTGAAAGCCGATCGCCGAGAACTAATAACAACGATGACTTGCGGCGACGTATGCTCGCAGATGTTTCAACGCGCTTCCGTCATCCATCACAGACTGTGCCCGTCTAAGTGCCTCTTCAGGCTCTGGGCAGATTCCCAACAGATAGTCAACCATTGCTGTGTTCAACAGAATCCTATCGTAGATGTGTCCTTTTTCACCCGATAGGGCTGCTATACCCGCTTCCGCGAATGCTTCCGCGCTTACAACCTCTGGACGTGGACTCCGGGCATAGTTGAATCCATAAATTTTCGGATCTATATCCATCGCGAAGTCTTCACGTACCCCGTTCACGCGGTGGAAGCCTTGCGAATAGTTGATTGCCATTCGATCATGTATGGACGGTTTTCCGAGGCGCAGGGCATAATGACTTGTCCCTTCCTCACCCTTCACAGCGACGGCGGCATCGAGCCTGCGTTCCCACGCCAATTGAAGGAGCGGTTTCTCGTAGCCGATATGGTAGTAGCCGAGTACCATGTAATTCGCTTCCCGCGCTGAAAAGAATTGTTGTGCCTTCTCGGTTGCTGCCCAAGGTGGACGTTTCTTAATATGTACACGCAATTCACGCAAATCGTAAGCCGCTGGGCAATATTCGCGTTGACTGATATATCCGAACCCAATCGATTCGTCCGTAATCAGCGATGCGGTCTGTGCCAGCGATAAGCGCGTATTTGCACCGAGTACCTTCAAGATGGTCTCTTCCGTTACGCCATTCTTTGGTGGCATCGCATCCACGCTATGAAGAAGTGATGCTTCACCAAGAGCTGCACGCACCGCTGCTACAAAGAGCATCGGACGAAAATAACGCGTTGCGCCATCATAAGGCTGTCCGAAGTGCGTCAACGTCTCAACATCAATGGGTTTGACCGCTTCATGTCCAAAAAATGCATCAAGATAGCCTCGGACTTCCTCGTAGGTTTCGCGGTTCATCCGTTGTCCTATAAGCGCAGCGCCTTTAAGCGCAGGTTTTACATCATCGCTAAGGATGGCTTCACACATCTCGCGAGTTTCAACGTAACTTAAATGTTTTGCCCGTAAAATCTTTTCCAACGCGTTCACGACAACTGCTTCTGTTGGATTCCGTGACACATAGCCGCAATCGGGATTCATCAGATATTGAATTTCTGGCGGTAGTTGTTCTATGAGTGCCGAACGGTATTTGTGGAACGCTGCCTCCTCTGCCTGACTCCACTGTGTTGATTCTGGAAAATAGGCGCGGAGTGTCATCGCCGCGAAAAACGCCCCTATCTGCGCACCTGAAGCGGTTTCCCTTTCTGGGAGCCCACCGGCAATCGACTTCAGAATCGTTTCAAGGATCGGCTCTGGTTGCGGTGAATCTGAGGGATTTATGCCTAACGGACGTGTCTGATGCGGTCCCGTACAAACTCTTGCCTGTGCCTCAAGCACGTCTATATTCGGTCCAGGATATACCGGCATGTATGCGTGAGAGTCAAAATCTTCCATTTCACAAGATCCTCCGAGGGACTTCAGTCGTGTTTTTATGCTAGAACGTGTGAAGAATTCTATTATACTGCATATTGACGTTTAAAACAAATTTTGCAGGTTTCCTCAAACGCATTCGATTTTTTTCTATCTACTGCTGACCGATGATAGCTGACAGCCAACAACCGATACATTTGAATTAAATGCCTGCTTATGATATTATGCTGCAAAACTTGAATGGAGCGGAAAATGAAAATAAAAGACATTCAGACAGTCCGAATTAACGTGCCACCGCGCGATGGCAAACGCACACAACAACGTCGCGACGTATGGAGCGCCCACGCCGAAGTCGCGAACCCCATGTCGCGTTATCCGCAATACAAACGCCACCGTTCCAGTTGGATGCCCAAATGGGACACCGTCTACGTCAAGGTCACCGCCGAAGACGGCACTTGGGGTATAGGCGAGACCTCCTTCGGAACACCAGTCGCGGCAATTATTGATGAACACTTCGCACCGATGCTGATTGGCGAGAACTGTTTTGCTGTTGAAAAAATTTGGGATATGATGTTTCGTATGTCCAAGCCTTACGGTTCACAAGGCTTAACCAGTTGTGCAATCAGTGGTGTTGACATCGCCTTGTGGGATCTGATCGGCAAAATTAAAAACCAACCCGTCTATGAACTCCTTGGCGGTCCTGTACGGGACAAACTCTTCGCCTACGCGACCGGGAACGATACCGATTGGCAATTGGAACTCGGATTCAAGGCGGTGAAATTGGCGTGTCCTTACGGACCCGTTGACGGTGAAAAGGGTTTGAAGGAAAACGAAGAACTCGTCGCGAGAACCAGAGAAATGGTCGGTGATGAGGTTGAAATTATGCTTGATTGTTACATGGCTTTCGATGTCGATTACACCATCCGCTTAGCGCAACGTCTCCGTCCGTATCGTCTCAAGTGGATCGAGGAGTTTCTCATTCCCGAAGACATTGACGGTTTAGCTAAAGTTCGAGACACTGTCGATTGGGTGAGTTTGGCAAGCGGTGAGCATCACTACACCCGTTTCCCGTTCCAACAAATTATCGAAAGAAGATGCTTGGATATCCTGCAGCCAGACACTTTCTGGGTGGGTGGTATAACCGAGTGTGTTAAGATCTGTCATCTCGCTGACGCTGCTGGTTTAACCGTTATCTTTCATGGAGGTGGACTCCGGCAATCTGGACTTCATCTTTCTGCTGCTATGCCCAATACACCTTGGGTAGAATACTATCTCGGGGTCCCGCCGGGTGTGCCTTTAGAGGAGACAAAATTGTTTGAGGGTGAATCTCTCCCTACAGAGAGTTATATCTCGCCAAATGACGGTCCTGGACTCGGTCTGCACATTGAAGAGGAGTGGTTAACACCGAGGAATTCGCGATAATATGATACGTTACGTCGCCTTTCTGCTTCTGTTGTGTATCGTAGGCAGTGCAAACGCTCAGACCTTGATTGATTATGTCGTCGCAGTTGTTAATGAAGATGCCATCACTCGCAGCGAACTTGATAGTGAATTGGGTATCGCTGCTATCATGGGGACGCGTATTACCAAGGCACGAACTACCGCCGAAAGACGCGCTATGCTTGATGCGATTATCAACCGTAAATTGGTTTTACAGGAATCTAAGCGACTCGGCATTGTGGTTACCGAGCGCAACACACGGGTAGCGAAAAAGATAGACGGGATTCAGAAAAAATATGCTTCGGATACAGCATTCCAACGCGCCCTACAACAGCATGACTTGGAAGACGAAGCTCTTAAGGCGTGGGTTTATGAGCAGTTGGTTTATGAGGAATTCTTCCGTCGTATATTTTTTAATGCCCTCAATAGCGCGGAGATTGCAACGTTAGCCAAATCATACTATGATCTGAACAGTGCCGAATTTATTGTGCCACCTACAGTCACCTTTAATGCGCTGTTTATCGCTATACCGAAGGATACATCGGAAGCGGAGAAACAAAAAGCCGAGGATCTGACCCAACAACTCTATAGACGTTTACAGCAAGGTGAAACATTTGAGGCTGTGCGTGAGATGTATGAAACGCAGTTAGCCATGAGGCTTGAAATTTTAACCCTTGCGGTGGATACGCTGTTAGGTACTATTGTTACCGAATTGCAAAATTCCGAGCGAAGTGGACTCCTCCCTGTTTTAGAAGGATACCAGATTCTGGAACGCGTCCGGAATAACCCGGCGCGCCAAAAAACCTATGCAGAGGTAAGCGAAGAGATTATTGACCGAATCCAGCAGAAAAAAGCAGAAACCGAATTCGCAACGTGGTTAGCCAAACGGAGAGAAGAGGAAAGTTGGCATATTTTGGATGATGCCTTAGGCCAGGAAAGTAAGACAAAATAAACAAATGTGGAATTATTACAACCTACGCCTCACAAGAGATGAAGAGAGACAGTGTAATGTTCTGATGAGGAAATGGAGACTGTTTTTCATTGGAATCCTTCTGTTTCTGGGTGTCATATTGGTATTTGGGGATCTTTTACCCAATGATATAGCACATTATCCTGAAGTGTTCCAGAAACATCTAAAAGAAGCACAGCGTGCGTTCCAATTAGAACAATGGAGTGAGGCACTCCATTTATACCGTGCCCTCGCCAAAGATGCCCCTGAATTTCCGATCGTCTATATTGGAGAGGGAGATGCCGCTGCAAAACTGAAGGACTATCCCACTGCTGTTGATGCCTTCCAACGTGCTTTGCAACTTCTCTCAACGCCGCAGAATGCTCGCAGAATGCCACACGCGCATTCTAACATTGATTTACGCGCATTCGGCGTTGATTCCCTACAAGGCGATGTCGCAAGATCGCGCCTACGGGTTATAGTGCAAGCCAAACTCGCTGCTGCATATCACCGTAATAAGCAGCTTGACGAAGCCGATACATTGTTCCAAGAAGCCATTAAAGGTGCCGGTGAAGACGCACCAGTGGCGTGGTATGTCGCTCTGGGACAGATTGAGACCGAGCGTGGGAACTTAGAGCAGGCACGCAGATACTATATTGTTGCTGTCCAATTGGATCCAGATACAACCGCTGCCTACAATAATCTGGGGCATGTGCTTCTCAAACTCAACAGAATTGACGAGGCTGATGCCGCATTTCGGGAGGCACTCACCCAAGACGGAACACTTGCCAGTGCTGCGTTCGGACGTGGCGAAGTTGGAGCAAGGCGTGGGCAACTTGCTGTTGCCCAACGTTTCTATGAACATGCTATCCGTCATGCGCCGAACGAACCAGTATTTCACAAGTCACTCGCCGATGTCCTTCGCAATATGGGAAACATCAAGGAGGCGGAAGTTGTCGAGACACATTACCGCCGAAAGTTGGCAGAACGCTACCTTCGTCAGGCACATTGGTTCATCGAAAATAAACAGCCTGGACGTGCCTTAACGCCGCTGCAGAAGGCGCTTGAAATGGATGACACCTTTACACCCGCGTTGAAAGATTTAGCTTACGTTCAAATACAACTTGGCGAATTGACAGCCGCCAAGGAGTTATATCAACGTGTGCTTACGATAGAATCTGCTTCGCGTCAAGCACTTTTTCATCTGGGTATGATAGAATCAAAACTCGGAAATCAAACAGCAGCTGCATCCCACTATCTCACGCTCATCCAACATGAACCAGATTTTATGGGTGCCTATGTGAAACTCGCGAATTTGCATGAACAGGCAGGGAATTTAGCAGATGCCGAGGAGGCACTGACGATGGGAATACAACACGAGCCTACATGGGCACCCGGATATTTGTGGCGTGGAAAAATATATCGGAAGCAGGGCGCATCCAACATGGCAGAGACTGATTTTCGACGTGCAATCCAACTCGCATCGGATGTGCCATATCCAAAAGAGGCGTTGGCGTCCTTGCTTGCATGGGAGGACAGGAAGCTTGCTGAGGCACTCACCCTTGCTGAAGCTGCTATTAAAAGCGATGGGCAGCCAACACACCGGGCTACGCTTGCCCTTGTCTATTACCGTCTCGATCGGATCCATGATGCGCTACGTGAAATTGAGGATGCTTTTAACCAGGCGCCTAAACATCCCTATATTCTAAAAGTTCGTTCGGAAATTCTAAAAACTGATCCGTAGAAACAATTCCTTAATCGCGCGCTATTATGTTTTTTCTTTCAAATTAAAGTAAAATTTGATATAATCTACCAAAGTTATGTAATACACGGGTTTTTGGAGAGTCGCGTTCTGACGTGAACAGGCTTTGTCGCTTTAAAGCCTCACCAAGAGATTCGCAACTTTCCTTAACTTCCTACTCTAAAATATGAAATAAGGAGCATTAACAATGTTAAAGTTTCAGATGATTTTAATCGCTATGCTGGTCTGTTGTTTTGCTTTCGTATCCTGTGAGAGAGCGCAGCAAGTCATGACCCCTGTCACTGATGATATGATGGACGACAGCATGTCGCACGACATGATGGGTGACGACATGATGGACGACGGCATGATGGACGACGGCATGATGGATGACGGCATGATGGATGATGGCATGATGGACGACGGCATGATGGACGACGGCATGATGGACGACGGCATGATGGACGGCGAGATGCATGATGACATGGACGACGGCATGATGGACGGCGACATGATGGATGGCGAGATGCATGATGACATGGACGACGGCATGAACGGCGATGCCCAGTAATTCCATTTCATAACATCTCAAAAAAGGGATCAGTAACTGTATTCTGTAGTTGCTGGTTCCTTTTTTCTTGCCTAATATTTTTCTTGAAAACTAAGTTACAATGTGATACTATTTAGAATGAAGTTGTGTAATATGTGGATTTGAAGAGGGACACAATGAAGTGAATGGGCTTTGTCGCTTTAAAGCCCGCAACTCTTCGTTATCCTTTCACTCGAAAAATATAATAGAATTAGGAGCATTGATTAACAATGTTAAAGTTTCAAATTGCTTTAATTACAATTTTAATTACCTGTGTTGCCTTTATATCCTGTGACAGAGCGCAGAAGGTCTTGGAACCTGCTGCCGATGACATGATGGCTGCCGATGATATGATGACTGGCAATGATATGATGACTGGCGATGACATGATGGATATGGTGAAAATGATGGACTCGACAATGTACATGTCCTGGGCGCATGTTATGCTTCCGGCACCAGGCCCGATGGAGGCAGCTACGAGTCCAGCCGAGACTGGGGCAGCCCACAATCCACCCCCGATAGATGGTGGTGTTCTTACCCCACGCACCGTCTATATCAACGATATCGGTGCTATGGCGAATAAGGCAGGAGCAGCAGCATATCCGGCTGGTACCGTGATCGTCAAGGAAATTATGGATAAGACCGAAACGTTTGTCGATAAAGTCGCCGTAATGATGAAAAGCGACGACCCGATGTATGCTGGTCACGATGGGTGGGCCTACAAAAAATATCTTCGTCCCAGTGCAGATGCTGCGTATATGCAGATCAGAGGATCCAACCTTGAAGATGCAGGCAATGGCTGCCACGGTTGTCACGCTAACGCCACTAATGACAGCGTTTTCGTTTCTCTTTCCATGGACGATATGATGGGAGGCATGGATGACATGAAAGGCATGGAAGATGGCGACATGGAAGGCATGGAAAGTGCTGAAGATGCTGGCGATGCCGGTATGAATGGTATGGGTGATGATGCCGATGCTGGTACCGCCCAATAGTTACGCCTCATAATACCTATAACAAGGGGATCGGTAACCGAATTTAGTAGTTGCCGATCCCTTTTTCTTTTATGTTTTGGGCACTTCTTAGGCGACAAATGCCCCACTTTGTGCTGGAAGTGAAATGCTTACGGAATCCTCTGATACTGTCACCCGATTTCCGTTAAGTAGGTCTTCCAAGGTAGGAGCGATCTCCGAATCGCGACCCAGCAATGACGACATCAGGATGTCGATCGTTTGAGACCTTTTACTTATATTCAGAGCGATCAGGACGGTTCTACTTTCTGAAGTCTGAACATAAGCATAAGTTCCCTTTTGAACGTCCAAGTGGACAACCTCTCGCTTTCCTGAACTAATTACCGAAAATTGCCTCCGTAATTTTCCCAAGCGTTGGAAATAAGCGAGCAGCTCTCTATCTGCCTCACCTCCCCACGGCATCGGAAGCCGTGCCTCCTCAAAACGTCCAAGCGGGTTCCGTTGTGAAACTCCCACTTCAGTGCCGTTGTAGATTATTGGTGGTGCAGAAAGTGTGAAAAGCATCAATGCTGCCAATCGAACCTTCGCTTTATCCTCTCTCGCCAAATAGAGAATACGCGTCATGTCGTGATTGTCCAAAAAAGCGGGGAGAGAGAAGTCCAGCGAGAAATAACTCTCGTGTGCCCCCAAAAACGCCTCGAATTCGAGAAGCGTCGAGGTCTCAAGAACAAAAGTCCTCCGAAGTGCATCCGCAAGTAGGAAATCGAGACACCCATCAAAATGCGGCATGTAAGATGCTATCACTTCTGAATGACTGACCACCTCTCCAAACAAAAAAGCGTCAGGATTCACCGCTTTACATGCTTGGCGGAAATCTGCCCAGAACGTATGCGGTGGGCCCGGAGCATAATCAAGCCGGTAGCCATCAACGCCCTTGCGAAGCCAATGTTGCGCGCAGTCCAATAGATAGTCGCTCATTGGTTTGTGTTTTAAGTTCAGTTGTGGCATCCCCTTCACACCGAAAAAACTCGTATACTCGTCGGGCCATCGCTGCCACGTATACCACGCACGATACTCACTATCTCGTTCGCGTTGTGCCGCCTGAAATGTCGGATGATGGTTCGACCAGTGGTTGGCGACAAAATCGAGGATAACCCGTATGTCACGCTGATGTGCTTTGTCAATTAATTCTATCAGTTCAGCGTTCGTGCCGAACCGCGGTTCAACGGTATAGTAATCTGTGGCATCGTAGCCGTGATGGGTTGGACTTGCAAAGAGTGGTGATAGCCATATAGCGTTGCAGCCTAACGATTGAATGTAGTCAAGTTTCTGAATCGCGCCGCGTAATGTACCACCGAAAAATCCAGAAAGATTTATCGGTTTTTTCCACAGTACACCGTCTCCGGGATAGAATCGATCCAGAAAGATGTGGTAGATAACAGCATCGCGTACCCACGTCGGCATCTCATAATTGTCTACCGAGATGGCGAATTCTGTTGCTTTTGATAACACTCGCGCTTGGTTATCTGCAAAGATCCATCTATCTGAAGCCACGACTCTACCACCGATCTTATAGCGCACCGTTGTCCGATTTGGTTGCGGTGGGATATATCCCTGCCACTGTTGCACGTATTGCCATTCGAGTGTATTCCATCTGGGTTCGCTTGGGACGAGTTCAAAGGTCATTTCTTTACCATCTGCAGTCATCCAACAGTGTACCGAGTCGTAAGCGATACCTCCGGATGTACTTACATGCACGGTGGTCGGTTGATTTGGCCTCGGATGCCTTGGCGACAACTGATGCAGATGCTTGATGCCTACTAAACTGCTCTGATATGCGGCAATACGGTTCTTAAAATCTCTTTGTGTACCAAACATAATTTCCTCTGCCGGTTTATAGTATTCAGGAAAACAAAAAAGCCGTGTAGCAGGTACACGGCTTTTCGATATTCGTTAAGAACTTGTCTACTTATCGCCCCAGGCGCGCCCGCGTGGGATCAATAGCAGTTGTCCTACACTCAATTTTGTCCGATCAAAGATGTAGTAGTCCTGATTCGCGGCAACTAACCGTTCCCACATCTCTTCATTATCAAAAATCTCAGGACGTGCAGCGATGCGCTTCAGGGCAGCTTCTCCATTGTCTTCCTGAATATCTTCTTTCCGTACTTGGTATCTGTCAAGCATTTCTGGGCTGGTTATGCTGAAACTAAAGCTATGCGAACTCTCGAGGGCATTGCCAGCCATATCAGTAGCACCAGAGACGGTAACAGTGTACATACGTCCTGCGCGCATCGGCATATCGGGTGTAAACGCTACAGCGTCACCGCTGCCGGTAACTGTGCCTGACAGTGTCGCGCCCATCGGTTCGCTCATCGAATCTTCCGTTTTGGTAACCGCTACATCCACAGAAACGCTGCTGCTGTCAATCGGTTCACTAAACGCGACTGTTACAGGAACCATCACGTTCAGTGAATCTTCGTATTCAGAGATGACTGTTCCATCGGTGGGTTCGTTCATTGTCACTGTCGGCGGAGTCGCGTCGGTATATGTAAATTGTTGTGAAAGCGTAACGGGTACTTCGGGTTTCCCCTTGTTGGTAACAACAATGGATACGGATTGTCCCGCCATGCCGCCCGGGGTCACTGCTGTGATTTGTGTTTCGCTGGGGACCGTTACACTTTGGGCATTTTTCCCGTCGAACGTCACAGTTACACCGTTTTTCATATCAAATTTTTCGCCGGTAATCTGGACAGTTGTTCCACCGGTTTCGGGTCCTTGTGTAGGACTCATCCCAGTCGGGACGGGTTCTGGATTACAGCCAGCGCAGCCTGCCATCCATGCGCAGACAATCGTGAGGACAGCCAGCACGGCTATGTTTCTGGGGTTTTTCATTAATTCAGTCTCCTTATCGTCAGAAGGGTTCTCATTCCGTACCGCGCCAAATCTTGCTGTTAAAAGTGGCGTAGTCCGCTATCCAAAACTTACTATTAAAAGTAGAATTTCGTGGATTAGAGGGAAACCTCTAAGTTACACCTTCAATTATTATACACATAAGTTGGTACAGTTGTCAACACTTTTTTGTCCGGTTCACAAACAAAAAGTGCTGGAAAATGTCCTAACCGCGCCAGTTTATCCGTTTTAGCGGGTCACGTACGTCAACTGCCAATGCTGGACCGAAACCTTCTACTAACAATCGGACAGTATCTCCATCGCCAACTGCGGTAAGCGCCTCATGATGTGTGCCTGTCGATACAACATCACCCGGTTCCAATGCTACCACATTGGTTACCTCTGCCAGCAGTTCTGGAATGAAGCGTGCCATGGAGTTGGTTGAGAAATCGTGTTGCAAACCGTCATTAATCCAGAGTTGTACGCCGAGTGCATTCGCATCACCGACTTCGTCGGCAGTCACAATCGCTGGTCCCATCGGCGCGAACGTGTGCCAGCTCTTCCCTAAAAAGAAGCCACCGGGTAAGCCTCGTGCGGACACATCAATGAACTGCGTGTAACCGAATACACAATCTAACGCATTCTCTTCGGAGAGATGTGTTGCTGGTTTGCCGATAACAATCGCTAATTCCGGTTCAAAGTGAAACACCGTTACATCTGCTTCCGGGAGTTCGACTGTATCCTTCGTGTTAATAATACCAGTTGGCGACTTCAGAAAAGCGTTGAAGTCACCACGAGATGGGCTATCTGGCTCAATGTAATTGCCAGCAAGGCAGACGAGTTGACCTGGACGCGGCACCGGTGCTTTGAGACTAACGCTGTCCAATGCAGTAGCAGTACCGTTCGCAACTGTATCTTCTATTTTCGGGCGTAGATTATCAAAATCCTCAATCACCATACGTATTAATTCTTGTGGTGTATGATAGGAGATGCCGCCGAGAGCATCGTTAATATCAACGATCCCATCTTCTGTTATTACGCCGAGTTGGTGATCATTAAAAAATGCAAGTTTCATCTAATGATTTGCTCCTGTGTTAAGACTTTTGGCGTAGCTTGCAACGCCGAAAGCCGAAGCCATCCCGTCCGTTACTGGAAAGGGGCTAAAATGACTATGAAAGTGCAAGCGGATGACTCCGCTCTTCTAACGGCAGTTGCACCTTTGTCCCACTGAAATGGGAGACATAGGTTGCACTTACACATTCAAGCGACGTAAGCGCATTACGTCCGCCGAGTTCCGGTTGATTTTCGTTAAGAATTGCATCTCGCATATTTTTCGCGCTCCAGATCGTGTGTCGAGACTGCCACGCTTTCCCAGAGATTAAAAACGCTGATGCGTCAAGTTCTATTCGTTCCCATGTAGGCGTATGTGCGGCAAACGAGACATCGAAGGGACAGTGCCACATTTCGTCTATGCCTGTGTCTGGATTTGGTTTAACCATCAGCTGTCCCTCTGAACCCAGCAGATGCGGGCCCATCATCCAACCGTGTCTGGGTTGACGGCAGTAAAGTTCCATAATACCGTAGGCACTATTTCCACCACCGATATGCACGAGCATCGTATCTCCTGCGACAATGCCGTTGTCGCGCCGATCGGTTTTGCACAACTCGCTGCTGTGCATGATGTCCGCTTCTGTCACATCGTGCCCTTGATATGTGATATGTGCTTGAATCCAAGAGATGCCGTCCAAAAAGAAATCCATCTCGTCAAAATAGTGTACACCCATCTCCATCAATTCAAATCCTGCTTCACGTCCTTTGCCGACTTCGCGCATTGAGCGGAGTTCACCGATTTTGCCCGCATTAATCAGAGATTTCGCGTGCCGAAAGAGCGGTGTAAATCGGAATTGATGACTGACTGCGAGATGGACCCCTGCCTCACGACATGCCGCAAACATCTTGTCCGCTGTTTCTAAATCAACAGACAACGGTTTTTCACATAAAACATGGATACCTGCTTGTGCGGCAGCAATCGCTATCGGCGCGTGTAGCGGGGCGTGTGTACACACACTCACAATGTTAAGTGCTTCGCGTGCAAACATCTCCTCATAGTCAGTGTATCGATTTGAAACGTTATATTCATCGGCACGATTGTTGAGCGCATCTCGGTTTATGTCACACATTGCGACGAGATCAACTCCATCCAAGTTCGCGTGCGCGCCCGCGTGGCTTCGACTAATCCCACCACAACCGACAATTCCTGCTCGTAGAGTCATGAGTTATCTCCCAAATTCTGCCCACACGGGCAGAATTTGTCTTTGCTTTACAATTAATTTATCTTTGCCTTACATTAATTTATCTTTGTTTTATCCCGCTATATTTCTATTCATCTCTAGTAACGCCTGCCACTGTGATTCGTCTACAAGGACCCCTTTTTCAAGACTTTCCTGTCGTGTACGCAACATACCTTCGCCTGGATACCGGACACTTTCATTTTCGTCTAAGGGTGTTGCTGTGTGGAAATCGTCAATAATCGCTACTACTGTCTCATTCAGTGCCGCTTGTCCCATCATTCCTGTGGCATTCATCGCTATGTACACTTGGGAAACCGCGTATTCAGATTCTTGATTCGCGATTTCGTGTGTGGATTGTCCGCCTGAAATAACGGATGCCATGGTGTCAAGTACCAGAGCCAGCCCGGAACCTTTCCAATAGCCGATAGGAAGTGGTCTTTCGGAGTCAAGTATTTCGCCCGGTTCAACTGTTAGTTCTCCGTTAGTGTCGTATCCGCCGGGTAGTGGTAATTCTTTCTCCTGCAGCTTTAGGACTTCTAATTTCCCATTTGAATACTGGCTCATCGCCATATCGAGCAGAATATGTCCTTCTTTTCGTGGCACGGCAATTGCCATCGGATTATTTCCAATCTTTTTCTCCGCGGAACCCCACGGGGGCATGAGTCGAGTTGTATTCGTCCAGCATATTCCGATATATCCCGCTTCCGCTGCTTGTAGTGCGTAAGCACCGCCGCGCATCCAGTGGTTCGTATTTGAAAGTCCGACGCATCCAATGCCGTGTATGTCCGCAAGTTCTGTTGCCCGTTGCATACAGAAATGGGCGTTGACGAGTCCTATCCCCATCTTGCCGTCCCATCGTTCTAACGCTCCGAAGTTCTCAATTTTCTCTGGCTTTGCCCGGAAATCAATCTGTTTGTTTTCCAATCCAGCAACGAAGCCAGGGAAACGATTCAATCCGTGCGAGTACACGCCATCGCGCTGATTTTCGGCGAATAGCCTCGCACATAACACTGCTTGCTCGCCGGTAAATCCAACAGCAGCGAGCACACGATAAAGTTCATCTCGTAAAGTTTGGAAAGGCACGCGTTTCATATAATTCTTTCTGTCCTCATCAATCTGTTAAGTATCATTATGCCCAATGTCTAAGAAAAATGCAAGATATTTCGCGTCTGTTTCTACAATCATTTATGGTGAATTATAAAAATAGGCAGACGTATCTACGGCGTATTATGTTTGTAGAGCATCCAATTTTCCTTTAGTTAAACCCATTCATGATGTATCATGATATATACATAGTGAAGTCCACTGGTCCAATTAACATGTTCACCACCAACTGAAAGGAGTGAGAAATGGTCCTATCAAATGACTTATTTAAGACTTTAGCTTGTATATGCATTGGGGCGTTTCTACTCATATTTGGACGAACACTGGCACATTCCGAGGAGGAACCGATAGAGTTGGAGCCGATTGAGGTAATTGGGGTGACGCCGGCCCACGGCGTTGGACTCCCGAAAGATAAAATTCCTGCCAATATCCAAACGGCAACCAGTGCCGAAGTTGATGCCTCCCAAAGTTTGGACCTTGCCGAATTCATCAATCTTAACTTAGGGAGTGTGCATATTAACGAGGCACAAAATAATCCTTTTCAACCCGATGTCCGCTTTCGCGGTTTTACTGCTTCACCTTTGCTCGGATTGCCTCAGGGCTTAGCCACCTATCAGGACGGAACCCGTGTTAACGAATTATTTGGCGATACAGTGAATTGGGATGTCATTCCGCAATCCGCGATCGCCAGCATCAACTTGATGTCTGGCTCGAATCCGCTTTTCGGTTTAAACACGCTTGGTGGCGCACTTTCGTTAAAAACCAAAACCGGTTTTACACATCCCGGTCATGAGGTAAAGGCATACGGCGGTTCATTCACACGCAGAGCCGTTGAGTTTTCGAGCGGCGGTCATAATCAAAAATTGAGTTATTTTCTCAGTGGTAATCTCTTTAAGGAAGATGGCTGGCGTGATTTCTCTCCTTCTGATGTTAGGCAGTTGTTTGGCAACGTCGGATGGCAAGAAGATGTTACCACACTGAACTTAAGCCTGACTCTGGCGGATAACAAACTTTTAGGCAACGGCGCACTACCTATCCAACTCCTTAACACCGAGCGGAGTGCTGTGTTTACACATCCAGACCAAACAGAAAACGATATGCTCATGGCGAACCTACGTGGTAGTCATGCTTGGTCGGACAACGTGATGTTAGCAAGCACGGTCTACTACCGACGCAACAACGTTGAGACCTTCAATGGGGACGACACAGATTTTGAGTCATGCGAAGATCCTGAAAATGAAGGTTTTCTGTGCGTTGGTGAAGATGCCGATGAGGAACGTGTGAAGGACCAGTTTGGAAACTATGTCCGTCTCGCTGAGGATGATCATAATCACGATGACGAAGAGACCGAAATTAATGGAGACGATGACGCAGAGACTGAGATAGGTGATGACGATGATGAAGATGGATTTGACGCTACAAATAATACAAGTCGGACGCGTCAGGGTGGCTACGGAGCAACCTTACAGGCAATCTTCTCGAATCCTGTTGCCAGCCGCGAAAATCAATTCATTGTCGGCGCAAGTCTCGATCGTGGCGGGGCTCTGTTCAATTCCCAGACGGAGTTGGCGAATCTGACCCCGGAGAGAGGTACACTTGGTACTGGTATTTTTGAAAGTGAATCTTTTGTGGATGTCGAAACTACGGTTCAGAATGTAGGCATCTATGCGACAAATACTTTATCCATCACACCGCTGCTACATCTCACTTTGTCCGGGCGCTACAACATGACGGAAATTGTACTACGCGACCAGATTGGTGTCGAACTCAATGGAGACCATACCTTTGGTCGTTTCAATCCAGCGGCGGGTCTAACCTATCAAGTCCATAACCTGCTTTCATTCTATGGGAGTTATAGTGAAGCCTCGCGTGTGCCCACACCTGTTGAACTGACGTGTGCCGATCCTGAGGCGCCATGCAAATTGCCCAACGCATTTGTCGCCGATCCGCCGTTAGATCAGGTGGTAACTAAAACTTGGGAGACAGGGTTACGCGGTGAATTAGGTAGCATGGCGTGGAATGCAGACTTTTTTAGCGCAACGAGTTTTGACGACCTCATCTTTATTAGCAGTGGTGCCCTTACCAACGAGGGCTATTTTCAAAATGTTGCGCGAACCCTCCGACAAGGTATTGAACTTAGTATCAGTGGTAGTTTTTTCAACCGCTTGCAGGGAATGCTCAATTATACCTACATCTCAGCAACCTTTGAAACCGATTTGACGGTTAGCAGTCCCAACCATCCGGAGGCACGTGCTGGAGAAATCGATGTAGAGATAGGCGACCACATCCCTGGTGTTCCCCAACATAACCTCAAAGCAGATATCGCGTTTGCTGTAACCGATGCACTTTCTTTGGGAGCGAATGTCCTTATCAATTCCAGCCAGGTCTTCCGTGGGGACGAAGGCAATTTAATCGATCGGATTCCGGGCTATAGCATCGTTAATCTACGTGGTAGGTGTATGTTGTGGAACAATCTCTCCATCTTTGCTAAAGTACACAATCTTTTTGATGAAGCGTATGAAACCTTTGGTCTGTTTGGAGAGGCGGACGAAGTACTGGGAGACGAATTCGAGGACTCGCGTTTTCTTTCTCCGGGTGCGCCTCGTGCCGCTTGGGTCGGGTTTGAACTAATTTTTTAAGCCTTGAACGGATTTGTGTTTGAGTGCTACCACATTTCGAGCCACTGTTCCAACGTCGTCAAAGGTTGCGTTTGGCTGCGGATAACCCACTTAAAATCAGGGTCCTTCCAATAAATTGTACCCGGATGGTCTCCATCACGAAGGTAACGAATGTCAATTGCCCAACGAATAAGCTCACTTGTGGTGTGTGGTAGTGATCGGTGGAGTGTCAGGTTGTGGAACACTAAAGCATCCCCTAATTCCATAGGACAGGTGACAATACGAGAGGCATCCACAAGTTCGTCTACTACCTCAAGAAACTTCCCTTCCCGTTCTTCTGTATGATGGTTGACGACCCCCAATCGATGTGAACCAGCAACCACCTGCAAACAGCCATTGCTCTCATCTACCGGGACCAGGGGTATCCATGCAGTCGGGATGAGCGAAGTTTCACTCACTGTGCCGAAATAACCACTGTCTTGGTGCCACGGGACCACTGTCAATTGCTGCCCGGGAAGTTTCGGTCGAGCATTGAAAACGGGATGTCCAATGACATCTGTACCCGTGAGTTGTCCGATTGCGTCCACGAGCCGCGCAGCATAGTGCAGATCGAAAATTTCAGATGTCGCAACTTGGTTACGCCAAGAACGACCGAAGCCGTTGGCATGTTCACCAGCAACTCGGGCAAGTCGGGTTTCAAAAGGAAGTTCTAACGCTTCATCTTTGATGATACCATCTTTTTTCAACTCGCTAATTATGCTATCTACGACGCGGGCAAAACTATCGCGCACACCGTTAATAGCAGATTCTGGGACAACCCCTTTTAGTAGCAAGTATCCGTCGTTTTCCCACTGATCCATCTGTTCTGATGATAGTGGAAGTGTCTGTTTCTGATTTGTATTCATTTTTTTTCCTAATTTATTCATTCCAGAGTTTGGACAATATTGAGAATTAAGATGACAAAAAGCGGAAAGATTGTAAGAATAATAACATATTTAACAAAAAGGGTCAAAAAATAGCCTTGATACCCTTGGTGTTTCAACCGGAGAATGATGCCCACCCATCAAAGGAGCACACATAATGGCGACTTTAACGCAGACCGAAAACCAAATCAGTCCGCTCTATATTGACGGATATACCCACCAACTCAGTTATGCCCCTGGTGACGAAATTGCGTTCCATATCTCGACGAGTGCAGAGAACTATTCGCTTGAGATTGCTCGCATCGGTGCGACGCGTGAGGTCGTCTGGAGTCAAGCAGAACTTCCCGGCGAAGCGCAACCGATCCCCGAAGATGTATCATCACAGGGATGTGGATGGTTTCCCGTCCTTACGCTTGAAGTGCCTGAAACATGGCAGAGCGGTTATTACGAAGGAACGCTTCGTGCTGTAGATGGCGGTGGCGACCACATCTATAGGAATCATCGTACGGCTGAAAGCACACTCTTCTTTATCGTTCGTCCTGCGAAACCGGGCGCAGACACTTCAATGCTGCTTCAACTTTCAACCAATACCTATAACGCATACAACAACTGGGGTGGTTTCAGTCTTTATGGGTATCACGGGAAGAGCAAAATACAGGGAAACCGCGTCTCGTTTGACCGACCGACTCGCGGTATCTTCAGAAACTGGGAATTGCCATTTATTGTCTGGGCAGAACGGAGCGGGTATACGCTTGATTACGCCGCGAATAGTGATCTGGAGTTCCGTCCTGAGATGCTGGAGCATTACAAACTCGTGTTAAGCGTTGGGCATGATGAATACTGGTCGGCTCCGATGCGCGATAATCTTGAAGCATTTATTGCGAAGGGTGGAAACGCTGCCTTCTTTAGTGGGAATTCTGTCTGCTGGCAAGTCCGCTCCGAAAATGATGGTAGAGCCCTTGTCTGCTGGAAACAGACTTACAATCAGGATCCTGTTTACAAAACCGATGATTACAGCACCCTCAGTACGCTATGGAGCCATTATCTGGTAGATCGTCCTGAAAATCAATTGACCGGTGTGGGCTTTCTTCAGGGCGGTTATCATTTGAGCCATGGGCAGTTTATGGATGGTCCGGGGGAATACACAGTCCACCGTCCAGAGCATTGGGTGTTTGAGGGGACGAATCTCGCGCAAGATGACACTTTTGGTGGAGAAAATACCATCGTTGGCTATGAGTGCGACGGATGCGAGTGGACCCTTGAAGATGGTTTGCCGGTTCCAACCTATCGCGACGGTACGCCTGAGAGTTTCACGATTCTTGCCACTGCCCCTGTCCGCTGGCATCCTGATGATTGCGAGTGGTATGAACGTTGGGAAAGAGGGAGAACCGGTGCTGCAACGATGGGTATCTATACAGAAGGCGGTACAGTTTTTACGGCTGCCACAACCGACTGGTCGCATGGATTGGCAGGTGATGATGCCGCTGTTGAACAGATTACGCACAATGTCCTGCGACGACTTGCGGAATAGAGGTGTTTGGAAATCTGTTAGGAGGTTTGCTTTCTTCACCGATTATTCTATTGCTAATTCTCTGACAGCGTGTTATTCTATCTCACATGGGAATAGAAACGCAGATTTCCTCAGCGATGCACGCCCCCGGCGCAATACTCTTGATCTCCTGCTATGAACTCGGACATCGACCGATCGGGCTTACCCGTCCGCTCCGCGCACTTGAAACTGCAGGATTCGCTCCTGATGTGATTGACATTGCTATCGAATCGCTGGACGTTGAGAAAGTCGAGCGTGCTCGTTTCATCGGGATTTCCGTTCCGATGCATACAGCACTCAGACTCGGTGTCCACCTCTTGCACCGCATCCGGCATATCAATCCGGATGTCTCTATCTGTATGTATGGGCTTTACGCAACACTCAATGCCGACTACCTGCTTTCACACGGTGTTGACTTTTGCATCAGCGGTGAGGTGTCAACGCAACTTGTAGCATTGGCGCGATCTCTCGTAGTGGGAGAACAATCTGAAACTCAGGAAGCCGATTTCCCGGTAGCGGAACCACCGCCGTTGGAGATGTATGCCCAATTTGAAGACGAAGGCGAGGTGCGGACCGTCGGGTATACAGAAACGACACACGGCTGCAAGCATCTCTGCACACACTGCCCCATTCCACCGGTTTATGAAGGTAGGTTTTTTGCTGTGCAACGCGATATTGTCCTCGCCGAGATACATGAGCAGGTAGTGGAAGGCGCGACCCATATTACCTTCGGTGATCCAGATTTTCTTAACGGGCCGACACATGGACTCCGCATCCTCCGCGCGATGCACGAAACTTTCCCGAGTCTAACCTTTGATTTTACAACCAAGGTTGAGCACATTCTAAAAAATAGAGAATACTTCCCGGAATTAGCACAACTTGGATGTCGGTTCGTTATCTCTGCCGTTGAAGCATTGGACGAGCGAGTGTTAACAATCTTAGAGAAGCATCACACGCGTGCTGATGTAGAGGAAGCAATTGACATCGTTCATGGAACCGGAATTGCGCTACGTCCCACATGGGTGCCATTTACACCGTGGACAACCTTGAATGACTATCTTGAGATCCTCCAGTTTATTGACGCACATCGTCTTGTCTATCACGTGGATCCGGTGCAATATGCGGTTCGCTTACTAATTCCGCCCGGTTCATATCTACTCAACCGTCCTGAAGTGAAAACGCTATCCCTTGCGCTTGATGAAGCTTCCTTCAGTTACACGTGGGCACATCCGGATTTCCAAATGGATGAACTTCACAAAACGGTTAATGACCTCGTTGAAAACGACGCTCGCACCGGTGTGGATGCTCTGGAAACCTTTTATAGGATATGGGAACTCGCCGCCGATATGCATGGTAGTAGGTACACTCCGTCGTGCCGTAGTCAACATCTACCCGCACCACGACTCACCGAAGCTTGGTTCTGCTGAGCGGAACCTACCGAAGGGCAGTTTGCTCCTATTTAGATTTAACAGTTAATTCTTACTTCGGTTTGCTCCGTTGTCGTAAACCGGTGTTCCGTAAGGACGTGCGCAGATAGCGTTAATCAACTCCAACTCCTTTGGATTTACCAGAAACCCGTTTTGAACAACGGACAAAACGGCGCGAAAGGCTAATTGTTAAAAATATGTCTGAACAAATTCAACGACTACTTAATTTGGAAACTGCTCCTGTTGCCGTAACATTTCACGATGCACATCCTGATAATGTTCCTCGTACGGAAGAAGTTGAAGCCTCCGGTTGTAGCTATTGGCGACGCGCAGCGGAAGGCAAAACCTTCTATACCGAAGCATCTGACCATTATAACTGTCCAATCGGATGTTATACACACAACGTTGAGTTACCGCCTACGCAAGCCGAGGAACTCCAAAATACCCTCGGACTGATGGTGGAACTTGGTTACATCGCTATGGAGGAAGTCCCAGGTATACCGCGTCGAGAAAACCTGTTCCAAAGTGCGGTCTATTCTCCATTAGCAGATGCGACCGGTACACCTGACGTTGTCATTATCTCTGGCACACCGAGACAAATGATGCTCTTGACGGAAGCCGCAACCGCTGCGGGTATTGGAACTCAAGACGGTGTCATGGGTAGACCAACGTGTGCTGTCATCCCTGCTGTCGTACAGGGAGGTCGAAGTGCGAGCAGTTTGGGGTGCATCGGTAACCGCGTCTATACAGCACTTTCCGACGATGATTTCTACTTCGCTTTCCCCGGTGAACACATTGATGCGATCGTCGAAAAGTTAGAGACAATTGTGAATGCGAATCGAGCATTAGAGGCATATCATCAGCAACGCCAAGCGGATTTTTAAACTTACCTTGTGGAGAAATTGCGTACGTTAAGACTATCGGAGGCGTTGCTTATATCTTGAAGAAACACCCAAGCAAAAACCCTGCGCTGTTGTTGCAGGCTACTTTTTAATTTACTCTGTGGGGGACAAAGGTCATGCAAAAGGTTGCTGTTATTACGGGTGCAGCAAGCGGCATCGGGAGAGGGCTGGCAGAACGGTTCGCCGCAGGGGGCATGAAAGTTGTCCTTGCCGATGTTGAAAAAGAACGATTGGTCAAACTTGAGGCGGACTTAAGTACCAAAGGGGCAACAGTTCTCGCTGTCAGAACGGATGTCTCAAAAGCCTCGGAAGTCGAAGACCTCGCTGCGCAAACGCTGGATACTTTTGGGGCAGTCCATATCCTCTGCAATAATGCTGGCGTTGTCTGTAGTCGTCCTATCTGGGAGCATACCCTCGCCGATTGGGAGTGGGTGTTAGGTGTTAATCTATGGGGTGTGATCCACGGCATCCGCACATTTGTTCCACACATGCTCGCGCAAGGGGACGAGTGTCATATTGTTAATACTGCGTCTATCTTGGGGTTAGTGGGGGGCAGTGGTGAAGGCATCTACAAGGTGAGCAAACATGGGGTCGTCGTACTTTCTGAAACCCTCGCCGGTGAATTAGCACAGAAAGGGGCGAACATTCAGGTGCATGTACTTTGCCCCGGATGGGTTCGGACCGGAATATTGGAATCTGATCGAAATCGACCTAACGCATTGCAAAATTCAACGACAGAAACACCTTCGCACCAACAAACTATTGGTGGTTCTCAGAATGCTCGTGCCGAGATGGAAGCTGGATTGTCACCCGCAGAAGTGGCAGCGCAGGTCTATAACGCGATTCAGAATGGCACCTTTTATATTCACACACATCCTGAACACAAAGCGTGGATTCGTGAGCGTATGAAGCGTATTCTTGAATAGTTTTAATTAATCTATTGATTAATTTTTTTGATGTGCTATAATGATGAAAATCACGTTTCAATTTTTCGGGTTTTCCCATTTTTTGGAGGCGGGAAAATGAGATTTACAGCATATACTCTGTCTATTTTCTTGTTGGCTCTGGCTGTAGGATTTACATTGACATTGGTCGGATGTGACAGAATCGATGTAAAACAGGCTGCTATTGTCTATGGTTTGGATGAAGAATCTGCAGATACAGTTCTTGATACTGTTCAGTCAGCGCTTGACTCTATTGCACTTGAAAACACAGTCAAGCTTTTCTACATGTGGGATAATGAGTTCTGCAATAAAGATGAAAACGAAATGCAACGATTAAGTGCTTTTCTACATCGATATCCAGAACTCGACACAGGCGGATTGAATAGGTTTGAGTTTGATACTGTAGAGGCAGCGGAAATATTCTGTGATGTTGTAGAAGGATATTATAAACTCAGAAAAGCCGACCTTCCTTTCGTTGACGGAAAGTATGTGGCGTATTTTCATCCATCTCATTATCCGACGCACTGGTAGCAGAGTGTGCGTAAAGAATCAACGCCGAAAGCGCGTATGGCTTTCGGCGGGATTGAATGGGAAGTTATTAAAGATCGCAGAGAAAAAATGACTTTCAAAGTCCATCAAGAAACCTAAAATCATCAAAGGGCGAGTAAAACTCAACACGTTCTTACGTCCACAGTGCTTGTATTGTTGGGTTTCGTTATATCCATTGTCAGGTTAAATCAAGTACGCTCCGTGCGACTTCACCCCTTGCCAAAGCCTCAAACGCATCATTTATCCCTGCCAGCGGATATGTCCGCGTGACGAGTTCATCCAGTTTTAATTGTCCTGATTTATAAAGTGAAACCAGGCGTGGGAAGTCCACATGCGGGCGCGCGGTCCCGTACAGAGAACCAATAACCGTTTTCTCTGCTATCAGCATTCGAGCATCGAATTCGATGCCGGTATTTTCCGGGGCGTGTCCAACGAAGACGGTTACACCCCTGCTTCGCGTACAAAGGATCGCTTGCCGAAACGTTTCACCTATTAATCCGATTGCCTCAAAGGCATAATGGACACCTTGTCCGTCAGTGATCTCCTTAATCTGTTCTACAGGGTCCCCTTTAGAGGCGTTTACCGTGTGCGTGGCCCCGAACTGTCTACCGAGTTCGAGTTTGTTGTCTAATACATCCACGGCAATAATAGGTTCACCTCCAGAGAGCGCAGCACCTTGTATGCAGTTGAGCCCAACCCCGCCGCATCCAAAAACTGCAACTGAGCTGCCGGGTGAAACTTCTGCTGTATTGATAGCAGCACCAACCCCTGTCATCACACCACAGCCGATGAGTGCGGCTTGTGCGAACGGCATGTCTTTATCAATAGGAACGACTGCGTCTTGTGGAACCAATGTCTCGGTTCCGAAAGTTCCCAATCCTGACATCTGATCGATTTCACGTCCGCTCGTTTTTATAGCAGGTTTGCCTGAAGCGTCAGCGGGAAGCGCGCACAAATTCGGGTACCCTTTCTGGCACATTTCGCAGTAGCCACAGTTCCGTTTCCATGAGAGGATTACATGGTCGCCGACCTGTACTTGGGTTACATCGCTTCCGATCTCTTCTACGATTCCAGCGCCTTCATGTCCGAGGATAACAGGTAACTTAACCTGGGGCCAGTCTCCCTTAACGACGTGCCAATCGGAGTGGCAGACTCCACTGGCTACCAATCGCACCCGTACCTGATTTGAATTTGGACGCGGTAAGTCGAACTCTTCAATTTTTAAATGCGTGTCGGTTTCATATAATACTGCAGCTTTCATGAGATTCCTCCGAAATTCGCTTTAAGACTTTAGCAGGTGTCATAGTCTTATTATATCACTTCTACAGAAAGATACAAGATAGAATAATGTAAAGCAAAGACAAATTTTGCCGCGTGAATCAGAATCAAAATCAACGGTATGAATGCCTGATGGCATTCAAAATCAGAATCAAAATCAACGGTATGAAGCCCGTATGGGCTTCACCGGGTATGAATGCCTTAGGGGCATTCACCGGGTATAAAGCCTATAAAGGCTTACCGGGGTATGAAGGACTTCAAATCATTCTCACTGCGAAGCAAGAATGCGCGTGTGGCATTCTGCGGGGTATGAATGCCTTAATGGCATTCCGAATCAACACGGAGTGCGCGTGTGGCATTCCGAATCAACACGGAATGCGCGTGTGGCATTCCGTGGGGGCAAAATTTGGATTGACATCTGTCCTTTAGAACAGGTATAATAGATGAAATTAACTGCTATAGGAAGTCTGAAAATTGCCCTTAAAAAGCATGAAAGGAGAGAATGGGTGTGAATGTAAAGCAGAGACAGATTGATCTATTCCCAGATCGATTTCGCTTTAACTTGAAATTACGGAGCGTTTTCCTCGTCGGCATCTGTGTTCTTTTTCTGTTTTCATGTGGGAGTGGTGTGATTCAGAATTTTGAAGGTATTGAAATTCAATCGGATCCGCGAGTTGACAGGATCGACTTAAGAATTTATCTGCTGGACAGGAATGGAACGCCACTGATATGGAACCAGAGCATTCTTAGCCCCAGTGTTGGGGTGAGTACTATCTCTGAAGCCGATTTTACCACCAATGTTAAAGTCTACTCCATCCGTAATGGCGAAAAGCATCGAAAGGTCTACGACGGTAGGTTGATTGACCTCCGATGGTCCCAGCAACTCAATAGGCTGGATCGGCTCTTGACGGCGGAGATCCCACGCATCTTAATTGAGGAAGATCCAGAACGCGATACTCACTTGGGGGTCATTGTTGTTGAGATCCAGACCGAAAAACAGGGGCCCTTCTCGGATGCTTTAGAAAGGACCGCCATCTATAAGTATTAGGAAGTGGTTGTCGGTTAAAGAGCCTAAATCAACAGTATGAATGCCTTAGGGCATTCACTGGATAACAATCTTCGCAAACTTGGGATATTCCAGGGAGGGGTAAATTGTTACAGAGCACCTCTTAACTAAAAACCGATAACTGAAAACTGAAAACTACTAAAAAATATGCCTATTCATACACAGAGCTACCGACATTGGGAAGGCGCGCTGAAAACCCATAGTCATACACGGTGGTGGGTTATTGCGAAGGCGGAGTTAAAACTGCTCGCACAACGCAAATTCGTCCGATTGATTGTCGCTATTCCTCCCTTAATCTACATCTTTGTTTACGCAATACTTATCTATATCGTTAATCAGGTGCCGGGTGTAGAATTCTCATTTCAGATTGATAGGGAATTTTTCCAGCAATTTCTATTTCAGAACTTCATGGACGCTCCGGTCCCATCTGCACTCCTTATCGCCCTGATAGCCATTTTTGGCGGTTCTGGGTTAATTGCCAACGATCTGAAGAACAACACTCTTTCGCTCTATCTATCTAAACCGATTTCGTGGATTGATTATTTAATTGGTAAATTTGCTGTTATCGGTATCTTGATTGGTTGCTTCACGTTCGTCTCTGGGCTATTGCTATTTCTTGAACATTCGCTGTTAGCCGGCACTTCTTTTCTGAAAGAGAACTACTGGATCCCGTTTGCGATTATCGCCTATTCGGTGATTATCACGCTGTCTGCGAGTCTGTTGATGCTGCTGTTCTCATCGCTTACCTCAAATCCCCGCTACGCCACGATCGGCTTTTGCGCAGTTTGGTTCGGCACGTCTGTCATTTACGGAGTCCTAAAAGGGATTACCCGCACCAGCAGCTTCGCTTTGGTTTCGCTTTGGGCAAACTACGACCGGCTTGGCACTGTCCTGTTTGCCAATCCACCCAACTATGCCGTGCATTGGGTTTGGGCACTTCTCATATTGGTGGCACTCGTAGTTCTCTGTCTTTTTGTGCTCCATCGTCGGATTCGTGCGGTTGAGATTGTCAAATAACGCTTCGCTGCGATTTAAGTCCTGTCTCTAACGGTTAGCGGAGTCTCGCTCCATTTGCATCCCATATTTCAGCATCAGAATAAATCTGTGGTGGCATTATAGCGGTTAGCATTGGTGTCCAATCTCCGCGAAATTGCTGAACCAACCGCACAGCATTCTGATAGGCAATCCGTTCCTTCGTTTCATCATCAATTTGTGCGGACTCAATCTGCGCTTGTACCAAACGAAAATCGTAATACGGTAGATCGCTGCCGAACATAATTCTATCATTGCCAAGGTTGTCGATGAGATGCACCAAATCCCAACTTGGGTCTGCGCCTTCCGGTTTCTGTGCCACGTCAAACCAGATATTTTCACACTTTCCGCACTGTGCAATCGCGTCGAGATGTCCGGCTTTGTTCATTGAAACGTGTCCGATAATAAACGTTACCGACGGAAATCGCTTTGCGTAAGCAGCAATGTTTCGAGTGGAACCTGCCTGATGCAGTAGGCATAACCCGTTGTGCATCGCCACGACTTCAAGGAATCCATGCAGCTCACCACCGAGTGAATGTCCAGACAACCCTGGATGGCACATAAATCCGACTAAACCGTCTTCCTGCATTGCCCTTTCTAATTCGTCAACTCCTGCTTGTTCGTGTCGGGCTTCCGCGATCCCAAGTCCAATCGGAAAACGTTCTGAGTATAATTTACATGCATTGGCGATTGTCTCATGTTGTGCACGCGTGTCCAATACACCGCGGGCTTGTGGGCTACCACCTGTGGGACACGGAATTGCACCGATAACGCCTGCTGATGCCATCCGCGCCAGACATCTTCCGACGCTCTGTCCAACTGCTGGGGCGCGCGATACCGTCATGCCGATGTGGCAATGTACATCAAAATATGGACGCATAGATGCTCCTGTTTATAGTTTTCAGTACGGGTTGCTACGCAACCCTTTTAGTTATCGGTCATCGGTTAAAGGGATGCTTATGGAATTCACGCAAAACGCAACCGCCACAAGAGGTAACTTTAATAATCAACTCGTGCCTTAACAATTTTATCAATGTGTGAGTTGATGATTAAAACGGAAATCTATAAAACTGTTAGAATTCCGGGACAGGTGTGTAGGTATTAAAACCGTCTGTTCTATCTTCGCCTTGCAGCAGATAGATATAGTGCTTACGACGCCACTCCGCACCCGGGTAACGAACATCCGCGGGCATGTAGCGCATTGTGTAGCCACACCGCCGTTTCTGTGAGGCGTTCGGGCTGGAATTGTGGATTGTCCATGCGTCGTGAAAATGGCACTCACCGACTTCTAATTCAAGGTTGACCACTTTTGATGGGTCTAAGTCTTCCTCTACAACTTCGCTGCCGAAAAGGTTATTTGTGCGATCGACCTCTTCATAGCGGCGATCACGCAATTTGTGGCTACCGGCGATGACACGCATGCATCCGTTTTCAACTTTCGATTCATCAACGGCTAACCACATCGTGATAACGTGCATCGGCTCCAGAGATTTGCCCCAATAGACACCATCCTGATGCCATGGAACAGCCATACCGTCGTGTTCCCGCTTGCTAATAAAATGACTCGACCAGAGGACAATGTCTGGTCCAATAAACCGTTCGATGACCTTTAGTACACGTGGGTGTGTCAGGTATTTGAACAAAAATGGGTGTGCAAAATGTGGCACGTCCATCTGTTCTGGACGTCTTCCTTCCGGCAGATTCTCGATCATCTCGTCCACATAATCTCGGAGTGTATCCAGTTCTGCTTTTGTGAAGATGCGTCCATAAGTGAGATAACCGTTCTCTTTGTAAAATTCGACCTGTTTGTCAGAGACAGTCGTTTCCAGTTGCCAGTCCATGTGATGTGTCTCCTATTTTTCACGGTTTGATATAATGTTGCGAGATCCATTCGTTCTTTTGGGCAGAACGTCGGCACAACTTTTGCAGAGTATAGCACATTGATGTTTTTTTGGATAGATACATTGTAACCTGAACCAGAGGCATTCAGTTTTCGGTTTTTTGAGTGCGTTATGGGCAATAGGGGGGCACTGCTTTCCGCAAGCATCGGGGTTACAAACCCCTCCTACAAGAGTGATTCGTGACAATTGAATGGCTCTGTAACCTGAACTTGACAAGTTGTGATGTCTGTGATAAATTATCAACTATGAAAATTGTAGTTGCACCCGATTCATTTAAAGGGAGTGTCAGTGCGCTTGAAGCTGCGAATGCGATCGAGCAGGGGATCCGTCGCGTGTTTCCAGATGCTATTATTGATAAAGTTCCGATGGCGGACGGTGGCGAAGGCACCGTTCAATCCCTCGTTGATGCAACCGGTGGTCACATTCGAACACATCGTGTACTTGCACCACTCGAAAACGAAGTTGACGCAAAGTTCGGCATTCTTGCGGACGGAGAGACTGCTGTCATTGAGATGGCATCTGCCTCTGGTCTCACGCTTGTTGCGCCGCACGAACGAAACCCGCTTCGCACCACTACTTACGGCACTGGTCAGCTGATCCATGCGGCTTTGGAAGCAGGCTGCAGACGCTTGATTATCGGTATTGGCGGCAGCGCGACAAACGATGGCGGAGTTGGAATGGCGGAGGCACTCGGTGTCCGATTGTTGGATGAAAACGGAAAACAGATGCCGCGCGGTGGTGGAAATCTCAAAAAGTTGCGATCAATCGATATAACAGGTTTACATCCAGCTATTCGTGAAACCGAAACGGTTGTTGCCTGCGATGTTAACAATCCGTTAACCGGCCCAGACGGTGCTTCACACGTCTATGGACCACAGAAAGGTGCTACTCCTGAGATGATTGAAACCTTAGATGAATGTCTCGCACATTTTGATGGGGTTTTAATCCAGACGCTCGGAAAATCTTTTAATGACATTCCTGGTGCAGGTGCCGCTGGCGGATTAGGTGCGGGACTCATGGCATTTCTCAATGCGGAGTTGATGCTCGGTGTTGATATTATGATTGATGCCGTTAATCTCGAGAAACAGGTGGAGGGTGCCTCCCTCGTTTTTACGGGTGAGGGACAATTGGATTTCCAGACGGCATTTGGTAAAACGCCAGTAGGGGTTGCGAAGGTGGCAAAAGCACACAATATCCCTGTCATTGCGATTGCTGGTGGCATCGGTGAGGGTGCTGAAGCTGTCTACGAAGCAGGCATAGATGCGATGTTGGGCATTGTCCAAGAACCGATGTCTCTTGAAGGTGCTGTTGAAGATGCCGTGCGGTTAATAGCTGACACGGCAGAGCAGGCGGCACGATTAGTTGTTATCGGAAATGGGGTACGCATCCAATAGAAAAGAGTGGACGGGCACAGAGACCCGTCCCTGCGTTTCTACTACAGCAGCACTGGCATCCCTTCCATGAAATCGTGCGTCTCTTTTTGCCACATTTCCATATCTGCAGCAAGTGAACGGATACGATCAGCATGTTCAGGCAAATCGGCAAGGTTTGTCGTCTCCCACGGATCTTGCTCCAGATCGAAAAGTTGGATGTAATTTGTACCGGCGCCCGTCTCTTCGGAGACATAGTAACGAATCAATTTCCATCGTCCATCGCTGATGGTACGTTGAATATCCCTATACGCTGCGAAGACTGTTGCTCGTACCCGCTCTACATCGCCTCTCATCAGTGGTACTAAACTGCACCCCTCAGTTGTATTTGGACATGCGACATCCGTGAGGTCACAAACGGTGGGGAATACATCGTACAGATAGGTTAAGGCATCCACTGTTACGCCTTCGGGGACTCCAGGTCCGGCGAATATTGAAGGAACGCGGATGCTGTGGTTATAGAGATTCTGTTTGCCCAACAATCCGTGTTGTCCGACTGCAAGTCCGTGATCGGCGGTATAGATAATAATCGTGTTTTCGAGATGTCCAGTGGCTTCTAAAGTTTGTAGAACACGACCCATCTCGGCATCCATGTGTGTAATCATCCCATAATAATCGGCGATATGTTGTTGCACAATTTCAGGTGTGCGTGGGAATGGTGCTAATACTTCGTCTCGAATGTGCATCTCGCCGTTATCGAACGGGTGTTCTGGGAAGAAATTCTCTGGAACAGGTATCTCCGCTGGCGGATACATTGTCGCGTATTCTCCTGGGGCGGTTCTTGGATCGTGTGGTGAAGTAAAGGAGAGATAAAGGAAGAAAGGATCTGTTTCGTTGTAGTTTTCTATAAATTGCACGGCAGAGTCTGTAAACAGTTCCGTAGAAAACTTTTCTCCAATGTACTTGGCATCATTCGGATATTTTCCCGTTGAATCGAAATCGAAAACTGGCACTTTATATTGATCACTCATGCCGCCAAAGAAAATCTTAGCACCGTCATCAAAACTGTTGGTAAACGTTTGTTGGTCGTTGTGCCATTTGCCACTAAAAAATGTGTGATACCCCATCTCGCGCATCACTTGTGGCCAAACTGCCAAATCTCGGTTAATTTGGTTTCCACCGCTGCGGAACAGATTTGCGCTGGTGAGGACAGCAGCGCGACTCGGTACACAGACAGCACCGACAAGGGATCCCATGATGTGTGTTTGACGGAAAGTCGTTCCGCACGCCATAAGTGAATCCAGTGTTGGTGTTTTCACGGTTGGATCGCCCATGCCACTGATAGCATCCCACCGGTGGTCGTCGGCAATCATAAAAAGAATATTGGGTTGTGAAGACATATTTAATTATTCCTTGCGGCGTAACGCCGTGCATTTAAACTATGACGTGCGTTCCGTAAATCCGCTCTCCATTACATTACGAGTTACGGGTTTTTGAAGCCACTTTAAGAGGCAGCCTGTGTTAGACGAAAACTGCTTAACCGCCTGCTGACTGCTGGCGATTTTCGGTTGCTATGATAAAAGAAAGATCGAAATTACCAAACAGAGTTGAGACCTAATCAGAAACCACCGCGTGATAAAATTCCGAGGGATTAGCGAGGAATTTGTCTTTGCTTTACATTTGGAGCGGTGACCAGGAGGCCATAGTTAAAAAGATGAAAATTGCTACTATTGAACAATTTTACCCGCGCCGTCGGATGCGGCTTGTGAAGATCACAACAGATACTGGCATCGTCGGTTGGGGTGAAACGACACTTGAAGGTAAACCGAAAAGTACATGTGCTGCTGTTGAGGAGCTTGCCGATTATTTCATTGGTAAAGATCCGTTGCGTATTGAACATCACTGGCAACATGTCTATCGCTCTGCATTTTTCCGAGGCGGTAACATCCTGATGTCTGCCTTATCCGGGATCGATCAAGCGTTGTGGGACATTGCTGGCAAACATCACGGTATGCCTGCCTATCAGTTGTTAGGCGGTGCTGTGCGCGACCGCATCCGTGTTTATGCCCATTGGGGCATCGGCAGCTTAACAGACGAAGGGAAAGCCGCTGCAAAAGAGCGCCTTGAATTTTTACAACAGAAAGGTGGTTACACGGCGTTTAAGAGCGGTCCCGGTGGCAAGTGGCGTGGGCACGAACCTCCTGCAGTTATTGATGAATTCGTAGAACGTGCCTATCTCATGCGCGAGTGGGTCGGACCCGATGTCGAACTTGCGTTTGATTTTCACGGAAAGATGACACCTGCGCTCGCCATTGAAATCTGTCATGAACTTAAAGGCATGCGTCCGATGTTCGTTGAAGAACCGATTCCGCAAGAAAATGTAGATGCACTCAAATTGGTCTCTGACCATGTACCCTTTCCGATTGCAACAGGCGAACGTCTGCTGACCCGTTGGGGATTTCGCGAGGTTTTTGAGAAACAGGCAGTCGCCTATCTGCAGCCTGATACCTCTCACGCCGGTGGCATTACTGAACTAAAGAAGATTGCCAACATGGCGGAGGTTTACTATATGCACATCGCACCGCATTGCGCTATCGGACCGGTTGCGTTTTCTGCCTCCCTTCATGTTGATGCTGTTGTGCCGAATTTCCTGATTCAAGAGCAGATTGATGCTGGATTGGGTGACGGTCTATTCGCTGAAGATTGGCAGGTTACAGATGGGCACATTGAATTACCAACGAAGCCAGGACTTGGGTTTGAGATTAACGCGCAGGAGGCTGAGCGGACGCTTGATACCTATCCAGAGGAGCTTGGCGGCGAGTTCTATTATGATACAGATGGCAGCGTAGCGGACTGGTAAGTAAAACGTTCAGGATTACTTCTACGAGACAACACTCCTAAACCACTGGTTTCCGGTTTGCTACATAAGGTGGCTCAAGCATCAATTTCTGATCTTCGTCTGACATCAGATTACGGAGTGCATCGTCGTGTCTGCCTTGTCCCCATGAGGCGTGCCCTGGTGAGTATTTGAACAGAATTGAGCGTCTTTCGTGCGAGGCGGTCCAGGGGAGGGTGCCGTGTGTCAGTGCCTCCGTGAAGATGACGACATCTCCCGCCTTCTGGTGCACGGGTGCCATACAGATTTTGTTCTCCTCGACCGGTCGGAAACGGTCAGGACACCGATAGTTACTCTTATGGCTACCCGGAATGCAACAGAAACCTCCATGTCCTGGAAGCATGTCGGTCAGTGCCCATGATGCGACGGTTAAGCCGTTATACATCTGATCGTTTCGGAAGACGTAGTACTGCGCTGGGTCGTAAGGGGTTCCACCGCCGTGGAGCATTCCACCTGGATTTCCGTTTATCATCAAAATGCCGTAGACATGATCGAGTCGGAATTTTGGACCAACGATCTCTGCTAAAAACGGCATAATCCGCGGATGATTCAGAAGTTTCCGAAATGCGTCATTCTCCCAGTTCAAAAATCCGCCGAATCTTTGTGAATAAACATCATCGTCAACTGGATCGGCATACTCTTGGGCATCAATGAGGGCGTTCAGTTCAGCGAGTTCGTCTGTTTCCAAGACGCTTTCGATGTTAATATACCCCCATAGGTCGAACAGATATTTTTCTTCGGGGCCCATTGAGGCACCTCCGTTGTGAACTTTAAAGGATGTACAAACTAACAGTTTATGCTACTATTGGTGTGCCGAGCGCGAAGTGGGTTCAAGCCGCGTGACAACGATTTTTTCCCTGTCGATGAGTTCACCGACGCGTGCTGAGATTTCATTGAGCCACCGGTCATCTTCATAAACTGCAGCGTAGAGTTGTTCACGCTGTGCTTCGCTCTCAAAACGGCGAATCCAGACATAAAGATCGTCCTCTTCTTCGCCAATGAAACTACCGATTACAACCATTCCTTTAGAAATCTGGAAAGGAATAACGGTTTCTTCCATGTATTTCACCCAGTTCTCGCGTTGACCGGGTTGCGTTCTGTATTGTCGTAATTCAAAAAAAGCCATAAAATTCTCCATGTTGAAAGAGATTTGATACTAAATTTGTTGCGAGGTGTGGGGCTCGCGTGCCAGGACACATTATAGTAGATTTTGCGATCGCTGAACCATTGTGGATATAGACCTGGCGAGGTTAGAATGCACGTCGCATGAAGAAGAAAAGCGCGTAAATCAGAATCAACGGTATGAATGCCCTAATGGCATTCCCCGGGTATAAAGCCTATAAAGGCTTTACCGGGGTATGAAGCCCTTATGGGCTTCACCGTATGGCATTCCCCGGGCTTTTCTTTGGACTTTACGCCGCAAAACCTCGCCTACCGATTAAAAAATAGGAGATAGGCGGTTATATGAAATTGTAGCCGTAACTTTTACCTGTAATTTCAAAGAGGGCGATTGCCGCTTGGAAATGAATCTCTGCATCTTGGTCTTGAAGGACCAATTCTAACAATGTGACAGCCTTCGCGTTTTTAGCGTCTGCAAGAGCCTTGATAGCATCAAGTCGGAAGCCTCTTGTAATTTGAGCTTTGTGCAGTGCCGTTAGTTTTGCCACCAAAGCCTCTACGGCTTTGTCGGTTCCGATGTTGCCCAATGCCCTTGATGCATCACGCCGTATTTCGACGTGATTATCATCATTATTCATTACTTCGATAAGTGCGTCGGTTGTTGTTTCATCTGCGAGTTCGCCAAGTCCTTGCGTAGCAGCACGCCGAACATCCTTCTCGATTTCGTTTTCACCTTTCATTATCTGAACGAGTTCTGGTATGAGTTCCCGGATTCCGGCTTGTCCAATGGTAAGTGCTGTGGCTTTTCGGATGTCGATCTCTGGGTCGGTTAAGCGTTGTTTGAGTTGTGAGATGTTCATGCCGGCTCCGTTTGCACTACATCTCCCTAAAGCGACCATTGCGGCATTTCTAACTTGATGATTTTCCCATTCATCTGCTGTGCGAGCAGCCATCTTGGGGGCAACGAACGCTGGTAAGTCTAATTCTTTGGAGGCGTTGACAAAGACTTCCCAACTCCAGTTTCGTTTTAGGTCGTCAGCACCGATAGTTTTTCTGTTTGCCGCGTCTTCAAGAGCCACAATATATTCGGTATCGTCAACGAGTCGTCTACCAATCGCTTCAGCGGCGCGCGATCCGCCAATCTCACCAAGGGCGGTTGCTGCTTTGGTTCGAGCAGAAGCCTTAGCTAATGGATCTGTGCTGGCATCCAAGGTTACCCGTTTATCTTCAAGGATGGCGATGAGATTGGGAATAGCGGTTTCACTTTCGAGTTTTCCCAAGGCGACAATGGCGTTCTTCGCTATATTTCCTACGCGGATGTCTAAAGCACGAATCAGGACAGGTTCAGCCGATTTATCCCCAATGTTACCAAGGGCGGCAGCGGCGGCGGCGCGGACATCGTCTGGCTCTAAGGGATTTTCAAGCATTTCGCTTAGTTTCGAGACAGCTTTTGCATCCTTGAGGTTTCCTATCGCTGCTGCGGCTTTCAATCGAATCTCGGCGTTTTCATCGGTGAGTGTAGCCAGGAGTGTTGCGGCGGCGCGTTCATCTTTGAGTGCACCAAGCGAATTGGCGGCACCGGCGCGTATGGATTTCATTTCGTTGCTATTCTCAAGGACCGCGATTAATGGGTCGACCGCACGTCGTTCTTTAAAACCTCCGAGAGATTCCGCTGCCCGTCTGCGGACGACATAACTTGGGTGGTTCAATTCCGCCAGCATTGCATCAACGGCAGGTTTTTTGTGAATTGCACCGAGAACATCCACGAGGGTCCATCTCACCCATTCATCATCAGCAGATTTGAGTGCCTCAACAGCGAATCTGGATGTCGCTTCATTTCCGTCTTTTTTTAATGAGGCGATAACTTGGTCTTGCACTGCTTGGACTTCGTATCCGTCATCAAAATTCCCTAAGCCTTTCTTTACTATATCAACGAGTCCTTTGTCTCCCGCTTGAATCTCAAAAAGTGCCTTCGCCGCTTCAAAGCGCGTTGTTTCATACTTGTCATTTTTCATGGCATCTACAAGCGGTGCCACGACTTTTTGTCCTTTAATTTTACCCAAAGCAATAGCGGCTTCTTGTCGAACGACGCCCTGTTTGTCTTTTTTCAGTGCTGCAACAAGGGGCGCGATTGTGGGATCACCCTTGACTTCACCGAGTGCCCATGCTGCGCTTTGTCGAACTGTCGCACGTCCATCGTCCTCGAGTGCGCGTGCTAACGGTTCTATGACAGTATCCCCTTTAATGATTCCGAGTGCGCGTGCCACCTCACTGCGAACGAGACTGGGGATCGGTTTGAGTTCACCCCATGTGCGATAGTTTGTCTGCGGATAATCGGCTGTCCACTGAATCTGGAAAGCGTCTACCTGTGTTCGAAGCGTGTCAAGGGTTTTATACTCGCGTTTCATGTGTCTCTGGAAGTCTGAGATTTCGTCAAATCGTGTGGAGAGAACCCATATCAAGATCGGAACGGTTTCCTGTGCTTGTATGCGGCTCAGGACTTTAACAGCGTTGGCACGGAGTACGGGACTGGTTTCATCGCTAAACGTGAGAAGGAGCATCGATTGGACTGCTTCATCTGGTTTGAGTCGCCAGAGCGCTGCAAGTGCTGCCGAGCGTAAGGTTTCACGCATCTGCTTATCCATTGCGATGATAATCAGTCTTTGAACAGTTTCTTCTGTAGACACACTGATGTTTCCGAGAGCTTCTGCTGCATTGGTGGCTGTGGTGTCGTCATAAGAGAGGGCATCGGTAAGGGCAGTGACTGCGCTGTTATTTTTTCCGCGCGCCCGCATATTGCCGAGTCCTGTTGCTGCGAATGCCTTCACCTCTTTATGCGGATCTGTGTTTAGTGCCTCAATGAGCGGAATGATTGCGCGCCGGTCCCCGATTTGTCCAAGTCCATCTGCAACCTTCACCCGAATTTTGTCCGGAGCATTTTTGAGGGCGTCAATCATAAATGGAACAGCAACACCACGCATTTCGACAAGTGCTGCGAGGACTTCTTCTTGTAATTCTTCATTCGCCAACTTTGCTATGAGAGGTTTTACGCCTTCTTCTGCTTTAAGCAGTCCGAGTGCCTTGATTGCGGCTGATTGCGTGCCAATTCGATACTTTTTCATCCACAAATTGTCAATGTAAGCACTGGCGATATATTGGTATTCTGTGGTGAAGCCAGTATCTTCGTCAGGAATAAGATTTCGTGCTTCAGTGTGCAACACCTCAAGTAGTGGGGCGATTGTGGGGTTTCCTATGCGGTTGAGGGTGTCTATAGCTGTATCCTTGACGTAGGTATTCGGATCCGCGAGAAGTCTGATAAGGTCTGGGACAGCCATTTGGGCTTGGATAGTTCCGATAAGTTTTGCGGCATACATCCGGACTTGAGCACTGTTATTTTTAAGTGCGAGTCGCAATCCAGTCACGATGGCTGCACTGTCAGGGAGTACCCTTCTCATTTGTTCAAGGGCGACAATTGCCATATATGCCACCTCTGGTGCACTATCGGCTTTAGCGAGTACATCTTCAAAGATTGGTATGAGTTCAGGCTTACGCATCGCACCGAGGTGACGAATAGCTTCTTTTCGTATGGCTGTATCCGAGTGGTATATTGCTTGTTGCAGTAATTCAACAACAGGTTCTCCTTGCCCGAGTTTTGTCGTCAGTTGTCTGACGGCTGCACGTGCGTCAGGCTGGTAGCACTTCTCTGCGGCTAAAAGTCCTGTAACGACAGCACTGTCTGCGTGTGATACGAGTTCAGACAGGAGTTCTGGGCGTTTTTCAACCGCCTCAGCGAGTGATAGGGCAAAGAGACCAGAGATAGAGTTCTGTGAGCGTTTGAGACGTTCCTGCCGGTCGAGTTCGTCAGAATCCGGATCTTCCATCAATTTAATAACCAGGATGTCGGCGGCCAATGTTTCCAGATACGCGTTTGATTGTGAAATGGCTTGATGCCAACTGTTTGTGTCAGTGCGTGTCCGATTTTGCAAGAAAGCGCTCAGATGTTTTGCTTCTTGATTTCCAGCCTCGGTCTTTTGAACGGCTGCTTGTGCGGCGGTATAATCCCCGCGAACAATAGCGGCGCGTGCTTCAATAATGTCCCTGTTTTCTTTTTCGCCACACCCGGTTAGGAGGACAATAACAGCAGTAAACATAAGGATGACGCTTATCTGCCACGGCAGGTGTTCAAGGGGTCGTTTCATGTTTTTTCCTTTCTTCTTTTGTCTATTCCTAACTTATAAACTACATCTTGTAATCTTAAAGACGGTGCCCTACGCAAGCTGGGCACGCCTCTGTCACTTTCCGGCAATTACAAGTTTTGTGAGGTCTGCGACGGCATAAACATTTCGCCCAATTCGGTTCAAGAGTGCCAGTCGGTTTGTGCGCAATGCTGGTTCTTTCGCCATGACCAGCACATCATCAAAGAATGTGTCGATTGCTGGTTGTAAAGCGGCGAGTTGCGTCAGAAGTTTCGCGTAGTCGCGTTCCTGAATGCTTTGTTTAAAGTTCGGTTCTACCTCAGTAATACGTGCATACAGCTGCTTTTCAGCGTTGTCCTCCAGAAGTGCAGTATCTACAGTTTCTGGGGGACTTTCTGGTAAAATTCTCAATACCCGGTTGAGGGCATTATATACTTCCTCGAAATTTGATGTCAAGCGAAATTCAGCAAGCGCGCTGGCGCGTTTGAGAATATCGATAATATCAACATCGCCGCCTGCTAAAACAGCATCGGCAAGATCCGGGGTATATTGGTAGGTCTCTAGCAAGATGACGCGTAGACGTTCTTTGATGAAGTTGAGGACACTCGTCTGTGTATCATCGGCTAATGCAACTTTGTACAGGGAAAGTACTTTTGCTACGACGGTATCTAAAGAGATTGGTAGCTGCCGATCTTGGAGGATACGGATTGTACCGAGGGCGTGTCGCCGTAACGAGTACGGATCTTGCGAGCCTGTCGGACGTTCGTCTATCCCAAAATATCCAACAATAGTGTCAATTTTATCCGCAATGGCGACGATCACACCGACTTCGGTTTCAGGCAACGGTGTATCTGCACCAAGCGGTTGGTAGTGTTCAGCAATAGCCGTGGCAACAGGTTCTGCTTCGCCGGAGTTTTGCGCGTAATATTGTCCTGTAATGCCCTGCAATGATGGGAATTCGATGACCATTTGGGTCGTCAAGTCCGCCTTACAGAGCCAGGCTGCGCGTTCTGCATGACGAACAGTCATTTCTGGAAGTTGTAGTTCTGTGCCAATGAACGCGATGAGTGCCTTAAGCCGTTCTGCTTTATCCAAGAGTGAGCCAAGTTTGGCGTGAAAAACAACTGTCCCTAAGCGTTCAACTTTATCGTTGAGGCTGGTCTTTTGATCCTCGCTATAGAAGAATTCGGCATCGTTAAGTCTTGCATGGAGGACGCGTTCGTTTCCGTGCCGAACACCGTCTATATTTCCGTCTGTTCCGTTGGAAATCGTAATGAATTTCGCCGCGAGCGCAGTGTCGTTTTCCCACATTGGAAAGTAGCGTTGATGCTTTTTCATCGCCGTAATTAGTACTTCAGGCGGTATTTCCAAATGTGACTCGCTGAAATTGCCAATAATGGGTTGCGGATTCTCTACGAGGTAGTTCACTGTGTCGAGTAGCTCGTCGTCCAGTTTTGGGAGACAACCCTCTGCTTGGAAAATATCTGTTACCTGTTTTTTGATTGTCTCGCGTCGCTCCTTCGGACAGACAACCACACCAGCAGCACGCAGTCCCTCGGTGTAGGTATCTAAATCCGCCGATGCCAGAGTTATCGGTTCAGGATGCAAGGATCTATGTCCGTAAGTTACCCATCCTGCGCGTGCATTACCGTAAGCACAATTGATAACTGCGTCCCCTAACAGTGCGACAAGCCACCGGATAGGACGGGCAAAACGTGTAACCCCCCTGTCCCCCTTTTCAGGGGGGTAAATTCCGCTGTGGTCTGTTTCCCAGCGCATGGTTTTGGGAAAGCGAAGGGCTTCAATCCATTCAGGCAGAAGCGTTTGCAATACCTCTTGGGCGGGTTCTCCTACTTCAACTTTAGAGGCAGCAACATATTCTCCACGTTCAGTTTCAACAATACGGAGTGCTGTAAGTTCAACACCTTGGGTCTTTGCGAAGCCGATAGCGGCTTTCGTCGGTTCACCGTTTTCACCGTAGGCGACACGCTTTGGTGGTCCCACGATCTCTGTCTCTTGACTTTCTTGGAGCGTTTTTATCCCTTTGATACTGAGTGTGATGCGACGCGGCGTACCGAGCGTTTCAACTTCGCCAAATGGAATTCTGTGGTTCGTAAGAGAATCAGTTGCGATTTCGCGAAGTTGATGAAGGACTGGTGGGACATAACTTGCAGGTATCTCTTCAGTGCCGATTTCAAACAGGAAATCGGTGGTTTCAGTAGGGTTAGAAACCGTATCTACCGCGGTGGAAACTGGTCGGATGCGGTTAGAAACCGCACCTACCGCGGTGGAAGGTGATGCCCCGCTAAAACGTCCGATGAGAGGATGATCCATCTCTTCACGCTGTTTGCAGTATGCTCGTGCGATCCGTTGTGCGAGCCGTCGCACGCGTTCGATGTAACTCACCCGTTCTGTGACACTGATAACACCGCGGGCATCCAACATATTGAAGGTGTGTGAGCATTTCAAGACATGGTCGGTCGCAGGTAGCACCAACCCAGCATCTAAACACGCGTGCGTCTCTTTCTCGTAGATGCTGAATAGGTCAAACAGCATCTCTACATTGGCATGCTCAAAATTGTAGGTTGAGTATTCTACTTCGCTTTGTCTATGGACATCACCATAGTTAAGATGTTCATTCCAACGGATGTCAAAAAAGTCATCAACATCCTGCAAATAGAGTGCGATACGTTCAAGTCCATAGGTAATCTCAGCACATATCGGGGCAAGGTCTATGCTTCCCATCTGTTGGAAGTAGGTGAATTGGGTGACTTCTGCGCCGTTCCACCAGACTTCCCAACCGAGTCCTGAAGCACCGAGGGTTGGTGATTCCCAATCGTCTTCGACAAATCGAATGTCGTTCTTACGAGGCGAGATGCCGAGGCTATAAAGGCTCTCAAGGTAGAGTGGAAGCACATTCTCAGGTGCGGGTTTCAGTATTACTTGGTATTGATAGTATGCGCCGACGCGAAAGGGGTTTTCTGCGTATCTGCCATCGGTTGGACGGCGGACAGGTTCTACATAAGCTGTTTGCCAGGGTTCTGGACCGAGGCATCGTAGGAAGGTAGCGGGATTAAATGTCCCTGCGCCGACTTCTATATCGCACGGTTGTTGGATGATGCATCCCTGATCTGCCCAAAATTTCTCTAACGCTAAAATTATTTCTTGAAGAGTCATATCTGTTT
>JAPPNJ010000210.1 GCA_028818705.1 Candidatus Poribacteria bacterium
AGCAGGGGCTTCCTAAGCCTCGTGTCGGGGGTTCGATTCCTCCCAGGCGCGTTTAAAATGCTTTAATGTTGGTTGAAGGAAGCGTTATCAGTTTCTGGTACGTTCGCTGCGCTCACTTTCGATTGAAAGGTGGTTTGGTTAAGTCAAAAACCTCTTTAACTGACAACTGACGGTTGATAACTAACAGCCATTAAAACCGATAACTGAAAACCATTCTAATGTCTTAGGAGTGATTAATGTACAGATTTAGTATCTGGAAAATACTTTTAATCCTCGGGGTTTTGATATTTTCCGCACTATACCTCATCCCTACCCCGGATAGATTCTATAATCCGTTGTACGGAAACCTACCACTTTGGATGCAGGAGAAGCTACCCCCCTTTGAAGTCAGCGAGGATAACGCTTTTAAAGTAAATCTCGCAGAAGTCGAATACCCCGAAGGAATCAATTTCCAGGACGCGACCTTTGAACTTCAAGATGTCTTCCGAGTCCATCTAAGAAAACTCGGACTTGAGGAGATCCTTGATTATGAATTTGATACCACTGAAGCACGCGAATTTTACGTCCGGCTTACCTCGGAAAAAGCACTTCAAAATCCACACACGACCCTTGACAATTTACATCTATACGGGAGCCTTCCGGGGACCCTTCGGCGGCTCATTCCCGATAGCCGATTGAAATTAGGATTGGATCTCAAGGGCGGCGTACATCTCGTACTTGAAGTCGATTTAGAAACCTCAAAGGCAGCGCTACTCCGCGAGCACGGCCTCTCTATTCCCGATCGCCTTCGCGCAGATGATGTCTTATGCCGTGATGTTCAACAGGTGCCAGGACAAGATGCCCTGAACGTCTTTATCGGTATTCCCTCTCGACTCAGAGCAGATGCTACACAAAAAACGTCCTATGTTGAAAAAGCTGAGCAACTTCTCAACGAAATTGAGTTTTTTGAAGAAGCACAGGTTCAAGCCGAAACAGAAACGCAATCTACATATCAGTTAAAACTCAGTTCAGCAGGCATAGAAAAATATACTGAGCAGGCGATTGAACAGGTCCTCATCGTGCTACGAAATCGTGTTGACGCCTTCGGCGTTTCAGAACCCTCTATCCGAAGAGAGGCAAATCATCCACGAATCATCGTCGAGCTACCAGGTGCCAAAGATTCCTCGAGACCCCTTCAGATTGTAAAGACAATGGGTAGGCTCGAATTTAAACTCGTTAGAAAATCACCGACTGGCGGCAGTTTGTGGAGTGGTACTGCTGATACCCCGCCACCTGATAATATACCCGAAGATAGCGAAATCCGGTATCACTATGAAACCGGCAATTGGTACGTCTTAGAGAGTCCTGTACTCCTAAGCGGTGACCGGATCAACGATGCTGGACCCTCTACAGGCAGAACGAACTTCGACATAGTTGTTTCGATGAGTTTTGACAGTATCGGTAGACGCAAGTTTGCTGAGGTCACAGGCGACCATATCGGTGAACATTTGGCAATTCTCCTCGACGAAAGAGTCCAATCCGCCCCAGTTATCCAAGATCAGATTGTCGGAAACGCAATTATTCAGGGGAACTTCACCTATGAAGAAGCCAGTTACCTCTCCAATATCCTGAAAGCAGGAGCATTCCCGGTCGGTGTCCAGATCGCAGAGGAACGAACTGTTGGTCCTACGCTCGGACAAGAATCTATTGATGACGGCGTTAAAGCCGCCCTTATCGGTTTGGGTGGCGTCCTGATTTTCATGATGATTTACTATCGTCTATCTGGGTTGGTCGCTATTGCCGCCCTCGTTTTCAATATGCTTATCATTCTGGGTGCTTTGGCAGGATTTGGTGCAGCGTTGACACTGCCTGGTATCGCTGGACTCGTACTGACGATCGGCATGTCTGTTGACGCGAATGTGCTAATCTTTGAGCGGATTCGAGAGGAGTTACGAACCGGTAAGACCGTCTGGTCCTCTATCACGAGCGGTTATCAACGTGCGTTTCTAACTATTTTAGATGCCAATTTGACGACTTTCTTTACGGCACTGGTCCTCTATCACTTTGGGACAGGTCCGATTAAGGGGTTTGCCGTAACGCTCGGCATAGGTATTCTCGCGAGTATGTTCACGGCGATTATCGTCACCCGCGAAATATACGGTTTGGCAATCGGAAATAGGGACGTGCAGAAACTCAGTATTTAACATAAGAAAATCGTTGCGTGTGTGCTTGTAAGCACACACCCCGAAAAGGACAGAGAATTGGAATTCCTTAAAAATACAAACTTTGATTTTATCAGCAAATACCGCACTGGATTTATGCTATCAGCAATTCTCATTGTTATCGGCGTAATTTTCCTTGCAATCCATCAAGGTCCGAGCTTTGGAATTGACTTTCGTGGCGGCGTTAAAATCCAAGCCAAGTTCAACAGAGTTGTCACAGAGCCCGAGTTGCAAGCCAAACTCGCTGAAATTGGTTATGAACGTGCCAAAATCCAAATAGACGCCAGTAAAAACGAGGCGTCCATCTCCATGGGACACCGTCCAGAGTTTCAGCAGCAGTTAGTTGATATTCCAATTATGGCAGATCCCGGTGACGCAGCTGCTATGCGTCTGAGTGTGAGTAGTGCCGTCGAAAAATCGCACCTTTTAGAAGTCGGTGAAACCGTTGACCTCATTGATGGTAATCTGCGACAGCGCAATGAGATTACTGCCCGCGACGATACCAGTGAGAGCGGCACTATCCAGTTGACTTTCGCTAATCCTTTCGGCGTTGATTTAAGCGAAAACGCAGTTATCCAAGTTCAAGCGAGTATCGGCAGAATTCTCACGGATGCCTTGCTTGAAGGTGGAAGCGGTTGGCAAGCACTTGTCGGTGGTGTTAATGTCTCTGAAGTCGGTCCCAGTGTCGGACGTGATCTCAAATGGGCAGCGCTCTGGTCTGTCCTCTGGTCAATCATTATCTTGTTGGCTTACATCTCTTGGCGATTTGAATTCCGTTTCGCCATCGGAGCAATTGCCGCACTCGTCCACGATGTCCTGATTACCTTAGGGCTTTTCTCCATTCTCTCAAAAGAAATTAATCTGCCGACTGTCGCAGCATTCCTGACGATTATTGGGTATTCACTCAACGACACAATCGTCGTATTCGATCGGATCCGAGAGAATTCGCAATCTTTGCGTGGCACCGATTACACTACAGTGCTAAACCGAAGCATCAACCAATCGCTCAGTCGAACCGTTATTACTTCTTTGACAACCCTATTTGTTGTGTTGGTTATCTTCCTCATCACTACTTCAGGAGAGGAAATTAACACATTCGCCTTGGCCCTTATCGTCGGTGTGATAATAGGAACCTACTCCTCGGTTTTCATCGCGAGCCCAATTGTGTATCTCTGGAATCGCGGGCAGCAACAGGCTTAATAGTTATTGGTTTTCAGTTATCAGTTAATAAAGAGGGACTCTGTAACAATGCACCGCTCCCTAAGCGTCCAGGTTTAGACATATTACAAACGTCTCTTAACCGACCACTGGAAACTATTCACACATGAAAATACTAATCTTAAGCTCTTACACAACTCGGCAGAAACATCAACCTGCCAACCTCCTTCGGCGTGAAGATTGCAATTCAGACGAACGTCTGCAATGGCGACTAAAGGAACTGAGTGGTTACAACACAGAGGGTTGGTACCATGAAGATAGAGACTACAGCGCACCCGCTGGCGAGATGTTCACGGGTCCTTTACATACGCAATTGCGTGAAGGATTAAAGCAAATTCGAGAGCATAATCAGTATGGTGAGACGACGCTTGATTTATATTTTCCATGGTATGCCTGTCGTGTTGATGGAAAAAATCTCCCTGTTAGCGAGAACGACACGATCGTTCCTTTTGATATTGCCCCGCTTCACAACCTGGCAGTTTTAGAATACGGCGAGACTGGCGTTCCTGAGGCAATGGAAGTTTTAATCGAAGGTTACGACCTCGTTTTCTCGCTGTTGAGGCAAGACGATATTGTATCACTACGGCGTGTTTTTGAGGTGGAGCGGGCGGTAACCCTGATCTTCCTACTCGCGCCAAGCCACAGGCGTGTGGTTGATGGAAGTTTATCCAATGTCCACGTTGTTGAAACCGGGAGCAAGTTGGGAAAAGCCATCCGTGCCACGAATTGGGCGCTAAAGGGCGTTGTCCTGAGAAGACTCTGTGAAGCCGCATGTAGCGACGGTTTTCATATCTTTGAGCAAGTCAAACAAGACCCGCAACAACTACTTGAAATCATACAAAGTCAGTAGTGACCGCTTGGTAATACACTAGGGGTGTTTATCTTTCCTGTAGGACGGGTTTCTAAATCCCGACTATCCCATCAAGTCAAAACTGAATGCCTGGGCAATCGGTGAAAGGAAGCACGTAGGTTGGGTTGAATAAGAACCTACGAAAATTGCATACAGCAAATTATTTCGGAATGAGTCGTTTTGGACTTGCAGAAATTTAAAAACTTGAGTTTTTTTGACAAAACTAAAGGAGAATTTTATGTCAGTTCTTAACCGAATTAGATACTTAACACAACGCGGTAAACGTCAAGAGATGTTAAACAGATACGGATTTTATGTAACCATAGAAACCTATAATGGCGTACTCATTTGGACAAATTCCCCCTTCGGGGTAGAAATGCCAGCTAGGCATCAATGCACAGACTTTCACATACATACGATGTTAGATTGTCCGTTTCTAATCAAACCTCATGACGAAGATCATACCGCATATTCATGCCGACTTCTTCTCAATAGCGAGAGATATTATAATATAGAACTGGAAGAGTTAATAAACTTACTTGAAAACCCATTCGCCGACTGGCGAGATACGTACCTTTTGTCGGGTATTTGTTCTCATTGTAAATGCATGGAATGGACAGAACACATTTCCAGTAACTTTTTGCAAGTCCAAAACGACTAATTCCGAATTATTTTTCTACTTATCAAAATCTTCGGAGGCAAAACTCCATGCTTTAGTGTGGAGATGTAGCCTCTACTAATCACTAACCAACTGATGGAGATTGTTTCATGTCAAATAAGCAAAAGGCAGTTGATGCTTTGAGGAAGATGAATTTAACAGTGGGTAACAAAGATCATAAAAAAGAACCATATAAAAGCGATCGTAATCTTGCGGATCAACTTGGAGTAAACAGTACAACTGTAAACCTTGCGCGTAAAAACCTCATTTTGGCAGACGAATGCAGGATAGATATAGATAAATCCATAGTGTATGCATGGCGGTGGTCTGGTGATGATAAGTACGCTAAAATCGGTAAATGTAAAAAAGGATCGATTTTATGGGAACGGGTAAAGATGCAGCCAGCGACATATCATCCTACAGATGATATATTCTTAATAGGTATTAAAGAATATCGCTATGAAAAAGAAATTTCCCAAGAAGAGAAACGTATTCTCGACACACTTGGACGAACACGTCGTGATAGAGAATGGGTAAATATTAACGAAGATTTTAATAAAATGATTAATGAGGAATTCGCCAAAATAGAAATAATCGTCAAATAACGAAAATCTTCAATGGGTTTTCTTTGAGTTTACACATCAGAATTCCTGAAAATTGTCCAAATTCAGTAATCACAATGACAAGGGTTTAGTTCCGTGAAGATATCGGTTATCACCTCTTGCACCAGTCGAAAAAAATATAAAGCGGTAAACCAGCTCCAGCCTCAAGATTTCCTGTCAACTGAGCGACTCGCGGCACGATCTGCCGAACTTAAGTCTTACGAGACCATTGCTACGGATATGTACACTGGACAGCAGCATCGGCACCTGAAAGCAGGACTTGAACAGCTTCGGGCATACTATAAGGAAGCAATTATTGATTTGTACATTATCTCTGCCGGGTACGGGTTGCTAAATGAATCTGATGTAATTGTTCCTTACAACGTTACGTTCACAGGTTTGAACAAGAAAGAGCTTTTAGAGCGTAGCAATGGCCTTCAGCTTCATGAACGAATAAAAACCTTAATCACTCATTATGACCTTGTTCTCTTTTTATTAGGAGCAGAATACGTTCGAGCACTACAACTCCCTTTCAAGGTGCCAGATACTGTTACTCAAATTTTCCTGATTGGCACAGGTGCCCGTAAACTAATTCCTAATTTACCCAATACTCACTTTGTTCCAGCGGGAACGTCTTTGAGGCACAAACTTCATACCACGAATACAACTTTAAAGGGACTTGTGTTTGAACGATTGTGTGCTTTTGTCTGTCGCGAGGGATTACAGGTTTTTGAAAAGATCAGGCAGAATCCACAACGGATTCTTGACGTTGCACTGGCTAACAGGTAAACCCAACTTTGGCTGCCGTAGAAAACCAAAAAAGATGAATCTCCCAAAGCTCGTTACCAGCGATAGTTCACGACGCATTATCGGTGAGTCTACACCGATGCAGATAGTTCTGCGTCAAGTCGAACAGGTCTCACCAACAAAAGCAACTGTGCTCATCACAGGCGAAACGGGTGTTGGTAAAGATGTCATCGCTGAGGCGATACACGAAGGAAGCCCTCGTAAAAATCAACCCTTCAAAGCAGTTAATTGCGGTGCGTTTTATCAAGATCTCCTACAAAGCGAACTCTTCGGACATGAAAAAGGGGCTTTTACAGGGGCGACAACCCAACGGCGTGGTGTGTTTGAACAAGCAGATGGCGGGACACTCTTCCTTGATGAAGTAGGAGAAATGTCTCCGGAAGTACAGGTGAAGTTTTTACGAGTCTTAGAGTCCCAAGAATTCACGCGACTCGGTGGCGAAAAAAATATCAAAGTCGATGTCCGAATTATCGCTGCAACGAACATCGACCTTGCGAGATCCGTTAAAGAAAAAAAATTTAGACAAGACCTCTATTATCGGCTGAACCTATTTCGCATCCATATCCCACCCTTGCGCGACCGACGCGAGGATATTCCGCTCTTCGTTTCGGCATTCGTCTCCGAATTGAGTGCGGAACACGAGAAAACAATTACCGGCATAGCACCCGAAGCACTCAATTACCTCCAAAGCGCAAGTTGGCAAGGTAACGTTCGACAACTCAGGAATGCTGTTGCGTCTGCTATCATCGTCGCCACAACCGATGAACTCCAACTTAAAGATTTTCCAATAGACACAGAACCTGAGCAGATTGCTGCGCTTCCTGTTCAAGTTTCCGGTACCCAACTCGCACCTACGCATATTATCGACACGAAAGCCCCTGACGAGACCGAACTTCTTAATCAAGCGGGAACGGCTTTACAGGTCGTAGATACAACTTCCAATCCAATCACAACAGAAAATATAGCAATTTATAAAACGATTCTGGGCCTAATCCTCTCTGCAATCCGATCGTTTCATCCGACTTCAGTTTCAGGTGATGATGTCCCGTCCCTAATTCCTGATGAAGATACCAGCTGGATGCAGATTGATGAGACTGATGACGCAGCCGCTATCCTCAGAAAAACGCTGGAGGTGCTTTCAACCATTGCCCAGGTGCTTGAAGGGCGTACGCAGGGTGGGGTTTTACCAATCACTGCATCAATAGAGTCGCAAGAAAGAGACAAACCCCTGCTTGCCGATGAAGAGGTCATCGGCAAAGTCGGCATGACCATGGCAGAAATTGAGCGAGCAGCTATCCAAAAAACCCTCGCGGAAACAGATGGGAATAAAACAGAAGCAGCGAAGATCCTTGACATAGGCGTACGAACATTACACCGTAAATTGGATACTTACAGAAAGGAAGAAATTTAAAAGTGTGCTAAAGTTCATAAAGTGTTCAAAAGTTATTGACAATCCGCCCTCCAACTTATAAACTTTAGGGCACTTTAGATACACTTGCAAACTTTCTTATACAAATAAATCCCCAACCTTACACTGGAACCCTTCAATAACATCGCTACCCTCAATGTAAGCGGAAATCACTCATCCTCAATTGCTACCGGTTCACCCAAAAGTCGACCGCCGTTGCCGACTTCAGCGATGATGACTTGAATCCGAAATTTATCAATCTTCCCGCCAAGACCCCATGCTTTAGCTTGCGGGATGTAGGCGGGC
>JAPPNJ010000129.1:0-1575 GCA_028818705.1 Candidatus Poribacteria bacterium
TACGCTACGAAATCTATGGGGAGGGCGCAAACTAACAGTTTACGCTACGAAATCTCTGTGATTTTCAGACGCTATCGCGAGCAGCGGAAACACCCAAGCAAAAACACTCGCTCCTACAAAGAGAGGGATTTACCAAAATCATAGCACCAAGGGGCGCGAGCAGAAAGAAATACCCAAGCAAAAACACTCGCTACTACACTGATCGCGATCGGGAGCTTGGAATCAAAATCAGAATCAGAATCAAATCAACGGTATGAATGCCTTAATGGCATTCACCGGGTATGAAGTCCGTGTGGACTTCACCGGGTATTCATGCCTTAGGGGCATGAAAAATCAGAATCAACGGTATTCATGCCTTAGGGCATGAACCGGGTATAAAGCCTATAAAGGCTTTACCGGGGTATGAATGCCTTGAATCAGAATCAAATCAGAATCAACGGTATGAATGCCTTAGGGCATTCACCGGGTATGAATGCCTTAATGGCATTCACCGGGTATGAAGTGCTTATGCACTTCCGAATCAACGGTATCTATGCCTGTGGGCATAGACCGGGGTATGAAGCCCGTGTGGGCTTCACCGGGCATTCACCGCCTACAGAAGAACTAAATGACCCTACTACTCGGTTTGACTTTTTTTTCTAAAAGTGTTACTCTGTTAAAGTATCATTCAAGTCGCTACTCAGTATTTTTCAACGTTTTAACAAGGTGCTTCAGGGACAGACCGACCTATGCAAACCAAAGAAATAGATATACGCGATTTCCTTGACGCACGCATTGAACATTTCCACGACCGGAGTATACGACGCCTCTTTGAAAACAAGGAGAATATACGAGGCTTGATCGAAATTATTGCTACCGACCTTGCCGAGCACATCGATTTTAGCCAACTCGCTCCGATTAGCAGGAGTTTTATCCCTGAAACCCTCCGAGAACGCGAGGCAGACATTGTCTTTCGCGTTCCCTTTGAAGCCCCCGGACACCCCGGCGAGCTGCTTATCTATATACTGATTGAACACCAATCGTCGGTCGATGAAACGATGGGATTTCGGGTCTTACTTTACATGCTGCTGATATGGGAGGCACATTACAGACAATGGACGACTACCCAGGTGCCGAAAAATGAACGGAGGTTGCCCCCGATCCTGCCGATTGTTTTTTACACGGGTGAGGGTCGTTGGCAAACACCTTTAACGCTTGAGGCGATTATGGACGTTCCTGAAGCACTTTCGCGGTTCGTCCCGACATTTGACACACTCTTTCTGAGTGTGAAGGAGACTGAGGCGGCAACCCTGACGAAAACAGGTCATCCGCTTGGGTGGTTGTTGACGGTGCTTCAACAGGAAAAAGCGGATAAGACGGTTCTAAGCCGTGCGTTAGTGGAAGCAGTATCGCAGTTGGAGGCACTTGATAGCGTCGAAAGGGCGCAAAGACGCGAGGCGATCGTCTATCTGCTGCTTCTGATACTGCATCGCCGGCCGGTCGAAGAACACAGAGAGTTAGTAACACTTGTAGACGAGTATACGTCGGATATGGAGGTAGAAACCATGGCACAATCTATGGCTGAAGTGCTCATTG
>JAPPNJ010000129.1:1675-65510 GCA_028818705.1 Candidatus Poribacteria bacterium
AACAAGGCATTGAACAAGGCATTGAACAAGGCATTGAACAAGGCATTGAACAAGGCATTGAACAAGGGACACGCGAGACGGCTATCAAAAACATTCTCTTGATACTATCAACGCGCTTCCCCCAAAGCAATGTCGAAACTGCAAAGCACCAACTTGAGCTCAACCTGAGCGCTGATCATCTCACCCAACTCCTGCGGACCGCAGTCGAAGTATCCAGTTTTGAAGCGTTCCTACAAGTATTGGACATGTAAAGTAGAGAAAAATGACCGACTCCCGCCCCCACTGGCGAGGCATAGCAGGTCGGTAATTTTTTAGAGAAAACCGGTGCGGTTAAGGGGAAATTAAAGAAATTGAGGAAACACCCAAGCAAAAACCCCAGTAAAAAACCGTACCTACTGAGTCTGGGGAGCGAAAAGGGTTGGGAAACTTCGTTTACTGGAGGAAAAAAAATAGGGACTCGCAACCGAAGTCGAGAGTCCCTATTTTGCTTTTAGGTTAGTTCAGTCTTTTTCATCATAGATTGTGTTTGTGAGGGCGCAAACTAACAGTGGACGCTACGAAATCTATGGGGAGGGCGCAAACTAACAGTTTACGCTACGAAATCTCTGTGATTTTCAGACGCTATCGCGAGCAGCGGAAACACCCAAGCAAAAACACTCGCTCCTACAAAGAGAGGGATTTACCAAAATCATAGCACCAAGGGGCGCGAGCAGAAAGAAATACCCAAGCAAAAACACCCCTACGAGAAATATTTATGTACCACCCTTATATAGTTAAGGTATATGGATACGGGACGAAAGGTATATTAACATTTGAAAAAAAGTTTGCTTTTATAGTAGAATATAGTAAATATCCCACAGTAAGACAACCCACATACACTTAACGGTACACGGAGAGTGCCTACTACTTTTAAAACTATGGTGGATTATAGAATTACTTGAACGCTTGGCACAGGTGCGGTTGGGAAACCGCACCTACCCCGATAGGGTACGTTTAGGGTTTGGGGACCAAACCCCTACAAAAACTGTCCACTTATTTTTAGGATCTACCATATATGAATGTTTTGAAAGACCTTATTCAACGCTGCCACAAACGGCATGGGGCAGTGCTTCGGCAGCGAAAGACGGTGATAACACCCGCACTCTATAAACGTATCCCGTACCACATTAAGGTCCGTTGCGCCCGCGGCACCCCTGTTGTGCTGGACGATTTGGAGCGATCAGGCATCTCGTTCATGCCGATAGGACACGCCCCTGAAAACGATCGCGGCCCGAGGGATTTTGGTGGCGAGCGATTCCTGAAACGTCAAGGTATAGCCGACTGGGAATACAGGCGGTGGGGTGCCTCATGGGGGATTCAGATATATACTGGGATGCCCTCGGCACGCAATGGTGCCCACTGGCACGATTTTTATTTTACATATCAAGCCGTATGTGCAGCCCCTGATGCCGTCTTAACTTGTATTGAGGCACTCCTTAAGACGACTACGACGCCACTGTTGACGCTCACAAAATCTGGTGGACTCCGTTTCTCTTGCAGAGTCCCGGACTACCTCCATCCGAGTACGGATTCAGCAAAGTCTTACATCTACAAACATGCTCCGACCTTGGAAGATCCGCACCGCCGAGCCGTATACTTTGAAATCCGCGGGGAAAAGGGTTACAGCCGTTGGGATTCGCGTTACGAGATTCTCTGTGGCAATCTGTTAGATCCGCCCGTCATTACCAGAGAGGTAATCTTTACCCCCATTGATGCCCTCCGTGCTGTACTTCACGAGCCAGGGCTGCTTGGCGAAGCATATTTCGAGGCGCTGCCAGAAACTGGGGTTGTTGTGCCAGCATCTTTGGGTTCAAAGGATCTTGATCTCGCTAAAGAGGCATTGTTGGTGCGCGGTTTTTCTTACCTCCGAGAAAATGCCGGTTTTCATCACTGGATCCGTCACCACAGCGCGCATGATGACACATACGTGTCGCTCTGGGAGGATCAAGGCATTGTGTGGCTGCGTGCTGCTACGCCGAACACAGGGCTGCCTACGAGAGCCACCCCAATCACAGATATATGGAATGACACCTGTATTACGGTGCCGACATCCGCTTCGGCACTCCGTGTAAGCGATAAAGTGCTGGCAGTGCAGGAAAAGAAACTGAGTCCATTGGCAATAAAACGTCCGTCGCCGGTGCTCTATCATCAGGAGACTTCAAAAAAGGTTTATCGAACGCTCGAAGAGCATGAGACGCAGATACAGCGTGTTTTCGAGAAGCAAGCCCGCATTATCGGTATCACCGCAGCGACGGTGCCAAGCATCACTTCTGCGGTAGAAGCGTACCTCCTCAGCGGGGGTGCCACCTGCTTAAACGTAGCAAGCCGGACCTTAGCGGAAGCAGCAGAAGCGCGGTATCACGCCCTAAAACTGCCGTCTTTTGGCAGATGGCGTGCAAAGATGTACCGCTGGGAACAGGTGAAAGACATACCAATTGACGAACGCATGGCGAATCCGTTTCAAGCAGGCAACCCATGTGAGGATCCCGAACGGTGTCGCGCTATTGAGGCAAAAGGCGGGAAAGCACGTGAGTGTATCTGTCCGAAGTGTCCGGTTTATACAGAATGCCAAGCGCGTGGATACCTATCACAATGGCGGACACTAAAACGCGTCAAGGCACAGATATCACCTGTCCATAGACTGTTTTTCGATCCACAATTCACAGAAATGCTTGAACAAATTCTGGATCCTGTGAATGAAACAGGGCGTATTTGTATCCTTGACAAGCGGCACGTGGAAATAAGTCGCCTGTTCCTTGAGGCGGGGCTACCCAAAGAGGCATTGGAGAAGTGGGCTGTGAGTTGGCACGGACATGCCTTAGGGAACTTCGCCAAATCCTTATTGAGTGTCTTGGAAATCCAAGGTGAACCTGATGGAAGTGCTATTGGACGGATTCGCTCGGTAGTAGAGGCGTTTCAACAGCACGAAGCATCGCTTATTAGGCAGATGTGCCACATCAAGGTCCAAGGCAGAGTGGCGGTACACAAAACGGTTGATGATGAGACCGGGCAGGAATTAGGACACTTTGCGATTGCGTTTGAAGGCGGTGCTTCTGCCTGTATTCCTTTGGACGCTCACGCTGAAGATAGGCTCAGGGAGAAAGGCATGCCTTGCTTTTCACCCGATGCTTTTATCCCTAATGCAGATATTGAAATCCCGATGCAGATGTCTGAAGCGATTGCGTTGGGTATTTTGGACGCCGAGACTGTGGAGAAAATTCAAGCGTTTCCGGCTGTCTACCGAGATCAACACTGGACGTTTTGGCATCAACTCAAGCATTTCTTTGCGCGTTACACGCGCGATGTCGATGCGCCGATGCGTTGGAACAATAAATCCCTGCGGTTCTGGGTGCCACCCGTTCTCCATCCGAGTGTCAAACGTTTCCTATTAATATCGCCAATGCTTTCCGAGCGGTACCTCCGTAGGGTGTTTCCAGGCGAAGCCATTGAAGTCATTCACACCGAACCGACAGCCTGGATTCCGGGAAACCAGGTTTTTCAGATCCGCGCAGGCATCGATTCGCTCCACACACTTTTAAACTACGACAGCGATTGGGACGTTCTGGGTTTATCTAAAATGGGTGAGCGTCTCTTTTTCGGCATCCGTGCAGAAATTGACAGAGATCCGAGTGTTAAGCACGCCGTTATCACCAACGATTCAATTACGGAGCAGTTAGCAGACCTCAGAGAAAAGGCGAATGTCTGTTTCGTGGTGAATTTCAAGGAATCTAATAGAATGGACCCCGGTTTTCAAGGGGCAGACGTTGTATGGATCGTCGGCATACCGCACTGGCCCGAGTCTACGCTGTGGTTTCAAGCACAGATGTTGTTTGGAAACGATGCCGAACCGCTCCATTATGAGGGAAAATCCGAATCGGCGTATTACAAAGACGAACGCATCCAGAATCTTCATCAACGGAATATTGTCGGCTCACTCACACGGATTGTGGGCAGATAGGATTGAATCGTTGGACGGATAAGAAGGTGATGCTGCTCACGAGTTTGGCGCTCCCCGACGTCACCGACAGACCTGAAACACGCCTTTTCGACTGGGAAGATTTTGAGATCGCTGGTGGTCTTGACAAACTTCCTGAAGTCATCGCGACCCGCCAGCGTTTTGAAGTTGAAAGTGCGCAGCTAACCGCCCAATCCAGCAGACAAGAGGTGGAGCGGGTCTTGGGATGCTCATCAAGGAAAGCGAACCGTATCTTGAAAGAACTTCGCGGGGGCAACATCCGGCGTATCAGCTTCCAAGAGCAGATACTCACGTTTTTGTCAAATGGCGAAAAAAAGGCATCAGAAATCACCGCCACTCTTGGGAGTAGTCCGCAGTCGGTCGGCAATGAACTCAAGCGACTCGTAGATATAGGCGAGATTGTAAAAATTCGACGCGGGGTGTACGCATTGAAAAAAGGGTGAATTGGCGCGTATGTCAAGACACATTTTCCATAATATTTTTGTAAATGTCTTCGACTTCACTCGGAGAAGTCATAAACCACTCTTTGCCAGGGGCCTCCGCTATCTGTTTCCCCCGGAACCTTAGGATATTGTGGAGGAGCTGCTCCAGATTTTCCGCATCATCTGTTCTAAGGACAAGACGAAGCTCCAGAAGTTCTGGCATTTCGCTGGGTGCTTGTGTTTCAACGCTACCAATCTTGCATGCCCAAAACTCCTTGCCTTCGGATTCCGCCAGACACCGATAGGCTGGATAATAGCAGAGGCAGACAGAATTTTTGCCCTTACCAAGCGTCCGGACGGCATCTGCATCAAAAAGATTCTTTGGAGGGGCACTGGGGGTTGAAAATATAGACCACTCCCCGCGAGACGGATTGTTGGCAAGTCCTTGCTTCTTCATTACGCTTAGGGCAGCCGAGACAGGATGCATTTCATTCGTCGATAGACTTCCACCACGCTTGATGTGCATTTCATCCACAACGCGCTTCAGTTCCTTTTTCTGGACGCCTGTTTCGCCTGAGAACATCTCTATGACGAGTTCTCTCGCTATCTTCAGGGTAAGGGGTTTCCCAGCGTGTTCGTAACTTTGATTCATTTGAAAGTCCTCCTTTCTTCCTTAGACAAAAAGTGTCAAATCGGTAATCGCTTCGACTTAAAATCAGGGCTATTTATGGTAAGTCCTAAAAATATATAGACACTTGTAGCACAAATTTGCCTCACAGTGAGAGTTTGTGGAAAGTTGGCACGCAAACTAACAGTTTGCGCTACAAAAGAGGGGCTAAGTAATTATAGAATCTACCATTTGCTTTTTTCATTTTAGGTGAATTTATCTATAAATATAAAATTATTATATAATATGCTTGATATGTAAAATCATAACATAATTGCGTAAATAAGTCAAAATTAAGATAAAAAACACGAAATTTACTTTAAAAGTCAATTGGGGCTTTACACATTGGAGCGGGGGGATATCTTTTTTATGCCGATAGATCGCGCACATGAGAACGACCAAGTCGGAGGGATTTAGGCGGTAAGCGGTTCCGAAAATACTAAGGCTTGATAAAAATTTTAGCGATTTTTTGATTGCTATAGTTTTTTCTGACAAGTTTTTGTATCTGTGATACACTCTACTCGATGTACCTGTCTAATATGGCTATTGATTACAGTCGATTACGCTCACTCAGAATTAACAAAAAATCGGTTTGGATTTATACTATGGTAGGTTTTAGAATTACTTTGACACTCTGCCTCGGCGAGGTTAGAAACCTCGCCTACCACTCGTAAGGTAGGTGCGGTTTCTAACCGCACCGATATGTCTATTTATTTTTAGAATTCACCATAAAACCCTCTTATCTTGGAAATCTTAAAATCCTGCAAATCCTGATTCAGACAATTGAAACAGACAAGAGGTCGAAAATTGCCTACGACATTAACACTCCCGCTTACAATAATTACAGGCGCAGGCGCATCTGAGAACGTCGGTGAACAAGCGAAACAACTTGGTACAACAAACGCACTTATCGTCACTGATCCGGGCATCGCCAAAATCGGATATGCGGATAAGGTTGCTCAAAATTTACACGCTGCTGGCATCGGTAGCACCTGCTTCTCTGATGTCACACCCGACCCAACCCTACAAAACGTCCGAGACGGATTAAAGCAATACGCTGACGAAGCCTGCGACGTGATTGTAAGCATCGGTGGTGGAAGTGCTATCGACTGCGGAAAAGGTATCGCCATGAAACTGGCAAACGACGGAGATTTTGCCGATTACATGGGTGTGGACAAGATCCCGAATCCGGGGACACCCCTGATCGCGATACCTACGACAGGTGGCACAGGCAGTGAGGTCTCCAAAGTTACCGTCATTACCGACACCGAACGGAACGTTAAGATGATGCTGAGCAGTCCTTGTCTACTTGCCTCCGTTGCCCTCGTGGATCCGTTGTTATCCGTGACAACCCCACCTCATCTAACCGCGGCAGTCGGTGTTGACGCGTTGACACACGCAATAGAGGCTTACATCTCCAAACGCGCACAGCCGATAACGGACGCGCTCTCCTTGAAAGCGGTTGAGATGATTTCGGGTTCGCTCCGGCAAGCGTGGGCGGATGGCGAAAATATTGCTGCGCGCACGGATATGATGATTGGGGCGTCTATCGCAGGTATGGCGTTCAGCAATTCATCTGTGGCTTTAGTCCACGGAATGTCCCGGCCAATCGGTGCCTATTTCCACATTCATCACGGTCTATCAAATTCAGTATTATTGCGTGACGTGATGGCGTTCAGCGTCGTCGGTGCACCTGCTCGATTTGCTGATATTGCGCGTGCAATGGGTGAACCGATTGAAGGATTATCTTCGATGCGCCAAGCGGACGCAGCGATTTCTGCCGTCGAACGGCTCGTCACCGATATTCAGATGCCGCGACTCGGCGAAATCGGTATTGAGAAAGAGAAATTTGAGGCTGTTGTTGAACAGATGGCAGTTGATGCCATTGCAAGCGGGAGTCCTGCTAACAATCCACGGCAAGCGACGGCTGAAGAGATTGTCGAGTTATATCGGAAATGCTTCGCGCCTCGCGATGGCGGCGTAGAAACACCCGATCCACTTAGGGGATTCAATAGATAAACTGATTAATTAGTCAGGTTGCAATGCAGCGCGCATCATGATATTATGTAACATACGCCGTGAGGGCAACCTGTGCAGAATATATTATAACCTAAGTTGCCACCTAAAAATGAAACGCGACACCTTTCGCCCCGAAATCAGAATCAACGGTATGAAGCCCGTATGGGCTTCACCGGGTATGAATGCCTTATGGCATTCCCCGGGGGCTTAGATACCTGAGAAAACAGGTCTATTTTCTGTAGGTAGCAAGTTGAGTTATTATAGGGAATTGATCTTATGTTTATACGTTTGAGAGAATCTCTGAAGAGAGACAAAAGGCTGATTTCAAAAGGCAGAGCGGAGGCATACCAAGAGGCATATCAAGAGGCATATCAAGAGATGCAAGCCGCCTGGGAACAGCGGCGTAGAGAGGCAGAAGCGAAAGGGCTTGAATTTAACGAACCACGCCCTGAACCTCCAGAAAATAAAGATTCTTAGTTCAATTGTAATTTAAGGAAGGAACACCTTGTGAATCAACACAAGATTGTTGTCCCCGGTGATTCACCACCGCAAATTCAAGGCTCGCCGCATCTGGAACGTCTGAAACCGTACGGTGACGTCGTTGTCTACACCGATCGACCCGAAACTGGCGAAGAGCAGATCCGTCGCGCTGAAGATGCGGATATTCTCATCAATTCGCGTGGACTCGTCAAGTGGCCCGCAGCACTTCTACAGCAACTCCCCAAGCTTAAGTTAATCTCGCTCTGCTCCATCGGTACCGATATGATTGGACTTGATGAAGCGAAGAAGCGTGGCATTACCGTTTGCAACCAGCCTGGACGGACGGCTCCGGTTGTCGCGGAACATGGATTCGGACTGATGTTCGGGCTTGCTAAACGCTCAGCATTCCTGACGGTGTCTATGAAAGCAGGCGACTGGCCCCGCATGGACAATGTCTACCTTCAGGGAAAAACCTTAGGGATTATTGGGACTGGGCACATCGGCGCTGAGATGGCACGGCTCGGACGGGCAATCGGTATGAATGTTATCGCGTGGACGTACCATCCATCAGAAGCACGTGCACAGGAATTAGGGGTTCAGTTTGTTTCTCTGGATGCATTGCTCCAGACTTCTGATGTCATTAGTTTGCACGTCAGACTGACAGAGGAGAGCCATCACCTTATCGGTGAACGCGAACTTGCTGCAATGAAACCGGGTGCGCTTCTAATCAATGTCGCACGCGGCGGCGTGATTGACACCGATGCGTTGATTGGTGCTTTGAACCGTGGACACCTCGGCGGTGCTGCTATTGATGTCTACGATCAAGAACCGCTCCCTGCAGACCATCCGCTTCTGGCATGTGAGCAGGTAATTCTAACCCCGCATTGTGCCGACATGACCCCCGAAGGTGTTGAACTCCTTAACGAAGGCGCGGTTGACAATATTATCGCCTTCTTGGAGGGTACGCCACAGAACGTCGTTGTTTGATAGGGTCATTTATAGTAAATCCTAAAAACATGTAGACACTTGTAGCACAAACTTGCCTCACAGTGAGCGTTTGTGCAAGGTTGGCACGCAAACTAACAGTTTGCGCTACAAAAGAGGGGTCTAAGTAATTCTAAAATCTACCATAAATGCCCCTGGCGAAAAAGATGCCCACACAGGAAGTCATTGCAAAAACATCGAAAAAAATTGGTGTCGATACCGGTGGAACCTTTACTGATATCGTGATGTACACCAATGGCGCGCTGCTCACGCACAAAGTCTTGTCCACACCGCGAAACCCTGCACACGCCGTCATACAAGGCGTAGGTGAAATTTTGCGGATGCATAACACCGATACTGAATGGGTGGAGATTGTCCACGGGTCAACGGTGGCGACGAATGCCCTTCTTGAACGCAGGGGTGCACGTATTGCCCTCGTCACGACGAAAGGCTTTGAAGACGTCTTGGAGATCGGTAGACAGGCGCGCCCAAATCTTTACGATTTCTTTGTGGAACGTCCGGCACCGCTCGTTCCCGCTGACAGACGCTTCGGGGTCTCAGAACGGACACTGCATACAGGTGAGATTCAAACTGAAATTGAATCAAGCGAACTGGACGCACTCGCCAGACAACTTGCCACATTGGAACTTGATGCTATTGCAATCTGTTTCCTTTTCGCCTACGTCAACCCAGAAAATGAACAGATTGTTGCAGAACACCTCACACCACGGCTTGAGATACCGATTTCTTGTTCACACGAAGTCCTACCGGAATACCGAGAGTATGCCCGTTTCAGCACTACTGTTGCGAACGCTTACATTCGCCCCACCTTGGAGCGGCATCTCTCTACACTGATAGCATCGAAACAATTCCCGGAATCGTTCCGCTTGATGCTATCTAACGGGGGCAGTGTTTCTGCGAGGATTTTTCAGCGCCGTAGGGCGCAGCTTGCAAGCCCATCTAACAAGGCGCAAGCTGAAAACTTGCGATACAGAGGTGAATCCGTAGGTATTCGCACTGTGCTTTCGGGTCCCGCTGGCGGGGTGCTCGGTGCGTATCAGATTGCTAAAACCGCAGGCTATAACCAGATCATCACATTTGATATGGGTGGCACCTCAACGGATGTCAGTCTCTGCAATAACGGTATCTCGCTTACAACGGAAAGCACGATTAGCGGACTCCCGATTAAGGTGCCGCTGATCGACATCCACACCGTCGGGGCGGGTGGCGGCTCGATTGCGACTGTTGACACGGGTGGTGCGCTACGTGTGGGGCCGGAGAGTGCGGGAGCAGATCCGGGTCCAATCTGTTACGGGAACAACGGTGAGGATATTACAGTCACCGATGCCAATCTCTTCTTAGGACGTATCGCGGCGACGCAGTTCTTGGACGGGGCGATGTCTCTTGACACCGACAAGCCTCACATATATATTGAAAAATTCGCCTCGCATCTCGGTATCTCACCTTTACAAGCCGCGGACGGTATTCTTAAGGTTGCTAATGCAGCTATGGAACGCGCCATTAAAGTTATCTCTGTCGAACGTGGATTTGATACGCGTGATTTCACGCTTGTCTCCTTCGGTGGTGCGGGCGGTTTACACGCCGCATTTATGGCAGAGAACCTCGGCATTGAAACAATCCTTATTCCACCAAACGGCGGTCTACTCTCTGCCTACGGGATGCTGTTTGCGGATGTTATCAAAGACTACTCGCAGACAGTGCTATGGCAGCTTGAAAAGCACAGCGACGAAAATCTTGTCGAAGCACTAAACACCGGATTCGAGGTGCTTTTCACTCGCGCTGAAAACGAGATGAAATCGGAAGGATTCACGCCAGATCAACTTAAAGTCAATCGCTCACTCGATATGCGGTATGCCGGGCAATCTTATGAGTTAAATATCCCTTATCACAACGGTATCGAGGTTACAAACCCCGCCCACAACACCGGAGGGGGGATACGGACGCTTGTTGAGAAATTCCACATCGCACATGCCCAACGCTTCGGCTACGCCCGAACTGATGCGCCAGTCGAGGTGGTGAACCTCCGTCTCACAACCGTTGGGGAAACCGATAAACCTCCCATTCAACCGACGTCGCTCTCTGATCCTGATACCTCCGAAGCATGTCCCGTCCAAACGCCTGTTATCTTTGAGAACGAAGCACTTCCCACCCATTTCTATCGTCGCGAGGCGTTGCATCCAGGCAATCAAATTGCAGGACCGGCGATTGTCACAGAATTTAGCGCCACGACTGTAATACCCCCGAATTTCTCCGCTGTTGTTGACGCTTACCAGAATCTTATCTTGACAAAAAAATAAGAGATTTCAAATTCTTTTGACACGTCACAGTCGGTTTGATATACTTTGATAGTGGTTGTCAGTTGTTGGTTACCAGTTTTTAGTTAAGAGGTTTTTTCGTTTAACGAAGGTTTCCTCTTATGATAACACCAAAACGCGTAGCTCGTAATGTAATGGAGAGCGGATTTAGGAAACACACGTCCATCAATAATCTCACGCTATTTAACCGCAAGGAAAGTTAAAAAAATGACAATTACAGACGTTAAAACTATTCTGACAGCACCCAACGGCATTCGGCTCGTCGTTGTTAAGATTGAAACGAGTGAACCGGGTTTGTATGGAATCGGTTGTGCTACATTCACGCAACGTCCGCTTGCCGTTGCAACAGCAGTTGACGAATATCTGAAACCTTTTCTCGTCGGGAAAGATCCAGCGAACATAGAAGATATCTTTCAAACGAGTTTTGTCAGTTCCTATTGGCGTAACGGTCCGGTCCTGAACAACGCCCTCAGCGGCGTAGATATTGCGCTATGGGACATCATGGGCAAACGCGCCAATATGCCGGTCTATCAACTGCTGGGCGGCAAATGTCGTGAGGCTGCAACGCTCTATGCACATGCGGGCGGAAACACTTTCGAGGAAGTAGAAGAAAGCATCCGTCGTTATATGGAACAGGGCTATCGTTATGTCCGGTCACAGGTGGCGATACCCGGCTACTCAACTTATGGTGCAGGTCGTGGAAGGCGGAGTTCGCCCGCTTTTGAACCGACGCCTTATGTTAACACCGTTATCAAACTCTTTGATCATTTGCGAACCCAACTCGGTGACGAGGTAGAACTTCTTCACGATGTGCATGAACGTATCCCACCCATACAGGCGATTAATCTCGCCAAAGGACTGGAGCCGTATAACCTCTTCTTCCTTGAAGATCCGTTTGCACCAGAGGACGTTGATTATTTTCAACTGATGCGTCAGCAGACAAGTATTCCTATAGCGATGGGGGAATTGTTCAACAACCCGAACGAGTACGTCCACCTTATTAAGGACCGACTCATCGACTTCATCCGCGTGCATATCTCGCAAATCGGTGGCATCAGTCCTGCGCGGAAACTTGCAGCATTCTGCGAATTTTTTGGGGTGCGCACGGCATGGCATGGACCGGGTGATGTTTCTCCAGTCGGGCACGCTGCGAACGTTGCTCTGGATCTGGCGTGCTACAACTTCGGCATTCAGGAGCAACACGTCTTCGGTGATAACACCCAAGAGGTATTCCCCGGTTGTCCTGAAATCCGAGACGGTTGCTTCTGGGCAAGTGAGGCACCTGGACTCGGTATTGATGTAAATGAAGAACTCGCGGCAAGATTCCCGTTTCCAGAAGATCCGCTTAACGGGGGTTGGGCACCAGTGCGTCGGATGGATGGCACGGTTATCAGACCTTAGTGTGTGTCAAAGCCTAATCGTTTTACCTCTGTTTGGAGAGAGATTCCCGTCTTTTCTCGGACCTGCTGTTGGATGTATGCGACTAAATTCAGGACATCCGCCGCTGTTGCATTGTCGATATTGAGGATAAAATTCCCGTGCACCGTGGAGACCTCTGCGCCGCCGATACGATAGCCTTTCAATCCACTGATGTCGATAAGCCGACCGGCAGAATCCTCAGGCGGGTTTTTGAACATACATCCAGCGTTTTCCTCGGCAAATGGCTGGGTTTCTACCTTCTGCTTGTAGAAGGTTTGCATCCGCTCCGTGATTGTATCAACATCTCCGGGGTCAAGCCGGAGTGTTGCACCTGTAACACAGAAATAGGTATCCAAACCGCTGTGTCGGTATTCAAATTTTGCTTCGGCGTGGGTTAATTCGATCATCTCAGCGGCGTCATTCATGACCGTAACGTTTGTGACGACATCCCCAAAACTGCTTCCCCATGCCCCGGCGTTCATGATTAGCGCGCCACCAACGGAACCGGGGATGCCGAGGGCAAATTCTACACCGCTCAAACCGCGTCGCGACATCGCTTTTGAGAGTCGTGGGAGTGAAAGCCCCGCACCGACCGAAACGACATCTCCGTCAACCTCCAGTTTCGCTAACTCACCGATTAACCTAACACCGATGCCTTTGAAACCGGTATCGCTTACCAGTAGATTTGACCCGCGACCGATAACGGCAATCGGGACATTCCACTGTTTGTGGAAGCGTGCCAATGCTGCGAGCTCAGACACCGTGCTGATTTCAATGTAAGCTGTCGCTTCACCGCCGATACCGAAGTAGGTGTGTTTTGCGAGTGACTCTTCAAATCGGAGTCGTGAACTGGGTTGTGTTACGATGTTCAGCAGTGCGTCTTTCCAATCCATGCTGCTCTCCCTTTTTTCTATTGTAGCATATACGATGGAGAGAATCAAGACGTATCACGGATGATCTAGGGCTGTTTAGTTTTCGGTTTTTTTGCGCATTTTCATTGAAAAATCGCGAGCGGGAGCTTGCTCCTACAAGGAAGAGTCGGGAATCGGAGTTCCGAATCAACGGTATAAAGCCTATAAAGGCTTTACCGGGTATGAATGCCGTATGGCGTTCACCGCCTACAGAAGAACTATGGTAGGTTTTAGAATTACTTTGACCCGCTGCAGCGGCGAGGTTAGGAAACCTCGCCTACCAGGGGATGGAAGTGTGCATTTATTTTCAGAATTCACCATAGTTTCCAACCATCTGAGATCGCAACTGATATTAAGCTGCTACAAACATATCTTCCGATTTGCAGGAAAAATAAAAAAACGAACCTTTTTTTGATAAATCCGACTAAAGTAGCAAAACTAATGTGAACGCCTTTGAAAAAACAGTCGAGGTATTCACACAACTAAAATCTTAATGGGAGAAATGAAAATGAAGCAGAAATTTTTTGTAATGGGTGCAATCGCAGTTATCGCAATCGCAGGTTTCTTTATTTTTGAGCAGGCAACGTCAGCACAGCGACCGGATCGGAACGCACAAGGCGGCAACCGCGGTGGAATGGGAATGATAAATCCGAGCTCCTTGGTTGAGAACTCTTGGATCGATTTGACGTTCGTTTTGAAAGTGGATGATGATACGCTCGTGAAGGCACGTCCTATCTATCAGGCAAGCCGTGATAAATTCGAGGCGAAGATGAAAGAACTACGGGCATCCGGCGATATGCGGTCAGCTATGACAGAGATGCAAAGTTATGCGGCAACTGTTGGCAAAGAGTTCCAAATGGGTCTTAAAGAGGTTTTAACTGAAGAACAGATGACGAAACTCAACGAATTAACGAAGAAGCGTCAGACGGAACAGGCAACCCGTATGAACCGCTGGCGCGGTGAAGGGGGTCGTCGTGGTGGTGGCGGCGGTAGGCAGTAGAAACTACACGTTTTATTCGTTATTACCCTCCGGGTCGGGCATGTTTGCCCGACCTTTTCTTTTTATAGTAAGTCCTAAAAATATATAGACACTTGTAGCACAAATTTGCACAGTGAGAGTTTGTGGAAGATTGGCACGCAAACTAACAGTTTGCGCTACAAAAGAGGTGTCTAAGTAATTCTAATATCTACCATAAATTCTAAAATCGTTTTTTGCTGCGTTCTTTTATCCAACGGAGAACCAACTCTCGGTTTTCGGTATCGCCGTATTGCTGGAACTGGTTAGCGAGCCACTGCCCTGTTTCAATGAGAAGCGGATCTAACATTTCAGACTTAGATTTCAGGGCGAGTTGATACCTTTGCATAGCGGCAGTCGGTTGCTTTCGCTTCATCAACCCAATGGCGAGACCGCAACGGACTTTTACGAGGGTATCATCTCTTATTTTATCGGAACGTCGTCGAATCAGTTGAGATTCCAGCGATAATAGGTTCCGGAATGCTGGCACGTTAATTGGATCTTTTTCAAGGACGGTTTCAAAAGCCGTAAATGCTTTTTCGTGTTCACCCTGCACAAGACGCAGATAACCGATGGTATTGTAAATCTGAATGTCCCGTTTGGATTCGGGGATCGCCTCGAACTCAGCGAGGGCAGCGGCGTATTGGCGTTGCCGCATGAGGGCATTTCCGTGTCGGATTCTCAGGTTAACTTGCTCTTCTTTTGCCTGCGGATTTTCGGGTGATTGTGCTAAAACTCGCGACAATTCAATAGAGGCGCGTTCGTAGTCCCCTGCACCCTGATGGGCATTCGCTAAACTCAAACGTAAATTCAGATCGGTAGATGCGAGTCGGAGTGCCTCCTCAAGGAGTTGGATCGCCGTTACGTAGTCTTCTGCATCGCTGAGGCTCCGCGCGTAGTGATGATAGGCTGCGATAAGGTTATGCAAAGCGTGATCAGCCTTCGGATTGGCGTTGTAAACGTGTTGGAATGCCGATAGTGCCTCTGCATAGTCGCCCTTTTTGAGATATAACTCCCCAAGTAAATTGCGAATGTGCATTTCATGAGGATGGAGTTTCTGCAATTCGAGATATACTTGCACTGCTTCGTCCAACTCACCCGCCTGGCTATGTGCCGTCGCTTTCCGGGTGAACGCATCACTTAGATTTGTACGAGCAATATGGAGGGTGGGCATCAACCGCAAAGCGTTCCGATACGCCTCAATCGCTTCATCCCATTCCTCACGATTTCGCAAGGTCACACCGTAATTATTATAGCATTGGGCGAGGTTTTGTCGTGTCAGCGCATCAACAGGGTTAATGTCAATGGCCTTCTGGTAGTAGGCAATCGCAGTCTCAAATTGCCCAGCCCGTGCGTAACCGTTGCCCATGAGTTGATAGGTAGGTGCGTCAAGTGGCTCCATCTGCAGCACTCTTTCAAAAGTAGTAGTGGCGGTATCAAAGTCTTCCGCCGCCAACGCTTTGAATCCCTCTGCTCGAAGCAGCTGATGTAGATTTCGCCGGGCAGCTTTGTGATATGGCGCAATGTGAAGTGCTTTTTCAAACGCCTGTACCGCTTTTTCATCCTCTTTTTTTTCATAGTAGAAGATGCCGAGTGTGTTGTAATCCGCTGGTGACGGTTTTTCCGCAACCCGTTCTTCAACAAGCGCGATCGCTTGATCGGTCTTCCCTGTTTCGTGGTAAATCTGAATGAGCTTCTCTACTGCGGGTTGAAACTTGGAATTGAGTTCTCTGCAGGTTTGGAAGGTAGCAATTGCAGCGGGTATATCGCCTTTGTCGAAGTAGATGGCTCCGAGTAGATAGTGTGTACGGAGTTGCATTTGAGGATCAGCGTAAGGTTTCTGTTCAATTTCGGTTTTCAGGACTTTGATAGCGACATCATGTTGTGGTGCGTTAAGCGGCGTGTTATAGAGCTTACGCAGCGTGGCTATATCGCGGTCGGACGGTTGCTGTGCCGTCGCTGTAGGAAAACAGATGTCTCCAGGATGCGGACTGTGTCCCCACAACCCGATTGCATGTCCGAATTCGTGGACGCACACTGTTCGCATCTCTTCCTGCGACAATTCCCCGACAGTTCCGTACCCCTCTAACATCAGGATAACTTCTACTGTAAAACTGATTTCATGTTCTGCTTCGGTTTCGCGGTCTTCAACCGCAGTGATAGGACCTACATCTAATCCGTTAGAAAAGGTGCCGATTTGGACGCTATCTTTGAGACGTGTTAGCTCTGCACTGCCGAGGCGGGTATCTTGAAAGTTAGCGAGGAAACCGGTATATCCCCAGCTGACGCGGATATCTGCGTCCTGAGGGACATCGATCTCTTCAAACCGGATGTTGCCGTCACTGGCGTTGTGCCACGCTTGCATGGCATATCGGATTTCGGGTAAGTATGGGCTATCTTTTAAAACAGGCGAGATATATACCCGAATGGGCATCTGTGCGAAACGGGTAATTCTGCCCTGAGAGAAGAGCGTGATGTGATCAAAATAATCTACATCAGATGATGGGGAGGACTGATGTGCTACGACGTTATTTAGAAGTATAAAGCCTAAACTAACCAACGCGACCCTCAAAACGTTCTTAGCGCATGTTTTGGCATGTAAGATAGACGCAAAAATATGTTGTACTCCAATATACATAAACTAATTCCTTGCACTTTTGAGTGAATGAACTAACTCCGACTCGCCAGTTTATTTGAGAAAATACTGATTAACCCACCCAACATTATATACCCAAAAATCACCTCCAGCGCAACAAGAAAGCGGGCAGAAACATTGTCCGCTACAACATCTCCGAAACCCAGCGTTGTGAACGTCACAACACTGAAATAGAAGCAGTCCGAGAAGGTTAACGTCTGCCCACTATAAATACCCGTCGTTTGATGGAAACGCGGTGCCCAATCTTGGATCCACGTTGGCAGCCATTCTGGAAACGGCATATAAGCAAACGCAAACAGAATCGCCAAGAAAAAAGACCAGAATGCCCAAAGCCCCAGACTCCGTCCATAATCGGAACTCCACCGCCATAAGCCCGCCAATAGGGGATTCGCCTGATTGAAGGCACGAATGAACTGCTGGTCGGCGACGTAGCGTTTAAAAAAAGGGTTCGCGACCCCGTCCACCTGTTGACTATCCAAATAGAATTCGGTGGGACGATGCTGCTCTCTGCTTAGTTTCGTTTTCACTGCCTGAAAGAGTGTGTCCGGGATATAGTGAACATCGCGAAAGGTAGCGACAGAAATGAACCGTGCCCCGGTAAAATTTGTAGGACCAAGAAACGTAGCGTTATTGAACGTAGTGGTTTCAGGGAACAATGTTGCTGTACAATCAAGTGTGCCTTGAAACAGGACGCGACGAAAATTGACTTCATTATGGAAATTAGCTTCGTGGAAAACGGCGTTCTCCCGAAATTGAACCCCATGGAAATCAGTAACACCGTTAAATCTCGCCCGCCAAAAACTGGCACTTTTGCGAAACATTGCGCTATGAAAATCAGCGCGTCTCTGGAAGATCGCTTCACGGAACGCACACGGACCGTATAAGACGGCTTCATCCAAATCGAGAATTCCCTCAAAGAGGGTACGCCGAAAATCAACCTCTTGTTGGAAAACGACCGCCCGGAAATTGACGATGTTTTTGAACGTACATCCGATGCACTCGAGGGACTTTTTGAGAAGAATCCGGTCATGCTCGTCGCGTTCCAATCCGGCAGAAAAGATGTCAACGACCCCTTCAATGATGCAATTCGTAAGGACAACGCGCCCGGCATCGCCTTGTAACGCCTCAAGGAAGGTGCGTGCACTAATTGTTTCACCATGTTTTTCGTACATCTCGTCTACCTCAAAATTCTTCTATAGTATCGCAAGTTGCCATCTTTGTAGCACAAACTGTTAGTTTGTGCAAGGTGGGCACGCAAACTAACAGTTTGCGGTACGAAACAGCGCGGATTATCAGCGAATTTCAATGGAAAATGGTGTCTGCATACCTAAAATCTTATAAGTAGCAACTTGGGTTATAGTAAATTCCACAATTAACAGCATACTACCAACAGGTGCAGGTGAAAAATGCCCATATCAACCTCTTTCCAGTAGTGGGAGAGAATCCGGATGGAAACACCGACAGGGAAAAGAGAGGAGGTTAGCAAGGGAGCTGCGTCCATCCCTGACCTGTTCGGATCGCGTCAATGGCAACTTGGTAACGCCAGCCGTCTTGAAAAGTCAGGTACGGTTCGTGTGGACGGTTCTGAATATCGGCGAGGAAATCCCGAACGAGTGCGACCCATTTGTTTTGAATGTCGTCTCCGATGCGAGGCAGGGCGTCTGAGAACCGTTGCGGCACGGATAACGCTTCCCCCGTATCGTTCATATTGTAGAGCGTGAGTGGACCCAATATACGTCTACCGTCTACGTGGAGCGTTCCGTTCCTGCCGTAGAAATACAACCCACCGGTAGGCGTATTCGCCGGCACGTCTGGGTCTGTCCGTATCGTCACCAAAACAGAATTTTCATTATCAGACACCGAATGCGCCAACTTGAAGAGTGCCGAGAATTCGTTCTCAGCGTCGCATACACGCCACTCAAATTTGGATGCCTCTTCGGGTGTGAGTTCTTTACGCATCCATACCCGAAAGTCGCGAATCTCCGGCACGACGGGTGCTTCCCAAGGGGCGGTTCTGGCTTCACCAACAGCAGCGACCACTTTCATGCCTGTCATCCGTTCCAGCATACCGAGTTGATGCGTGAGTCCGTTGTTCAATACACCTCCGCCGTATGCCAAAGCATTCATCCAATTCCACGGTTTCACTGTCTTTGAAGACGTTCCATTTGACGTGCGACGGCTGGATCTGATATCGGCTGCCTTTAATTCGCCAATGACGCGCTGTTCGGTTAGAAGTTCACGTACATAAAATACACCAGGCTCATATAGGTGTGTTGCGGCAAAAGCATGTTTCAGTCCCGTGTCTTTAACGAGATTGTAGCTATATGCTGCGTCCGCTGCAGTAAGTGCCAACGGTTTTTCGCTAATGATATGGCACCCGAGTTCCACCGCTAATTCGATGACCTCGGTTCGCAAAGTCGCTGGTGTTGTGAGCGCGACGATATCGGGTTTATGTTTCAAAAGGCTCTTTCGCCAATCGGTTGAAGCCTCCGGCACCCCTAATCCAGTGGCGACTTTTTGCACGATATCCGGTTTGCGAGCACAAATTGCCAACACCTCGACACCGTAGTGTTGAAACGCTCTCGTGTGCCCGTCAGCCGACCAGCCCGCACCAACGACGACGGCTTTTAATTTTTTCATCCAGTTCTTAAGTCCTCAGGACTTACGCAATTTTGATCGTAGGATGCTCTGTTAGATGGAGTTCCTTGAAAAACACAGATGCTCTGGTGGCACAACCTAACAGGTTATGCTACAAAAGCGTATCATGCGTAAGTCCTAGTCCTAATAGGCGTGCTTACGAAGCGCGTCTACCCTTACGCCAAAAGCTCAGTGAGGACCCGTGCTTCTTCATCAACGCCTGTCAGACGATCATCAAGTCCTTGGAACTTAAAGGTTAACCGCTCGTGATCAATGCCGAGTTGATTGAGAATCGTAGCATTTATATCCCCAACAGAGACAGGGTCTCGGACAATATTGTAACTAAAATCATCCGTTTCACCATGGACGACTCCACCTTTGATGCCACCACCAGCCATCCAGCGTGTAAAGCACTTAGGGTGATGGTCGCGCCCATAGTTATCTGGACTGAGTTTGCCTTGGCAGTAAACGGTTCGTCCAAATTCGCCGCCCCAGACGACCAAAGTCTCATCCAACATACCGCGTTGTTTTAAATCTTGAACGAGGGCGGTTGAAGGCTGGTCGATGTCGCGCGCCTGATTCCGAATGTTCTTCGGGAGGTCGCCGTGCTGATCCCATCCGCGATGGAAGACCTGAACGAGACGAACATCGCGCTCCATCATCCGACGTGCGAGGATACAGCAGTTGGCAAAAGTGCCAGGGGTCTTGACCTCAGGACCATACATTTCCAAGACGTGGTCTGGCTCTTTCGACAGGTCTGTAAGTTCAGGGACGCTTGTTTGCATGCGGAATGCCATTTCATATTGAGAGATACGTGCATGTGTTTCCGGGTCGCCGACCTCTTCGTAGAGTTCCTTGTTAAGCTCGACGAGGGTATCCAGCATCTGCTTTCGTGCTTTTTCGGTGACCCCCTCGGGATTTGAAAGGAACAGGACAGGATCGCCTTGGCTGCGGAGCAGTACGCCTTGATGTTCTGACGGGAGGAATCCAGAGCCCCAGAGGCGATTGTAGAGCGCCTGTGCACCTTTCGGACCGCTCCATGTGGCGTTCATTACAATGAAAGCAGGCAGATTTCTGTTCTCACTGCCGAGTCCATAACTCAGCCATGCACCGAGACTCGGTTTTCCGGGACTTTCATCGCCAGTACAGAAGAAGGTGATCGCTGGATCGTGATTAATCGCGTCGGTGTGTACTGTTTTGATAATCGCGAGGTCCTTCACCATGCTTGCGGTATGTGGCAACAATTCACTAATCCACGCGCCGTCCCCGCCATTGTCGTACTTCTTGAACTCAAAAATAGAAGGCGCAATCGGAAATTTATCTTGCCCAGAAGTCATCGTGGTGAGGCGTTGCCCCATTCGGACGGATTCTGGGAGGTCGGTATCAAACCATTCCTGCATATTCGGTTTATAGTCATACAGATCGAGTTGCGAGGGTGCACCAGACATAAAAAGATAGACAGCCCGTTTCGCCTTGGGTGCAAAGTGTGGTAACTCTGGCAAACCCCCGAACCTCGGCTTCACTTGACTCTCAAGGGCGTTAACAACACCGTTCGGTAGCAGTGATGCGAGTGCCGCGGCACCGAGTCCCGACGCACATTTACTAAAAAACTGGCGACGTGTTTCAAGTTTCAGATATTCTTTAATCGGATCCATACTTTAACTCCTTGCTTAATAGTTGTTGGTTATCGGTTATTAGTTTTCAGTTAAGAGATGCTTTTGTAACAATTGCCCCAAACTTGGAGTACTCCAAGAAGTAATGAATTGTTACAGGAGAACCTCTTAACCAACAACTGACAACTGACGACCAACAACCACTCTATCCTTTATTCAGGACTTCATCCAGATTGAGAATCAGGTTTGCAAGCATTGTCCATGCAGCAACTTCGACTGCATTTAAGGTTTCATCAGGTGCTGATTCACCGACAGTAATAAGTGCCTTTGCTGCTTCTGGGTCGGCTTCCAGCTCCTGATAATGCACTTGGAACGTCTTCAACAACAGTGCTTCTTCAACCGGTTTTGGTAAGCGAGCAGTAGCCGCCTCAAAGAGATACGCAATACGCTCTTCCGGTGTTTCGCCGCCTTCTTTAATCGCCCGTTCTGCGAAAGCACGTGCCGCTTCAAAGAACTGTGGATCGTTCATCAACATTAACGCCTGCATCGGTGTATTTGTACGTTCACGGCGGATTGCGCAGGCTTCACGTGACGGCGCGTCCAAGATGTTCATCTGTGGCGGTGGTGCGGTGCGTTTCCAGAAGGTATAAAGGCTTCGGCGATAGACTTTATCTGCCCCGGTATCCTGAACAAACGTGTCTGTATTAGACCCCGTGAACCCGACAGCCTTCCAAAGTCCACCCGGCTGTGGTGGTTTGACACTCGGTCCACCTATCTTGGTATACAACAAACCGCTGAGAGCGAGCGCATTATCACGTACCATTTCTGCATCAAGCCGGTACCTTGGACCGCGGGAGAGGAGTATATTATCTGCATCACGTTCCAATTTTTCAGGCGTAACCTGCGCGCCCTGCCGATATGTCGCTGAGGTGAGCATCAATTTGAGCATTTTTTGTACATCCCACCCAGATGCGATAAATTCGGTCGCAAGCCAATCGAGGAGCTCCGGATGCACCGGCGGTGTGCCTTGTGTACCGAAGTCTTCCGCCGTTTCTACAATACCTGCACCAAAGACATCTTGCCAGAACCTGTTAATCGCGACACGAGCGGTGAGCGGGTGTTCCGCGGAAAGCAACCATTTGGCAAAACCGAGACGATTTGGCGGGGCATCCGTTGGCACCCCGGGAAGAACAGCAGGCGTTTGTGGATAAACCTGCTCGCGCCGATTCTGGTACTCACCACGTGCTAAGACATAGGCACCTCTCGGTTCCTCTCGCTCCTCCATCACCAGCGTCGTTGTTAGTTCAGCGTCCAGTGTATCTCGTTTCTGTTGGACTTCCGCTAAGTCAGCGAAAAGTGCTTTCAAATCCGCGAATGCGCGCTGGGTGTTTTCATTCAGGGTCTTATCGGGTGTGAGATTTTGCCGATAGTAATCCCGAATTTTTGCTTGCTGTTCAGTTTCGCGCTCACTGCGAGGCATACCAACGATTTCGACAACGTCTGCGGGTGTCATCGGTGCCTCGGTTTCAATACGGAAATAGAAACCAGAGAGGCCCGAATAGTTGACGACTTTCAGGAGCAGCGCATTATTACCCGGTTTAAGTTGTACTTGGAACTGTTCCTGATCAGCACCAGCATCCCGTTGGACGTTCTTGGAGAGGATTTCAGTCCCGTTCAGCCATACCTTGAGTGCATCATTGCTCCCGATATACAGCTGGGCTCTTTGTTGTGTAACAGAGGTTATGTTCCGAGAAAGGTAAGTAGCACTGCTTTCACCAACGATGTCGTTATGTACCTGTCCGTCAACCCAATGTGCTTGCTTCTCCCATTTGATGGTTTTACCGTTTACCTCAAAGGTATCGTTTGTGTTGACGTTTTTCGTTTCAGGTTCATAGACTTTGTAGAAAGCGATGTTACCGTGCTCTGCTGTAAATGGACCAGCGGCGTGCCAATCCCCTAAGGTCATCTTGGAACCGATGGGATAAATAGTCGGTGCATCTGTCAGAGCAAGTCGGAATCGTCCAAGGCTCTTTTGCCGCAAGTCGAATTCATGCTTGAGACGGATTTTCAACTGACCACCTTCCATGCCAAAGGGAGCAGCAACAAGGAAGATAGCTTGCCGATTCTCGCTCTTTCTATCAAGCGCCCATCCAGTTTCAGGTTTGTCGTCAATTGCCTTCGCAACGATACCAGAAAGACCATCTTCGCCGAGTGCTTGTTCGTGGTCCGCCCACGCTTGCACTATGGGCACACGCGTCCACGGATCGTCGGGATCGGTATTTGCAGTCTCATTTTCGGCATCTGCTTCGTCCACCGGTGCCTCTTCTGCTGTTACCTCAGTGTTGGTATCAGGAGTAGGTGTACTTCCGGCTTCGACCTCAACATCAGCATCCCCGACGGCTGCGTTGTCTGCTTGTGTCTCAGTTTCAGCATCGCTATGGGCGATATCCTCTGCTGGGGACGCATCGCTATCCGCTGCAGATGGGGCAATGAAGACAGCAAAATCGGTTAAGACGACGTTGCTATTATCACTTCTACCGACCCCGGCTTTCGGCAAGGATTCATGTGTAATGCCTTCCAATCGGACAGCACTCCATTTCCCGGGTGGTAGTTCTGCGATAACCTCGTAAATTTCCTGCTCAGGATTAGTGCCACTGGCTAATACAGAGTAATCCTCCAAGATTTCGAGTGTCGCGCCTCCCTTGGAGTAGAGGGAAGTCGGTTTCAGCGTCGTCCAACGCGGCATCCTATTTTCCCAAGCGATTTGGGTTGCATCTACTTCAGGGATAGGGGCTTTTGTTTGGTCATCTAAATCCGCAATCTGTTCATCAAACGCTGCGAGTTCCACTTCCTGCTCCGGGGTTGGTAGCTTCACAACAGGCGGAGAATCCTTGCGGTTACCATCCATGGCTTTCTCGGTGATATTGTTGAAATATGCGTAGAGTTGATAGAATTCTTTCTGCGTAATCGGATCGTATTTGTGATCGTGACACTGGGCACACCCGACCGTTAAACCCATCCAAACGGTCGAAGTGGTATTGGCTCTGTCGATGGCGTATCGGACGTAGTATTCCTCGTCAATGGAGCCCCCTTCGCTTGTTGTGACGTGGCATCGATTGAAACCAGTGGCGATCTTTTGCTCAAGCGTCGGTTCTGGTAAGAGATCTCCTGCCAACTGTTCAATCGTAAACTGGTCGAAGGGCATATTTTTATTTAGTGCCTCAATTACCCAATCACGGTAGGGCCACATTTCACGGTAGTTATCTAAATGGAGTCCGTGGGTATCCCCGTAGCGTGCAACGTCTAACCAGAATCGGGCGAGATGTTCGCCGTATTCAGGCTTCGCCATGAAGGCTTCAATAACCTTCTCATAAGCATCTGGTGAATCATCTTCGAGGAATTTGTGGATCTCTTCGCGGGTCGGCGGTAAGCCGGTGAGATCAAAACTTAGGCGGCGGATCAGGGTGCGTTTGTCGGCTTCGTTCGCCGGAGTTAGCCCCTCTTTTTCAAGACGTGAGAGTATGAATGCGTCAATGGGGTTTCGGATCCAGTCTTGGTCTTTGACCTCCGGTGGGGCTGGACGGACTGGTGTGGTAAATGCCCAGTGTTCTTCCCATTTCGCGCCTTCGCGAATCCATTGAGCGATAACATCAACCTGTTCAGGTGTCAGCGTCTTGTTGAAGCCTGCTGGCGGCATGCGGTAGTGGTCATCATTAGAGACGATACGAAGATGCAATTCGCTCTCTTCGGGTTTACCTGGAACGATCACCGGATATCCGCTCGGTTCGGAAAAGGCGCCCGATTTCGTATCAAGCCGCAGGTTAGCCTCCCGTGTTTTCGCATCTGGTCCGTGGCAGGCGAAACAATTATCTGCAAGAACAGGTCGGACATCAAGGTTGTAATCAACCGTTGCTTGTACAGATTCGTTCTGCTCTGCAGACGTCGTGGAAAGCCCGAGCACAGTGATGTAGAAACACACCAATATGATCATTAGTGGAATCGTATTGTTAACAGTCTTCACTATAATCCTCTCCCTTTTATGCATTTAGGACGCAGCTTGACACGTTTCCCAGAAAAAAAGCGCGAGCTGCAATTTGCTATAACAGATTGGCAATTGTGACGCTTAGTTAATCAAAAGGTTTAGCAGTAATTTTACGGTGCGGTTGCTTTTTTGTCAATATCCCACTCTGATCGCCAGAATCTTGCTGTTGCTGGATGGCATAGAATAACTTTTCTACTGCGTCGCAATTTTCTCAAAAATGATAACGTGCTGCCACGGCAAGTCATCAATCGTTTCTACCCAAACAAGCGGATGTGGTGTCGCCTCTTTAATCACCTGCAACTCACTCATTTTGTGCAAACGTTTGATTGGCACACTCGGATCCTCGGCGCGGTATTCGACGAAAGCAACTCTGCCGCCAATTTTGAGTCCACGGCAGATGTTCTTCATCATTTCATAGGGATGCGAAAACTCGTGATAGACATCTACCATAATTACCAAATCTACCGATTCCGGCGGCAATTTCGGGTCGGTGATAGTCCCTAAGACTCCTTTGACGTTTGTGATGCCTGCCTCCGTCATTTTTTCGGCAAGCAACTCAAGCATTTCAGGTTGTATGTCAACCCCGTAGATAGTGCCCGTGTCCCCGATCTTCGGTGCGATACGTCGGGCGATATAGCCTGTCCCGACACCGATATCCGCCACAACATCCCCCTTTTTAAGTTTTAACAACCCAACAAGAAGATTTGGCATCTCTTCACGTTCACGCTCAGGACGCTCCAACCATTCCGCCCCTTGATGTCCCATCACGCGAGAGATTTCGCGTCCCATGTAGATTTTACCGATCCCGTCGCGGCTTGGTTTTCGCTGTTCGTAGTGTGTGCTCGCTGGACGCGTAGCATCGGTCTCTGAATGCTGTTCGCTGTTGGACAAAATTGTTACACAGTTCAACAGGAGCAGCAGAGCGATAATGCTTGCAAAGTGTTTGGTGGTTTTCGGTTTCACTGCTTACCATCTTCCGAGGTAAAGTCCTCGATTTTCCATTGGCATCGGCACTCGCTTTCCTTGCTGCCGTTGTGAGTCAACGATCGCGAAAACCATCTCGGTGCTTCGGTGCGCGAGCTGAATGTTGCCTTGTGTTTCAGTATCGGTGTCAATCGCATCAACAATATCCTCAATGCAACCGACAGTCCCACTTTTCCGTTCAAAGGCTGGAAATGGTGCGTCTAAAATTTCATCAAATTGCCCTTGCCGTTTGCGGAGTTGAAAACCGAGTCCGTTGTTGAGGGAACGGACTGTGCCTTCGCTACAATTCACTTCAAATTCGTAAGCCGTGCCGGGAACGCTGATGCCGTTAATACCGTTCTCAAAACGGATGAACCCCATTACAATACCCGGATCGGTCTCGGTGCGGTTATCTTCAAAATCGGCATCGTCAACAGCAACGTTGCCCTGTACGTATTCTATTGGAGAATCGCTTGCCAAAAACAGGAGTAGATCGGCGGCATGCGTATATCCCCAGAGTGCAGCACCCCCGGTATAGGCAATGATAGAACGTCTATCGCCGAGCGTCCCGCTTTCGAGAATCTCACGCATTTTGATGTATCCTGGCGTGAAACGACGCTGCGTGCCGAGGTTGAACTTGATGTTATATTTTTCACATACCTCTACCATGGCATCTGCCTCTTCCATAGAGGCGCAGAGCGGCTTGTCGCAATAGATGCCTTTCACGCCGTTTTCTGCGGCGAATTGCGTGATGTCGGCGTGATTGCCTGGGCGTGTGGCTATACTAATAATATCCGGTTTCTCTTGGACTATCATCTCACGATAGTCTAAGTAATACTTCGGGATATCCCATTTGTTGCAAACGTACTGGGCTTTCTCTTCGACCACATCTGCAGCGGCGATGAGATCTGTTCGCTCATAAGCGGTATACCCCGAGGCATGCGAATACGGTAGCGCACCGAACGGTGATGCGCGAACTTCTTCATCAATTGTGCCACCCATTCTACCACAACCAACGATGCAAACACGGTATTGATTCGTTTCCATTTTTTAATTATTCCTTGCGGTTAAACAACGTGCGTTTGGACTTTGAAATGCGTTTCTTATATCTTGAAGAAACACCCAAGCAAAAACCCTGCGCCGTTGTTGCAGGCTACGGGTTTGGTAGAAAGACGAAAATTGTTTTGCCCCGTAGCGGGTCCTGTTAGAAATACGTTAGACACTTAACTCTACAACATCCTGTTTGACGATCTCTTTCGTATGCTGATAAAATGCCGTCTGCACCAGTTCCTGAACTTCCGGAGTTAACCGGTTGATGATTATTTCTGGCAGACTCGGTTTCCCTTCATATTGTGGACGATACCGCAAAATAAGAAAGCGTCTATCTCGGTCCTTCGGTTTCCACTGTAAGACCCCATGTGTTAGCAACTCAGAGATAACGACAAAATCCCCTGCCTTGGGTGTAATACTTGTGAAAATATCATCTGGTTCGGGGTCAATACCGTCGGGTCCCGGCGTTAGGAGATCTTCAGGTCTTTCAAATTTGCTCTTATGCGAACCTGGAATGACAATCAGTCCGCCGTCGCCGGGTTGTACGTCTGTCAAATAAAAGAACGCTACGAAATCGTTGCAGTAGATATGGCTATCTTTGACTTCATAACGGGTAAGCCAGTGCCGTCCTTCACGCGCACAGTGCAGACCTGCTGGATTCGTCCCCATCGGTTGCCGATCCGGATTGTGCTGCTCAAGCGTAAGAGTGCCAGTAACAAAGCGCGGTTTATTGAAGGTAAATTCTTTGATGAGGGGCCAGATAGCCGGATGCACCGTCATCGCCTCAAGTGATCGGTCGAAGGCGAATCCGTGTTCATATCTACCACCTTTGCCAGGCTCTAATTCACGCGGACGCGTTGTAAACCCTTCGGGACGCTCGTCAATCGGGGTATGAATATACCGATCCACAGCCTCTTGCGCTGCCTTCAGGGCATCGCCTTTAACAGCTCCCTCAATGTGCAAATAGCCTGTGACGTCAAACAGATAGCGTTGTTCGGGGGTCATTCCACACTCCTTCTCTGCCAACCAATTGTAGAATTAAGATTTAGAAACGCCTGTGCAACGAATTGTATCACACTTTTGAATTTTATGTAAATTCATTCTGATGTATTATACCAAATCTGAAAAATAAATTCGCATTTTAGAGATTTTGAAATGCTATGAGGATTCGGACGGATGAGACGGGCGAGGGGACCTCGCCCCTACGAGCCGTTTTTCGTTAATGAGAAGCGTTTATTCAGAAATGGTATTAGTTGTCAGTTATCAGTACGGATTGTTCCGCAGCTCTGTCAGCTGTCAGCTAACGCATCTGTTAATATCCGCTTGCAACCTGTGCTTTTCTATAGTAAAATGTCAAAAAATGCAACAGAGGTTACATAATGAAACTCGGATTTGTGAGCGCAATTTTACCAGAACAGACGTTGGCAGAAGTCGTCGGGTTTGCAGCAGACACTGGCTTCGATTGTGTTGAATTGATGTGCTGGCCCAAAGGAAAAGCGGAACGGCGTTACGCCGGTGTCACGCATGTTGATGTAACAGATTTTTCGCAAACAGCAGCAGATGAAATCCTGCAATGTGTTTCGGACGCCGGTATAACAATCAGCGGCTTAGGCTATTACCCAAATCCACTGACCCCCAACGCAACTGAAGCCGCTATCTATAGCGAACACCTCAAAAAACTGATTCTGGCTGCAGAAAGATTATCAGTAGACATTGTAAACACGTTCATCGGTAGGGATCAGACGCGCACGATAGACGAAAATTGGGATCGTTTTAAGCAGGTGTGGAAACCATTAATCCAATTCGCTGCCGACCACGGTATTCGCATCGGTATCGAGAATTGCCCAATGTTTTTCACAGAAGATGAGTGGCCCGCTGGGCAAAATCTCGCCTATTGTCCTGAGGTTTGGGAACGGATGTTTGAGGAAATTCCGTCTCCGAACTTTGGACTCAATTTTGATCCATCGCATTTTATATGGCTCCAGATGGACTATCTGAAACCACTTGTGACTTTTGCGGATAGAATCTTCCACGTGCATGCCAAAGATGTCCGGTTAGACAGAGCAAAACTCGACGAGGTCGGTATCCTCGCAACACCTTTGTCATATCATACGCCGAAACTTCCTGGACTCGGTGATGTCAACTGGGGAAGTTTCTTTTCCGTTTTAAGCGATACTGGTTATGAAGGCGCTGTCTGTGTTGAGGTAGAAGATCGGGCTTATGAAGAGACGTTGGAGATGCGACAACGTTCCCTACAGCAGAGCCATATCTTTCTGAGGCAGTTCACCGGATGAGATGGAGCAACATCTCTGATGAGTAGTTACGACTGGTTGGACACAGAATATGCAGCAATAGAACAAGCGGGTTTACGCCGCCGTCTTCGCACCGTCATGAGCGCGCCAACGGGAACGATTAATCTTGACGGACGCGATGTTGTGTTGCTCGGCTCAAACAACTATTTGGGGTTAAGCACACATCCCGGAGTCATCGCGGCTGCAGTCGAAGCGACGCAAACCTTTGGCACAGGGGCAAGCGGCTCGCGCTTGATTTCGGGAAATAGTGAACTGTATACAACCTTGGAAACAAACCTTGCGAAGACGAAAGGCACTGAAGCTGCGCTTGTTTTTAGTTCAGGCTACGCTGCCAATACCAGCATCATCCCTGTGCTTGCGGGTGAAGATGACCTCATCTTAAGCGATGCGCTTAATCACGCCAGTATCATAGACGGATGTCGTCTGAGCCGTGCCAGTAAAAAAATTTATCAGCATTGCGATGTGGAACACCTTAAGACTTTGCTTTCGGATTCTACTACATTTCGGCGGAAACTCATCGTGACAGACGGTGTTTTTAGCATGGACGGCGACATTGCGCCCTTACCCGACATCTATGATCTTGCTGCACAACACGACGCAATGGTTCTGGTAGACGACGCACACGGGTTTGGCGTATTAGGAAAAGACGGGAACGGCACCGTTTCACATTTCGGTCTGGAAGGAAAAGAGATTGTTCAGATGGGGACACTGAGCAAATCGGTTGGTGCCCTCGGCGGGTATATTGCGGGGAGTCGCGCGCTGATTGAATTGCTCATCAACCGCGCTCGCAGCTTTATCTTCACGACGGGATTACCACCGGCGACGTTGGCAGCGGTGAATGCTGCGCTTGACGTAATACGGTCCTCACCAGAATTACGGAAACGCCTGTTCTCGCACGCGAAGTGTCTCAAAACAGCGTTGATTGACTTAGGGTATACCCTATTGCCGAGCGAAACACAGATTCTTCCGGTGATATTAGGGGGCCCACAACGGGCAACACGCGTAGCAGAAGCACTACTCACCGAGGGTGTATTCGCACCAGCCATCCGCCCACCGGCTGTGCCAACGGGAACCAGCCGTTTAAGACTTACCGTCATGGCAACACATACAGAGGCCGAAATAGAACAGGCGATTACTGGATTTGCAGAGGTCTATCGTCTTGCCGATAGCGGATAAAAAAACGGTTTGCTACATTAATCCTCTTATTTGAGGCACTGCGAACAGTCACGCGCCTCCGTTCCAGTTCTTGAAATTTTTGTCCGTTCATGCTAAACTAAGTCAAATCTTATTGCTAAAGAGAGGTGAATCAGAAATGCGTACAAAAGCACATATTATCGATTTTGAGAAACAGAATCCTATCGATCGTGGAACCGGTGTGAAAACCGTGCCGTTAGCTGGTAAATGGATCGATTCGACCTCACTCACCAACGGCGTGACGATGTTTGATCCCGGCGCGGCGATCGCTCGCCACTACCACAACTGCGATGAGTCCGTTACGATTCTCGAAGGTGAAGCCTCTTGTGAAGTGGATGGCGAAGTTTTTACCATGAAAGCCTTTGATACGACATTCGTTCCCGCCGGCATTCCACACCGATTTTGGAACGATAGCGATGCACCGATGAAAATTCTATGGACATACGCTTCGGTCAACGTAACCCGTACATTCACGGAGACAGGCGAAACGGTGCAACACTTGTCATCGGGTGATCAGGCAGTTGTCAATTGACAGGGATTGAGGAGACTTAAAATGTCCGTTCAAACCTATATTAAAGACAATCAAACTGCGCTTTGTGCGTTGCTGCAGGAACTCGTCAGGATTCCAACCGTCAATCCACCCGGTGAAAACTATGCCGAGATTGTTGGATTATTAGATGCAAAGTGCCAAGCATTAGGGATGCAGACCCAAATAGCCGAGGTCCCAATAAGTCGGGCAGAACAGGTTATCTCAAACGCAGCGACGCATCCGCGATTGAATCTCATTGGGCGCTGGGATGTCGGGGCAGAAAGGACGGTGCATTTCAACGCACACTATGACGTCGTTCCCGTTGCAGGGGACTGGCGTTTCAATAATCCGTTCAGTGGGGCGATTGACGGCGAATGGCTCTATGGACGTGGTGCTGACGACATGAAAGATGCTATTGCTGCACTCCTCTTTGCGATTGAGGCTATTCAACAGACTGGCATCAAACCGCAGTTCAATATTGAATGCTCCTTTACCTGCGATGAAGAAACCGGTGGACAGTTGGGGGCGGGATATATTGTCGAAGAAGGATTAGTTCATGCGGATTACGTCGTCAACTGCGAAGGCGGTTCAGAAATGAATATCGGCAACGGACACAACGGCGTACTCTGGTTAGAGATTGATGTTGAAGGTAAAGCAGCGCACGGCGCACAGCCAGATAAGGGTATAAATGCTTTTGAGAAGACTGCCGAACTTGTGACAGCACTACAACGGGTTAAACGGAATTTGAAGTCGCCTGAACGGGCGTTTAAACTTCCCGATGGTAGCGATCGTTATCCTACACTGAACATCGGTGGAACATTCCGGGGCACTGACGGCGATAAAGTTAATACCGTCCCGGCGCGCGTCACGTTCTCAATCGACCGACGCATTACCCCGAACGAGGAACTCGAATTCGTCGAACTTGAATTGCGAGAGGCGATTTCCGGTGCCTGCCAGTATTATCCCGATTTGAAAGCAAAGGCGCGCGCCATTTTGCGAATCGAGCCGTGCTTGACAGACACCGCCTCACCGATAGCGCAAGCGTTTGCTGATGCAGTACGTACTGTCCGTTTCAATCAACCGCGATTTAGAGGCACTACGGGATTTACAGACTTGCACTATTTCGTCAATACAGGCTTACCCGGCGTTGGGTATGGGCCGAGTGGCGAGGGCGGACATGCTATAAATGAACGTGTAAATATCCCTGATTTGGTCAGGACTTCTGCCATCTATGCGACCTTTATGACGCGAGCAGAACTGTAATACAAGAACTAACGCAGAACCAAGCCAAAAACCTATTGGCTTTAAGTTGATATTCACGCCTTGGACATGTTACCATTTTCATATTACATCCGCGGAAACATGTACTTTGGAGGGCACAGATCGCTATGATTATTAGCCGACTTATTGCAAAAAACTGGCGGAACTTTCAGCATATTGATGTCCCGCTCAGGGAACGGCAGTTTATTGTCGGTCCAACTGGTTCAGGCAAATCTAACCTGTTGGACATTTTCCGCTTTCTCCGAGATATTGTTAAAACAGACGGTGGCGGATTCCAGAAAGCGGTTAAGGTTCGGGGCGGTGTTTCCAAAATCCGATGTCTGTCGGCGAGGCAGGATCCTGAAATCGCCATCGAAATTCATATCGCGGATGCGTTAGACGCTCCTGCTAAATGGAGATACGGTGTTGGGTTTCGCCAACAACCTCGTGGACATCGCCATACCTATCTTACCCATGAACGTGTTTGGAAAGATAACAAATTGCTCCTTGATAGACCGGATGAAAATGATAAAGAGGATCCAGATCGTCTTACACAGACTGCTCTTGAACAGAGCGCTGCCAATGCAGCGTTTCGAGAGATAGCACTCTTCCTGCAAAACGTCACCTATCTCCATCTCGTACCGCAACTCATTCGCTCTGGGGATGCAATTCAGGGTAGGATAATTGAAGACGATCCGTATGGACAAGGATTTCTGGAAAGGATTGCGAGCATGCATCCAAGCACCCGTCGTTCCCGCCTAAAAAAGATTGAACATACCCTCAAAATTGCTGTGCCACAGTTTGAAAAATTGGAATTTGTTCGTGACAATACAGGACGTCCGCACTTACAGGTGCGTTATTCCCACTGGCACTCAAATGAAGCAAGGCAGCACGAAGACCAATTTTCGGACGGAATGCTCCGACTAATTGGACTCTTATGGTCTCTTCTCGAAAAGGACGCAATTGTTTTGTTAGAAGAACCCGAACTCTCCCTAAATATAGGCACTGTATCTGAACTCGCTCCTTCCATCTCCAAACTCCAAAGAAGTCAAAGATCCCAAGTGTTAGTTAGCACACAAAGTGATGTTCTTCTTATAGAACCCGGCATTGATGGGAGAGAAGTCCTTTTACTTATACCTGAAAAAGTAGGGACAGTCGTCAAGATCTCGTCTGATATTGATTATATCCGTGCCCTTCTTGAGGCAGGTCTCACAGCCGGTGAAGTCGTGCTAACTAGATATCCAGAACAGTTGAGCCTATTAGAATGAACCTAAATAACGTAGTTCTCGCTGTTGAGGATAGGCTCAGTGATGCAGTAGCGACCAAAATTCTTGAGAAATTTGATGTTGAAATCGTGAAAAGAATCGGGTATAAAGGAAAATCGGACCTCGAACGAAAAACCCTTGAACTCAACCGAGCAGCTAACGGCATAACCGTATTTATGTTGATGGATTTAGATTCGCCCCGAGATTGTCCTCCGCGGCTTATCCAATCATGGGTTAAAGGCACTCTTAACCCAAGATTTTTCTTTCGTGTGGCAGTTATGGAGGTAGAATCATGGATTATGGCAGATCGGATAGGATTTGCAGCTTTCCTATCTATACCTTCGCATCAAATTCCATCGCCGACAGACGATATCTTGAATCCGAAAGAATTTCTTGTATCGCTTGCACGTAGAAGCCGAAAGAAAACAGTACGCGAGGCGTTAGTTCCAATGCCAAACGCAAACCTTTCAGTTGGAATTGCCTACAACACGCTTTTGAGTGAATTTGTCCGAGACTATTGGAATTTAGAACGCGCCGCCACCGTATCACCAAGCCTAAAACGCACTTTGGATCGACTTAATCAAGCAACAGAAACAGGTGCGTCCCAGTGAACAAAAGATTCCAACGCCACATTGAAGACTTCACCTGTGTCCACTGTGGCACCGCCGTCAAAGGAGACGGCTACACCAATCACTGTCCCAAATGCCTCTGGAGTCAACACGTCGATGTTAACCCCGGCGATCGCTCCGCATCCTGTCGCGGCTTAATGGAACCGGTCGGGTTCACCATAAAACACGGCGATTACATCCTTACCCACCGCTGCACTACCTGCGGGATAGAAAAAAAGAATAAAACATCAAAAAACGACAACTTTGAGGCTATCCTTAGCCTACAAGGAGCATCAAATGTCTAAAAAAGAAATTCTCGCAATCCTATCTATCTGTATCGTTGGTGTTGTTGCGATTGTTTTAGCAGTCCTACTCCGTTCAACTTCCGGCAAACTCAAACAAACCCAGACTGAACTGGCGGCGACCAAAGCGACTTTGCAGACGACTGAAACTGCGAAAGCCGATCTGGAGGGAACACTAACTGAAACCCAAGCGACGTTGGCGAAAACGCGTTCAGAACTTAGCCAAACCCAAGAAATATTACAAAACGCAAACGAAGCTGCTCGAAAAATCGCTGCTGAACGGAACGCGCTTCAACAGGAAAAAAGCGATCTCGAAAGCGAAAAAGAGAGCCTCCGCGCAAAATTAAGCGAGATTGAATCGGAACTACAACGGATTCGTGTTCAATCGCAACGTTCAATCACCGCCATCCAAGAGAAATTTAAGGATACCGTCGGTGCAGCGTTAGACGACGCGGGACGGTTGAAGCTCGATGTAAAAGGGAAAATTCTTTTTGAAACAGGAAAGGCTACTCTGAGTTCGGAGGGAAAGGCGCTTCTTGATGCGATCGCTGAAGAGGTATTGCTAAACACTCACTATGCGGATTATGCCGTGCGGGTCGAGGGGCACACAGATAACGCACCGATCGGTGGTTCCGAACTTCGAAATTGGAACCTCTCAACCGAACGCGCAATCGCTGCCGTGAAATACTTGCAGGTACATACTGGTGTCAATGCCCAACGTTTAGCAGCGACGGGATACGCTTTCTATCAACCCATAGATACCACCGATACACCCGAAGCAAAAGCGAAAAACCGGAGAATCGAAATTATACTCGTTCCACCGCAAGACTTTTTATCCGAACTTCTGACCTCGCTCCAGAAAGTGATGGTATCTATTGATGCAAAGGAGATAGAGTAGTTCTATTTGTCGGCTTTTTGGTGCAGCCTGCAAGCCAAAACTTGCTATTCAGAAGGCTCGGTAATAGCACGCTTTGCTTCAACGGCAAGCTGTGTGGCGCGCTGGATTAGACGCCTGGTTTCATCAATCTGTTTAATCAGGCGTTCATTTGTCCATGAAACGGCGGCAAGATAGCGTAAGGCATCTGGATCGTTGAGTGTCTCAGCACCGAGCGCAACCTGAAGTCCGCTTGAGGTGATATACCGCATACCGGCATTCACACCAGATCCGTCAAATTCCAGACTCATCGTGATGTCCCCTCGCGCAAAAGCAGGTTGGAATTCCTTGCCCAGACCGACGAACACGCCTATAGGGGTTTCACCGAATGCAAATCGCTGTGTGCCAATACCAATATGACCGGAAAATTGGTGAATACGCGGCAGATTGAAGGTTTTACTAACAGCCAAAAACGCTGACGGCAAAACTCCATTCTTCTCCGATTCCGATGTGAGAATTCCATCACCAAGATGTTCAACACCGATAGCAATACTCGGAATTGCCCCAGTTTCTTGCTCTTTTAAGAGTTGGACTTTCAAACTCGCAGCCTGCTCAGTGGAAAGCTCAGATCCATACGCATTCCACACCTGCCCCAATCCTATTTCAATCCGATCGAACAATCCGAAGTTCAGGCGAATGGCGACAGCATCACCTAAATTCATAGGAGTGGTTTGTAACCGCGAAGCCACCGCACTTTGCCGAAGAGCAATAAATGTACCTACCCCGAATATGCCATGTTCCAGCACCGCACCAGTTGGAATATCTACCAATCCACTCTCTGTAAACACCTCACCGTTAGCAGAACTATATGCCATTATAGATACAAAAACGAGTACCAAGAGCAAGAACAGGGATCTCCGCATGCGTCACTCCATGTACCGAATACCGGAAGGTGTACCGATGATGATTTTGTCAGCGCGATTGACGAAAATCCCATTTTCCACCACACCGGGAATGTTATTCAGTTGCAACTCGACCTGCTCTGGGGCAGGAATACTATCAAAGTGGCAGTCGAGTATATAGTTGCCGTTGTCAGTAATGAGTGGTTGCTGATTTCCGTCCTGTGAAGGCGCGAGACGTAGCGTGGAACGCCCACAAACCCGGTTGACCTCTGTCTGGGTTGCCTCCCATCCGAACTGTACGATTTCCACTGGAAGTGGGAAGGTCGTACCGAGGACGCTTGACACCTTGTTTTCATCGACAACAATCAATATTCGTTTAGACGCATTTGCGATGATCTTCTCTCTGACGAGCGCAGCACCACCACCCTTGATTAGGTTGAGGCGTGCGTCAACTTCATCGGCACCGTCAATAGTCAGGTCGATGGTAGGATGGGAAGCGAGTGTTGTGAGGGGTATCTGTTGTGCTATCGCAATTTCTTCGGTGCCAGCGGATGTTGGAATACCAACGATATCAAGTCCTTCCCGGACCATATCGCCAAGTTTCAGGAGCGCATAATAGACAGTGGAACCTGTCCCTAACCCGACAATCATACCAGATTTGACACTTTCTGTCGCTTTTTCCGCAGCAATCTTTTTTAGGTTTTCGGTGTTCATGATACCTATAAGTTTACCAGAAAAATGTCTTGAAATCAAGTTCTTAATCCGTAGTGATGTGTCTCTTCCACCTTTTGTTTTTAGCCCCGTTAGGGATAAAATGCGCGTACTGCTTGACAAAAGATTTGATTCTTTTCACCAAGTGTGCTAAAATAACCTCCATGAGGAACAACATTCACAGCAGCAAACTGGTGGTCGGACAATTAGTCGCCGAACCCGGAACTCGAATGGAAGGGCATCTGAGAGTCGGAAGCATGCCAGATGGAACGGCGGTTCGACTGCCGGTCGTGCTAATCAACGGGAGGTACCCGGGCAAAACGCTCTATATCCAAGCAATTAGCGATGGAGATGAACTCAACGGAATCGCCGTTATTCACAAAGTTCTCCAGACCATAGTACCAGAAGAGTTGCGCGGTAAGATTATTGCCGTCCCGCTTGTCAACGTTCACGCATTTCACACCAGACAAGCACTCAATCCTGTGGACAATCGGAAAATGAACCGCTGTTTTCCCGGCAGACGCGACGGCACTTCAAGTGAACGGACAGCCTATCACCTTTTTCGGCGTGCCATACAGCAGGCGGATTATTGTCTTGATCTGCACCAAGGCGGTGTGCACCCAATGATTGACGAGGTACGCGTCCGTGTTGATGAAAAACACACACTCCACGGTGCCTGCCTTGAACTCGCGCGGGTCTTTGGTATTGGGCATATCCTCAATCAGAAAGGACCAAAAGGCCAACTCGCACAGGCTGCCCCGGAAGTAGGCATTCCAACAATCGATCCAGAATTGGGTGGCACCCATGGCTGGGATGCAGCAAGTATCGAAAAAGGTGTCCGCGGCGTGCTCAATGTCCTGCAACACTATCACTTCATTGATGGAATACCAGAGGTACCCGAACGGCAAATTGTCGTCAAACAATTCGTGCCACTTCTTAGCAATGAAGGTGGGTTCGTCTATTATAGAGCGGAATTGTATGATCAGGTAGCGGCGTACCAACCCATTGCTGACATCCGAGATGTATTTGGAAATGTGCGGGAGTCCATTCGATCACCAGTAGCAGGTATTTTTTGGGCAAAGCCGGTCTATCCGATGGTAGCAAGCGGCGGCATTATTGGCAAAATTGGCACACCGATCGGGTACCTGTAGTAGGACTGAAGCAAAGACCTGATCTTCATGAGGAGGAAACAGTTTGCACGAACAGAATCGCAAAGCCTTTACTGAAAAGATGGGACGTGGTGGGGTCGCAATCTTCGCCAGTAGACCACCTGCAGCATGGAACCACGACACGGAATATGTTTACCGTCCAGATCCGAATTTTTATTATCTTACAGGGTTTGAAGAACCAGAGTCGATTTGTGTTATCGCGCCCGATCACCCGAAACACCAATATATTTTATTCGTTCGTCCAAAAGATAAACAGGCAGAAATCTGGAACGGTAAGCGCGTCGGCGTTAAGAACGCACGTAGACACTATGGCGCAGATAAAGCCTATTCAATAGAAAAATTCGGGGAGAAAATCGGAAAATACTTAGAGGGTGCCGAGAGGCTTTACTACACGCTCGGTTCCAATCAAGACGTTGACAGCGAAATCCTCTCGCTCTTTACAGGGTCTGTTAGGTCACGCATTCGTTCCGGTCAAGGACTTGACACCTTAGTCGATCCGAGTCCTATTCTTAGCGAACTGCGGTTAATCAAAAATGAGACGGAACTGCAACGGATCCAAATGGCAACGGAGATTACAGGTGCCGGACACGTTGCGGCAATGAAGGCAGTCCGACCCGGGATGTATGAATACGACTTGGAAGCACTTGTTGAATCCACGTTTCGCATGAACGGTGCTAACGGCGCAGCCTTTCCGACAATCGTTGCGAGCGGCGGAAACGCGACAATACTCCATTATACAACAAATGACTGCCAAATCAAAGATGAATCACTTGTTCTCATTGACGCAGGCGCCGAATACGGTCGGTACTCCGGTGACGTGACCCGGACCTTCCCCGCAAACGGCACGTTCACTGAGGCACAAAGAGAGATTTATCAACTCGTCCTTGATGCCCATTATGCGGTTATTGACGCTATCCGTCCAGGTGTCTCCATTGACGAACCGCACCAGCAATCGATTGAGTTGTTGACGGAAAGTATGCTCAGTCTCGGTCTGCTAAAAGGGAAAAGAAAAAAAATAATAAAGAAAGAAGCGTATCGTGAGTTTTATATGTACAGAATCGGGCACATGCTCGGTTTAGACGTACATGATGTTAATTGTGTCCACGACGCAAACGGCGATTTCAAAACCTTCCAACCCGGTATGGTGATGACAATCGAGCCAGGGCTTTACGTTGCCGACGATACAAAGAATGTCCCGCCTGAATATCTCGGTATTGGTGTTCGCATAGAGGATGATATTCTCGTCACTGAAACCGGATGCGAAGTGCTAACGGATGGGGTTCCAAAAGAAATCGACGCCGTTGAAGAATTGGTAAATAGCACAAAATGGTAAACTCACATCGTGGATTCGCCGTTTTTCAAAGGAATTTCATCATGATTGAAGAACTGAAGAAAATAGTTGCAGAAGAAAAGGACGCAATTCGCAAACAATACAAAGCGCAGATTAAAGCCATCTTCGGTTCTTATGCACGAGGAGATTTCCACGCAGACAGCGATTTGGATCTCTTGGTGGATGTGGATGCCGGTGCTACGCTGTTAGATATTGTCGGTCTTCAACACTTTTTGGAGGACAGACTCGGGTGTAAAGTGGATGTTGTGCCGCGGGATTCACTTCGCGAAGAGCTTCGTCCCTCCGTTTTCAGGGAAATGATAAGCTTTGAAATCGGCAGGGAGGACTTTACTCAATTCCGGTCGAGACCTTGTGTTGAAACAAATGAACCGCCCATGAGAAACTACCGACTTTATCTGAAAGACATATTTGAAGCCATGAGTGCCGCTCAGGTATTCGTTGAAGGAATAGATTTTGAGGCGTTTGCTGGTGATGATAAAACCGCTTCTGCTGTCGTCCGAAAACTTGAAATTATCGGCGAAGCAACTAAGAATGTGCCTGAGACGATTCGACAAAAGTACCCACAAGTGCCGTGGCGGCAGATGGCAAGAATGCGAGACCGGATTATCTATGCGTACTTTGACGTTAACCACACTATCGTCTGGGAAGTTGTTACGGAACTAATTCCGCCGCTGCAACCGATCATCGCGCAGATTCTTGAAGAAACAGAGTAGGCATAAAGCTAAGAGAAACCTACTATATTTATTAACTGGAAAAAATCGGAGCATAGACGTTACAATTTTAAGAATGGAGGAAACAGATGCCAAAACATGGAATTCCGAAGCAAAGAAAAATGAGAGGCATGAATAAGTATCAGAAGAATGCACATCGTCGGGGTGAAGATCGGTTACGTGGTGACGAGGTCGAATACTATCTCTCTCTCGCTTATTCTTCCAATCCAGACGACCGCGTTGAGGCAATGGACAATCTCTGTCCCTGTCATGTTCGGAAAAGCATTGACAAAGTTTGGGTGGCACTCTACAAAGGCTTAGTCGACCCAGATTTGCGCGTCCGCAAAGCCGCATGGCACACACTTGACGACGGTGGAAACCCGAACGATCCGCGACTGCAACCACTCCTTGAAAGAATCACCAAGGAGGAGACCGATCCCAAGTTACGTCAACGCGCCCTCGACCTCATCGCTGCGACTCGAAAGGTTGAGGAACAGAAAGAAGTGCTGTTGGGACAGAAAGCACACACCTTCCGTGGACGCTGCGATTGGTGCGGCGAGTCAAATGTCCCTGTTAGCTACGATCATGAGACAGAGCTTGAGACAAACGGCACCAAACGTTTTGCTTTAGTCTGTGAGGCGTGCGAAACTGAGTAAAACAGATTCAGACAAAGTTAGAGAAAGACGTTTATGGCGACCCATAATCAAATATTCGAGGGATATACCGACTTCATTGCAACACGCGGGGTTAGAGAATACCGAGAGACAATCCCGGTCTGGGTAAATGCCGAAGACATTGTATTGGAAATCGGGTGTGAGTGGGGAACGACGACTACCTTGATTGCCCCGCATTGTAAAAAAGTTATCGGGACTGACATCAGCCCCAAATGTATTGAACGTGCAAGAGAAACGCACCCTGAACTCCATTTTGAAGTCCTGGATGGATTTGATGTTAGGGCAGCACTCGAACTTGGAAAGATGGTTGAATGCCGTGGGGCATTTAGCCCATTTAATAAAATTTATATTGATATTTCTGGCTTGTCGGGTTACAACTCTCTGCTCGACACGATTGCGCTCCTCACGTCCTACGCCACAGTGCTACGTCCAGAGGCAATTATCGTTAAAAGCGGGGCACTAAAACGCTTTGCGGGACACTGCAATGCATGGCGCTCACCAGACAATCAATAATCAGAAAAAATAAAAAACGAAGAAAAACCAATTGGGATGCAACAAACCAAATAACATCTCAAATTGTGCTGTTAAAGCACAATTTGTCTTTGTATTACATGAAGTGAGTGTGACATGATACCTGATGATGTGTACGTACACAAAACAGTAGAAGGTGACGCCGAGGCATTCAACGAGCTCGTTAACCGGCATCATTCAAAAATCTATGGACTCGCCTATCGGATGCTCGGTAATCGAGAAGACGCTGCCGACGCAACACAGGAAACGTTTTTAGAAGCATACAAATCAATCAATGCCTTTCGATTCCAATCACAGTTCGGGACCTGGTTGTATCGTATCGGCATCAACACATGTCAGCAGTATATCCGCAAGTTACAATCGCACGATCATAAGCTTACTGCCTATACCAGAGAGGCTGAAATCGGCGGTATCGCTTCTGACGAAGATGCCCCCGAGCGTTCGGTGCTTAAGGACGAACAAAACGAAATAGTTCAAGGTGCCATCAATTGGTTGCCACCGAAGCAGCGTGAGGTGGTCACATTGTACTATATGCAACACCTCAAATACCGGGAAATCGCTGAGGTGCTGAATTGTTCAGAAGGCACAGTTGCATCGCGATTGAATCAGGCATTGAAAAATCTCAAACGGAAACTGAGCAAATATTATCTTTAGAAAGGAGATGTCTTAATGAATTGCGAACAAACTCTTAACAATCTGCCGCACCTGGTCCAGCAGGAAAACGCAGAAATGAGAGAAACAACTTCTGATGGCATCTCTCGGCGCGCGCTTTTGGAGCATTTGCGAACCTGTCCAGAGTGTCAGATGGAGTATGAGGCGTTGTGGGAAACTGCGAGTATGTTGGAGAGCATAGAAGAACCAACGCCGCCGTTGGAACTGGTTGGTAACATCCAGCAGCAAATACGTTCCGTTCACAAAAGGCAGCAGGTAGCACTCTTTGCGAATCCATTGGCGTGGTGCCTTGATCGGTTGAAGTTAAACTTCTCTCCAAGGTTTGTGAATGCCACAGCCCTGCTTTTCTATATCATCGCCTCCTGTTTTTTCGTAAAACTTGCGTTCTTTACAAACCCACAGGAACCGGAATTAGGTTTGACCGCTATGGAAAAGACACGGCTCCAACAGGTTAGGATCTCTCCGACACCGTGGGCACTAATGAAAGACGTCAAGCCAAAGGCTGAAAACACGGACACACCGGAGCGGGTGGTAATTGCTGCTGTCCGGCATGAACATAATCATTTTTTCACAACGGCGCGAGACACCTCCGGCGCATGGCACACCAGCGCAGTGGCTACCGGCGAACAAACGGATGAGCCGCGCGTTGTCAACTACCGCCAAAGTGCCGTGAGCGAGAAGCTTACTGTGTTTTGGAATGATATTAAAACAGAATTGTAGACCTGTAGGTGCCCCTACCTTACTCTGGTAAGCGTGCCTACAGCGTCGCAAGTCCTGTTTTTTCGACAAATACCTGAAAACACGCTTTTTAAGTATCTTCCTACCATTTGACCTCCCTTTCTAAAAACCTCAGAAAAAATTCAATAACGCCACCAATAGATAAAAAATTTGACACATAATCCTTTTTTGTGTACAATAGCCGAAAGCTTGGAACAGCATCAAGGTAACCCAAGAGAATGGCTTCAGCAGAAAAAACATTTTACGAACAACCGCTTCTCGAAATTTCTGGTTTAAAAACAGTCTTTCCAACAGATGATGGCATTGTAAATGCTGTGAATGATGTTAGCTTCTCCATTGCGCGCGGGCAGACCGTCGGCGTTGTCGGTGAGAGTGGCTGTGGGAAAAGTATTACTGGACTCTCAATGCTTCAACTCGTGCCACCCCCAGGACGAATTGAAAACGGTGAGATCCTGTTTTACCGAAATGGTGACGATGAACCCTTGGATATTGCCCAAGTGTCACCGAAAAGTGAGTTGATGCGTGTAATCCGCGGCAACGAAATCGCAATCATCTTCCAAGAACCGATGACCTCCCTCAATCCAGTCTATACCGTTGGAAATCAGATCGCCGAAGCAATTGTATTACACGAACAGGTCGACAAAAAAACGGCGCGCGAACGCGCAATTGAGATGATTGCTCGCGTTGGTATACCCGCTCCTGCACAACGCGTTGATGAATATCCACACCAGCTTTCCGGTGGTATGCGCCAACGTGTTATGATTGCAATGGCACTTTGCTGTTCACCGACCCTGCTTATTGCAGATGAACCTACGACTGCGCTTGACGTCACTATTCAAGCCCAGGTCCTCGGACTCATGCAGGAACTCCAAGCAGAGATAGGGATGGCAATCATGCTCATCACACACGACCTTGGGGTTATCGCTGATCTCGCTGACGAAGTTGTCGTTATGTATTCAGGACGCGTTGTCGAAAAAGGCACCGTTGACGACATTTTCTATAATCCCTTGCATCCTTACACACAAGGTTTGCTGAAATCCATACCCGTCCTTGGAAAAATATCAGAAAAGACATTACCCTCTATTCCGGGAACAGTGCCCCATCCATTAACACTACCAAGAGGATGTTCGTTTGGACCCCGATGTCCAGAGCGGATGCCGGAATGCGACCAGATGCCAGAACTCGCCGGAGTCAATGGAAAATCCGAGAACGGTGGACACGCTGTCCGATGCTGGCTTCACACAGATTTAGAAGGTTAAGGGTTTCAAAAAAATGACAAAACTGCTTGAAGTGAACGATCTCCGAAAATACTTCCCAATCCAGAAAGGCATTTTTCAACGTACTGTCGGCTATGTCAAAGCGGTTGATGGTATCAGTTTCGACGTGCAACGTGGGGAAACGCTCGGACTCGTCGGTGAAAGTGGATGCGGTAAGACGACTGCAGGCAGATGTCTACTCCGATTAATTCCGCCGACAAGTGGGAGTTTTATTTTCGGCGAGGAACAGGTAGATTTGGCGAAATTGACACATCAAGAGATGCGTCCTTTCCGCAGACGTATCCAGATGATTTTCCAAGACCCACACGCATCACTGAATCCACGGATGACAGTAGGGGATATTGTCGGGGAGCCGATGCGCGTCAATCGGACAGAGGAAGGTAGTGCACTTCAAGACAGGATCGTTGAACTCCTTGAATCTGTAGGATTGAGATCGCAGGATACGCGTCGTTATCCACACGCATTCAGTGGCGGACAACGCCAACGCATCGGTATTGCACGGGCGTTAGCACTCCAACCCGAACTCATCGTCGCAGATGAGCCGGTCTCGGCACTCGATGTCTCGGTGCAAGCACAGATTCTGAATCTATTAGCAGAACTCCGAGAAAAGTTTCAACTCTCCTATATCTTTATCGCTCACGATTTAAGCGTTGTCGAACATATCAGCGATCGTGTTGCAGTTATGTATCTCGGGAAAATTGTAGAGATTAGCGACGCGGAAACCCTCTACCAATCGCCGAAGCACCCTTACACGGAGGCATTGATATCCGCCGTGCCACTCCCGGATCCGAATGCACAGCGCAAGCGTGAACATATTCGCCTTGAAGGTGATGTTCCCGATCCATCCCAGCCACCCACTGGCTGTTACTTCCATCCAAGATGTCGCTACGCAACCGATATATGCAAACAAGAAACACCGGAACTCCGTCAGGTAGCGCGGGGCGTTCAGGTGGCATGCCACCACAGCGATACATTGGAGTTACAGGGGGTTTAGTAATGAATAAAGTACCAGAAAATTTCCAAACCGCTCTGAATTTTACAAAGCGGATCCATTCTCCCCTGATAAGAGAGGATAGGAGGGTTAGAAACTCTTATTTCCTTAAACCACTCCTCATTTTCCTGATTTTCATCGCTGGATGTTCAGGAAGCCAGTTAGAAGATACCTCCGGTTTTTCTCGTGGAACTGAGGCGAAAGAGGCACCGATGTGGGCAAAACGGGTTGCCGAAGGCAAACTCCCTCCGCTCTCAGAACGACTTCCAGAAAATCCGCTTATCGCTAAAACGAATTTTGATGGGTATGAACAACCCGGTCCCTATGGCGGGACGTGGCATCGGTTTCACACACACCCAGATTTGGGGACATGGAAAATGACGGCAGGCTATGCACCACTCATCCGATGGAAATTCGATGCCTCTGGTCTGGAACCCGGTCTTGCCGAATCGTGGGAGTTCAATGAAGACGGCAGTATGTTGACATTGCATCTCCGCAAAGGGGTCAAATGGTCAGATGGACATCCGTATACCTCAGCTTCATTTGCTTTCTATTATGATCTTTGTCTTGATGAACGGCATAAGTACGGTGCACCGGTTTGGTGCAAGGTGAACGGTATTCCGATGGAAGTCGAAACACCTGATGATTACACGATTGTAATGAAATTCGCAGGGCCCAACTGGCTTGTCCCACTTTGGTTGGCAACCGGATTCTGGTGGTGTAATCAATACAACATTCCGCAGCACTACATGGAGCAGTTCCACCCGGATAGTAACCCCAAATACACCGATTTTATCCAATTTGAAAAGGAAAATATACCGCATCAAAACCCAGATCGTCCGACTTTATGGCCCTGGCGGGTGATAAAATACGAAAAAGGCGGTTTCCGTGTTGAACTGGAACGCAACCCGTACTACTACGTCGTTGACACACTCGGTCGGCAACTTCCCTATATCGATAGAGTCAAAACCAATTTGGTTCCTGAACCGCAAGTGCGCGTTCTCAAAATTCTTGCAGGCGAAATTGACTGTCAATACCGCGGGATGGAACTCCGTGATCTTGCACTCTACCTAAAGGGGCAAGAGAAAGGGAGCTACAAGGTACGTCAGTGGAAAAGCACGGCTGGCGCACAACCTGCTATTCTGATTAACTGGACGGCACCCGATCCTGCTTTAAGACAACTCATTCGAGACCAACGGTTCCGAAAGGCACTTGCTTATGGTATCGACCGCGTAAAGTGTAACGAGATCGCGTGGCGCGGTTTGTTAGAACCCCAAGCAGCAACCGTTAGTCAAGAGGGGTGGCACTTCGCTGACGAAGATGGACAAACCCTCTTTGAGGAGTGGAAACGCGCCGATGCAGACTTCGATATTGCTGCAGGAAATCGTCTTTTAGATGAAATGGGACTCACAGAACGTGATAAGAACGGTTATAGGTTACGTCCAGATGGAGAACGGATTGATATACTCATGGACGTTCCAAGTTCCAACCTTAACAGTCAGCAAAACGACATCGGGTTGATTATTCAGAACGGATGGGAAGAACTCGGCTTGAAAACGCTCCTTTATACGCCGCCGGGTGCCGAATTAAGTCTACGCCGCACGCTCGGTAAATTTACAATCAGTATGCACGGCGAAGCGGAGATGGACCTCTTTACTTATCCCGATTGGGTGTTTCCGACGCTCCCTAAATACTGGCATCCTAAGGTAGGGAAATGGTACGAGACGGGTGGTGAAAAGGGAGAACCGCCTACCGGACCGCTGAAGCGGTTGCTTGACTTATACGATGAAATTAAACGGGAACCCGACCAAAAACAACGGCATCAATACGTCCGGGATGCTGTCCGGATTCACATTGACGAGGGCCCCTTTCATCTCGGTTCTGCAGCACGTTCACCATCGCTTTTGGTCGTAGCAAACCATTTCCACAATGTCCCAAACGACGGCATTTTGGGACCTTGGGCAATTGTTACGCCCGCAACCAGTTATCCTGAACAGTGTTGGATATCCAAAGAATAGTTATCAGTGGTCAGTTCGGCTAACCTGCTCCACATAGCCTTTCAGTGGTCAGTTAAAGTGTACTTTCTGCATATCAAATGGATTCCATTACATGAGTGCCTTAACTGAAAACTGTTAACCGATAACTAACAACCCTAAACAAGGAGGCACACCGATAATTACCTATATCATTCGCCGATGTTTGATCGCAATTCCGACACTCTTGGCGATTTCTATGATCTCTTTTATTATCATCCAGCTTCCACAAGGCGATTATCTCGATCGAGAAATTCAACGGTTAGAAGAGGAGTTCGGCGATAGCAGTTCGTTAGCACAGGTCGAGGAATTACGAGAACGCTATGGCCTGAATGAGCCTCTGTGGAAACGCTATCTCATCTGGATAAGCGGCTTTGTGGGCGGTAACTTCGGTGAGTCGTTCGAATATAAACGAGAGGTCCATGAGCTAATATGGGACAGAATAGCCTTCACGCTGATTATTTCCGTTGGGTCGCTCATCTTCACCTATGTTCTCGCCATCCCGCTTGGTGTCTACTCTGCGACGCATCAATATCAATGGTCGGATAATTTTTTGACCTTTCTCAGCTTTGTTGGGATGTCAATACCGGCGTTCCTCTTAGCCCTTTCGCTGATGGTATTTGCGTTTGACATCTTCGGTGTTCCACTATTCGGACTATTTTCGGCTTACTATGAAGGCGCGCCGTGGACATGGGGCAAACTGACAGACCTCATTAAACACCTCTGGATTCCTGTCATCGTTGTCGGGATTAATGGGACGGCGAGTTTGATGCGGATCATGCGCGGGAACCTACTTGACGTTTTGGGACAGCCATTCGTCCAAACCGCACGGGCGAAAGGGCTTAAAGAAGTCGTCGTGGTGAGCAAGCATGCAGTTCGGATTGCAATCAACCCACTCATCAGCATCTTAGGAATGAGCCTACCGGGTATCCTCTCCGGTTCAGCGATCGTCTCCATTGTGCTTGGCTTACCGACAGTTGGTCCAATTCTCTTACGGGCGCTACTGAACGAGGACATCTACCTTGCAGGAACCCTGATTATGATGCTGAGTCTCCTTTTAGTTATCGGTAATTTGCTTGCAGACATAGCCCTCGCTTGGGTAGATCCGAGGATTCGTTATGAATGAGATACAAGTCACTCCTAATCAGACAACCGAAGAGGTCCAAGAAATAGAAACTACAAGCGAAATAGGACAACTCAGCTATCGCCAACTGATATGGCGGCGGTTTCGCAAGAATCGGATGGGGATCATCGCTGGCGCGATCTTAATCATCTTCTACATCCTCGCCATTGGTGCGGATTTCTTCGCGCCGTATCACTATAGTGAAATCAACATGCGGCTGCGTCATGTACCACCGCAACGCCTCCATTTCTCACCGCAAGACGGATTCTATGTCCACGGATTGAAATCGGTCCGCAACCCAGAAAGCCTCGAATTAGAATTCACCAGAGATTTAACACAACGCATTCCCGCCGAATTCTTTTTTAAGGATGCAGAGGGCAGACGGCACCTGTTCAGCTCCGCCGGTCCCATGTTCCTGTTAGGCACCGATCGGATGGGACGCGATCTGTTGTCGCGAATCATGTACGGGGCACGCGTCTCAATGACCTTGGGTTTAGTGGGTGTCTTTTTGAGCATCATTCTCGGTTCTATTCTCGGTACCATCTCCGGTTACTACGGAGGCTGGATAGACAATTTGATTCAACGTATCATCGAAATTCTTTCGGCGTTTCCAGACATACCATTGTGGATGGCACTCGGTGCCGCACTACCGCCGGGTTGGTCAAGCATTCAAATCTACTTCGGGATCACGATTATTTTGTCAATTATCCGATGGGGTGGATTGGCAAGGCAGGTACGCGGAAAGGTCTTGGCATATCGGGAGAGCGATTTCGTGATGGCAGCACGTGCCGCGGGTGCGGGACAGTGGCACATCATCACAAAGCACCTGTTGCCTGGATGTTATAGCCACATTATCGTTATTGCCACACTTGCTATTCCGGGTATGATTTTGGGAGAAACTGCCCTCAGCTTTTTAGGATTGGGCATCCGTCCACCGATGACGAGTTGGGGTGTTCTGCTTGAAGAAGCGCAGCGCGTTACCGTTCTGCTCCACTATCCGTGGCTCATTTTCCCAGCACTGCCAGTCCTCGTTGTTGTGATTGCGTTTAACTTCTTAGGCGATGCCCTCCGCGACGCAGCGGATCCATATTCAGATTAGATGGTTGTGGGTTATGGGTTATGGGTTGTGGGTTAAAGAGGTTTTTGACTTAACCAAGCCATCTCTTAACCGACAACTGACCACTGACAACTGACAACCACTAAAAAAGGAAATGTAATGTCAACAGATACAGACCTCGGATTTTTCGCAACAGACGTTTCGTTCACGGATAAATCCGCAATCGTAACCGGTTCCAGCCGCGGTATCGGACGTGCAATCGCTATTGAATTGGCGCGTCAAGGTGCTGATGTGCTTATCAACTACAACCAAAACCGTGATGCCGCCGAATCCGTACAACAGGAGGTGGAGGCACTCGGCAGAAAAGCAGTCATCATCCAAGCCGACATTAGTGACCTTGATGTGCACGAAAAGCTGCTAAACACCGCTCACGACGCTTTCGGAAAGGTAGATATTCTCATTAACAACGCCGGTATCACGCGCATTGCCGACATCCTTGAGGAGACCCCAGAACAATTCGACTTTATTGTTAACACTAATCTCAAAGCGACACACTTTCTTACGCAACGCGTCGCAAACTACATGGTGGCAAACGAGATACGCGGATGCATCATCTACACACTCTCAATCTCTGACATAATGGCATCCGACAACCGAACCGCTTACTGTATCTCAAAAGCAGGGTTAGAGATGAGCATGCGTGCCTACGCTGGACGATTAGCTCAGCACGGCATTAAAGTGAACGGTATCGCCGCGGGTGTGATTGATACGGATTTATCGCGCGTTCGTATCCCCGACTATGAAGAAGCAGCGGAGAAAGGTTACATTTTTATGGTGCGCCCTGGTGCGCCTGAAGATGTGGCGCATGCCACTATTTCTGCTATGAAACTTTACGATACTGGGGTTGTTTTACCCGCTGCTGGTGGTGTGATGACCCCGCTGTTGAATCTCCGCTCTATGGCAGAATTAAACATGAATAAATCTTAGAGCGGCTGTCAATGCTTACTCCCAAACCCCAATCCCCTGTAATATCGACTTCTTGATTTTACAGACCATCGTATACGCTGGATCAAAGACGTTTCCCATATCATACTCCACCGCCTGCCCTAACAAGGTATGTGCTGCGCGTTTCTCCAAGCCGAGTTCCGTCAACCAGCGGAGCAGCTCGGTTGTCGCATGTTGCACCGCCTGATCCAACGGCCGTGCGTTGCCCGCTGCCAGAATATAATCGCTGTTTTCTGCACGGGGCCAATTGATGCCTTTTTCCTTGAGCACTTCAACCGTAAACCGCACATCAAAAGAGATTTCAATACCAGTCCCGACAATCTCGCCGTCCCCCTGTACAGCGTGTCCATCGCCAAGATGAAAGAGTGCCCCCGGGACGAAAACTGGGAAGTAGACGGTAACACCCTCCTGAAAACCGCGATAATCCATATTGCCGCCGTGTGTAGAAGAGGTCGCCGTCGAAATCGCTTGTCCACGGGGTGGCGCAACACCGAAACACCCAACCATCGGTTCAAGGGGAAGTGTAAGTTTAGCCAGCTGCGGCACCGAGGTCATCAACGTAGCAGTCCACTTCTCTACATCTACATGCCACTCTGCGAGACCACGACCTCCTTCGGGCATCTCGGAGGCTACATAGCCAGGATCAAGGACATTAGGGGCAACAGCCATAGCAGCCCGTCCGATAGAACGATTCGGGACTATCCGATCAAAGTGAACCGCTAAGGTATCTCCGGGTTCTGCCGATTCAATATAGAAAGGACCTGTTTGTGGATTACCCCTCTCGGTTACCTGCGTATCCGTGGCATCATAGCCTGCGTTATCGACGGTAGTTGTGAAGATAGTGTCGCCGCTCTCAACATGGAGCACCGGTTCGTGTGCACCGATTGCTGTGTGATAAACTGCCGGTTGAAAGTGATGTGTCGCCATATCTAAAATTCCTCTCTTGCTTTTCAAGATGACTGAGAGCACTTTCGGCGTAGTTTACAAGCCGAAATTTGCTATATAAAAGTATGGACAATATACCATGTTTGAGAGGTGTCGTCAAGATAGAGACATTTTCGGAATGCCCCCTGATAAGGGGGCATTGAGGGGGGTTAAGGAGTTGCTTCCAAAAAAGATTTGACATCCCTGAATTCGCGTGTTAGACTCTTTAAAATCAAAAACTCCAAACCAAAAAGGAACACGATGAGACAGATTTTCAAAAATATGAGGAAAAACCATATAAACGGCGCAGTCTTGGCGATTTCCCTACTTTTTACGCTGATTGCAAACGCCAACGCTGCACACAACTGGACAGAACAAATCGCCGCTTTTAAACCGATGGTGGTGAATGTCGAAACCTCTTCTGAGGTCGTCTTTGAAACAGAAGCAAAAGGTACGAGCTTCGCTACCGGCTTTGTCGTAGACGCAAAACGTGGAATTATCGTCACAAACCGCCACGTTACTGGTAGCAGCCCCTCTTATGTTAAAATAAACTTCCACGACGGCAGCTTCACAGAAGCACGCATCCTCTACTACGACCCCACACACGATTTCGGGTTTTATCAGATTGACCCCGCTGAAGTTGATTTTGAACTCCAGGCCGTTGAGCTCGGCGAATGGGACTCACTCTCCCTTGGGGATGAACTTCTACTCATCGGTAACAACGAGAAAGAGGAATATTCAATCAAATTCGGCACGATTGCGAACTTAAATGTCAACAAAGGCGATCGACATTCCAGTTATATCCACACGACCTTCGACCGGACAGGCGGCTCAAGCGGAAGCCCTGTATGGAATACTGCAGGCGAGGTTATCGCGATCCATGCACGCGGTACGGATACCTCCAGCTTTGAACTGCCGATCGACTACCTTTACGATGCGCTTGAGTTGATCCGGAATAAGATAACAATCCAACGCGGTGAAATCGGTGTTGATTTAGAACTGGTCTCTATTGGTGAAGCCATTAAACATTTCAATTTTCCTGCAGCTTTGCGAAAAGAGATAGGTCCCTCCAAAGCCGGAACACCAAAGGTAATTCAGATTGAGTCGATCGTACCGAGGACAATCGGTGAAACCATCCTTCGCGCCTCCGACATTATCTACCGTATCAACAACAAACTCATAAAGGACGATCTCTACACCTTTGATGCTATCCTGAACCAGCACGTCGGTAAAAATGTCAACTTGGACGTTTACCGCAACGGTGAAAACCTGAGTCTGGATGTGCCTGTAGAGGATTTGGAGGCGAAGAAGGTGCGTCGATTCGTCAGATTTGGTGGTGCCGTCTTCCACGATATTACGCCGCAACTCCGGCGGATACTCTTCTTAGAAGCCGATGGTGTCTATCTACCACACGCTGTTGCAGGTAGCAGTTTCTCGCGAGTCGGTTTGCAAGAACGAAATGGGAACTCCAAGGTGGTTATTCTTGACATAAATGGGAAGCAGATTCACAACCTCGATGACTTTATTGAGGCGTGCAAAACGATTACTGATGGACAGCACACCTACGTTGTCGTCCGGGACTTCAATCTATTTGACAGTTCGCCAACCCCGAAGAGCTTAACGATTAACCTCAAATTCGGTCCGTTACAGGAGTTTGAATGGAATCAAGAGATGTTGGATTGGAAAGAGATAGGTAAGTAAATAGCGATTCGTTGGGTTTCACCCAAAATATCCGACCCGCGGGTCTACTGGAACAGTGAAGTCCATTGGGATTGATAACGGTTTATTTTTTTCCGCTCGACCCAACCTACAAGCTAAAAACTAATAGCCAATTCAATGAAATCGGATGCAAAAGACTTCTCAAAAATCCGAGCGTAGTTGATGCGAACACCTCTCCACACAATCCCTATTCCGGTAGTTAGAGCACCGTTTGAGACACCGAACCGGACGGGAAGGACATGGAACGGATGCCACTCAGTCCCGATGTAGAATTCTGGCGTTTCCCCTTCGGTAGAGATCGCGACATCCGCCGATAATTGGAATGCAGCATAGCGGTAGGCAGTGCCGAGAGTTAACCATTGAATACCGTAACCCTCCAGATTCTGTGCGAGACATCCGAATTTGAGATTCGGACGAGGTTTGAAGAGTAAGCCGAGATCGTAAGCGGTTTGGTAACCGAAGAATTGATAAACGTTGGATGGATGTCTCCGTTTAAATTTGAGGCTTAATCCTGCAGCGGCGTACGCACCGAGTTGACGCGCGATGCCGTAATAGTTAAAATCAGGAACGCCGCTGTCAACACCGATAGCGATTTTATTGCCCCAAAAGAGGCTATAGCCTCGGTAACTATAGCCGATCCCCTTTGGATCAAATCGGTAATCATCGCGATCGTGAAACTTATTGACAGCAAAGAGTTGGACACCTTGCCACTGAATGAGACCGGCGGGGTTCCAAAAACCGGCACTGGCATCGTCGGCAACAGCAGTGAAGGCGTTGCCCACTGCTAAAGCCCGCGCACCGACATAAAGCGGGCGCGACACCTCAAATGGTTTTTTGTTAGGGACAATCTGCGCACACACCGGTGATATTAACCAGAGCACACATAGAATGGCATAGATAATTCTCATCGCCGATAATTTAGCATGAAAAGGACAATATAGCAAGGGAATGGCTTTTATGGTAAATTATAAAAATATGTAGACATTACAATATCCCGGAATTCTCCTACCCCTGATAAGGGGGTTGAGCACGCTTTATGCAGAACACATCACCCGGTACACTCTACCTCGTCAGCACACCAATCGGGAATTTAGAGGACATCACCTTACGTGCACTACGTATCCTCAAAGAGGTAGATCTCATCGCCGCTGAAGATACCCGCCAGACCCGCCGCCTGCTAAAGCATTACGACATTCATACCCCACTGACAAGTTACTTTGAAGGGAATGAGCAATCTAAGCGTGATAAACTGATTGAACGTCTACAGACAGGCGAGACGATCGCGCTTGTTTCAGATGCCGGCACGCCTATCATTTCAGACCCAGGGTATCCACTTTTGCGTGGATGTATCGCCGCAGAAATCCCCATTGTTCCGATTCCTGGTGCCTCGGCAGTCGTTGCAGCGGCATCTGTTTCAGGTTTACCTCTTCACAACTTTACCTTTGAAGGTTTTCTCTCTCCAAAATCAGGAAAAAGAAAACGTCAATTAAGTGTATTCGCTGACGAAGAAAGAACGTTAATCCTTTTTGAATCCCCGCATCGGCTCCGGCGTTTCCTCGAAGATGTACTTGAAGTACTCGGCGAACGTGACATTGTTGTGACCCGCGAGTTGACGAAACGATTTGAAGAGATATTTCGTGGGAATGTTAGCGAAGCATTGGAAAAATTCCGAGGCACCCAGCCGCGGGGAGAATTCACGATTGTTATTGCCAGCAAAAGGAGGTCAGATGATAACTGACAGAATTATGCAAATAGCAGTTATTGGTGCAGGACTGATGGGACACGGTATCGCGCAAGAGTTCGCAAGCGCAGGCTATCACGTACATTTGCACGATGTTACCGAGGAACAACTTCAAACGGCACGCACCCAGATTGAGAAAAATCTCAACGTGCTTGCAGAAAGCGCTATTATTGAAAGGGAAAGCATCCACTCAACGTTGCAGCGACTTCAGACCAATACAGAACTCGAAGCGGTCGCAGAAAACGCAGACTTTGTAGTGGAAGCCGTCATCGAAAATTTAGTACTAAAACAGCAGGTGTTTGAGAAACTGGACACAATCTGTCCACCGCACACAATTTTGGCAAGCAACACTACCGCATTAATGCCGAGCCAAATCGGCGTGAACGCGAAACGCAAGGACAAGATACTCAACACCCACTATTTTAATCCACCGTATCTGATTCCGCTGGTCGAACTCATCCGCAGCCCGGATACCTCCGATGAAACGGTTAAAGCAACGTTTGAACTTTTGACAGCTATCGGTAAAACGCCTGCAATTATTGAAAAAGAAGTACCTGGTTTCGTCGGACCGCGACTGCAAGCCGCCTTGATTCGGGAAGCGTTCGCCATCGTGGAGCAAGGTATCGCCAGTGCAGAAACCGTCGATCTCGTTGTACGGAACAGTTTTGGACGACGGCTTAGCGTTGCCGGTCCCTTTGAGGTTTTTGAACTCGCAGGATGGGACCTTGTACTCGCTGCCTTTGAAGAACTCTATAAAGACCTTAACAGTTCGTCCGATATCAATCCGCTCCTCCGAGAAATGGTTAACACCGAACAACTCGGAGTGAAATCCGGACAAGGTTTCTATAGCTGGACAGACCAGGGAATACAAGAACTCAGAGATCGAATGAATAACGCATTGATACAGCAAGCAAAAGATGTTTAAGGTAGCAGATGCCGTCCACAAAAAGCTTCACATTATACTGCTACTTGGGCTGTTGATTGGGTTAATTGTTCTGGGAGTCTACCATAAGCAGGTTTGGGAATATCTCCTTGAACTTACAGCGGCTTTTCAGAGCATTGAAACAGCACGTGCATACATTAAGAGTTATGGTGCGCTTGCGCCTGTTGTATCAGCGATTCTCATGATCTTTCAGAGCGTAATTGCGCCGCTGCCCGCGTTTCTGATTACCTTTGCAAATGGCACGCTTTTTGGATTTTGGTGGGGCTCGCTCCTGTCTTGGAGTAGCTCGATGGTCGGTGCCGCTTTTTGTTTTTATATTGCTCGCGTCCTTGGCATTCAACGTATTACAGCATTAATTAGCCAACCTGCAGTTGACAAAGCAAATGATTTTGCTGAAAAATATGGCACTTATGCTATTCTCATTGCCCGATTAATGCCGTTTATCTCTTTTGATGTTGTCAGCTACTTTGCAGGGGCAACCCGGATGCGGTTTCTCGGATTTTGGATCGCCACTGGAATTGGGCAGATGCCAGCCACCTTGGTTTACTCTTACTTGGGTGAGAGAGCATCGCCACACATCAAATGGATATTTTTCGTTTTTGCTATTGTCGTCGCAATCTCAATTATAAAATGGTTAGTGCGAAAGTAGTCTTCAGTTATCAGTTCTCGGTTTTCAGTTAAAAGATGATTCTCTTAAGCGACAGTTCTTAACTGACCACTGAAAACTGACAACTATTACACAAGGAGATTCACTATGGTTCGTATAGGTGTAGTCGGAGTCGGTGGCATGGGAAACGCCCATTGCAACTCGCTCCCAAACGTTGAAAATTGTGAATTTGTAGGGGTAGCAGACCTTCGATTGGATGCAGCGAAAGCCGTTGCTGAAAAACATGGCATCCGCGCGTTTCAGGACTATCAGGAATTATTTGCCCTTGTGGATGGGGTGGTCATTGCAACACCCCCTGTCGCGCACACACAGGTAGTGGTTGATGCAGGGGAGGCAGGCGTACACGCTTTCTGTGAAAAACCGCTCTCCTTGACGCTTGCTGAGGCAGATACAATGATTGAGGCATCGGATAAAGCCGGGACGCATTTAATGGTAGGGCAGGTGCTACGCTTCTACCCTGTGCATGAACTCGGTAGAGAGATGGTAGATGCTGGTGAGATCGGAGACATCACGTACATCGAAACCGATTACACAGGACCCTATAATGCTCCTCGCACCCGCCCCGAAAGTTGGTACGGCACTGTCGGCGGATTATTGGAAAACGGGATCCACAAATCCGACCTGATTAATTGGTTCGGTGGCACCGCTCTCACTGTCGCCGCCGAAGTGGGGAGTTTCTCCGGACATGACGATTGGGAGGATTACACCATCTCGCTCATCCGCTACGATTCAGGCGCAGTGGGTATTTTGCGGTGGGGTGGCTTTCTCGGGGCACGAGGAACCAACGAAACCATCATTGACGGCACGAAAGGTTCACTCCGTTTAAACATGGCAGCCGACCTCGCCTATTTCAAAAAGCTTGGCGGCGATTGGGAGGAAATTACCCCAAATCGCGATGGACCACACGGGGTTGTCGGTGAACTAACCCATTTCGTTGACTGTATCCGAGATGGTAAAACGCCTATAATTGATGGCAAGGGTGGAAAACACGCTGTGGAAGTCGTTTTAGCAACCTATCAATCCGCCAAAGAGAAAACTAAAGTCGCTTTACCGATGAACTAATGGCGTTTAACTATGGGCTATTGATTGTCAGTTGCCAGCTAAGAAGAAATGTTCAACGCGTATCAATCCCGTCTTCAACCGACAACTGACAACTGATAACCGACAACTATATCAAACATGCTCTTCCTTGCCCTCAATATTGTCCTGCTGTCCGGTTTCGGGCTCTTTCTCAAGCATGCCAAAGATAATCAACAACGCTTAAACCCGATCGGCTTTGTCAACTATCTCAGCGCTTTTTTTATTAGCGTTTGGGTACTGTCACAGGAACAGGATTTTGAGTTTTCAAAGTTAACCTACGTATTAGGTATATCAAACGGCGTGACGTATGCCGCTGGGTTTGAGTTATTTACGCTTGGAATCCGGCTTAGTGGGATTGTCGTCACGGCAGCACTTGTCAGGCTATCAATTGTAGTACCGATTTTGGTGTCGATGCTGTTCTGGCAAGAGATTCCCAATTTGTGGCAGACCATAGGGCTCGTCCTAACTTTCGTAGCGATTCCACTTCTCAGCCAGCGGGAAAAAGAACCAACCTATAAGTTTACACCCGATAGACCCGAAGTGAGTCAAGGCTTAGGATTCGTCGTTGTTATCACGATTCTGGTTATCACCGGTATCTCGCGTCTCACCATGAAAGCCTTCAACGAAATGTGTCCTATTGACGAGAAATCGCTCTATATGAGCCTTCTCTTTGGCGTTGCCACGATTATTTACTTAGGAATATGCCTTTATCAGAGAACGTGGCCAAATTGGTGGGAAGTCGCCTACGGGACATTAATAGGCATTTGTAACGTTGGTGGGAGTTGGGCACTGCTTATCGCACTGGATAAGGTGAGTGCCTTAATCGCGTTTCCGATGTCAAGTTCTGGCGGTGTGCTATTTACGATGTTTGTTGGTATGGTGTTCCTTCGCGAGCGGCTGAGCCGGCCCTCTCTCATCGGCGCCCTGTTCGCAATAGTTGCATTAATTTTTGTCAATCTGAAGATGTGACTTGTAGGCTTGAGACTTTTAATCAAAGGTGCAAGGCAAAGACAAATTTGACTTTGGGCGCAAAATATGGTATCATTTATGAAAAATGCGGATTCTGGAGAAAAATGCGGGAAAGCGTAGAACTTTTCATCCGGAGCGTCCACCTGATAGCGGCGATCGTCTGGTTCGGAGGTGTACTCTTTTCTACCTTCGTCGCGATGCCGATTTTAGAGCAAAACTTACCGCCACAAAACCTGTTAGCGATCCATAATCGTTTTCGGACCTGGATACGGTTGATGATCCATGTTTTGCTGACAACAGGCGCGATGGTGTTTTTTATTGTTGCCTGGAATAACGGTTTTTTCACAGGGAACAGCAACAATGACTTCAAAGCCTATATGTTAACTTTCGTCGCGAAACTCGCGACGTTTGGCATTATGGCACTCTTTTGGGGGTTGTACAGTTCGTTTTATCGGAAGCACCTTGAACTTGCTCCGCCCGATGGTGAAACACATCACAATCAGAGCCCTCATATCAACGTTTGGAGAGGCTTGATGCTGGTAGCGGGCCTAATTGTTTTCGCGCTCACATTGCTATTGTAGTTCCATTCCATGAAAGTGCTCGCCAATCAGCAGAAATAGTATACGCACTGTATATCCGCAAAAACAAAAAAGCAAAAACCCAATTGTTAAAAGCATGGAAAATACAAAAGTTCAAGCAGTTTCATGGAATATCACTCGACTCTGTAATCTAAAGTGCACACACTGCTACCTACCGGCTGGATTTGTAGACACAAACGAGTTAGTGAATGGAAACCTTAATCTGTCCGATATCCAAGATTCACACGGACATTCAAGGGACGCGGAACTTAGCCAATCCCAATGTTTTCGCGTCATAGATGAAATCGCCGAAATTAATCCGCACATCCTCCTGATTCTCACTGGCGGTGAACCGTTATTACGCCCGGATATCTTGGAGATATCGAAGTATGCCTCCGATACCGGGTTTCTTGTTGTAATGGGCACAAACGGTGTCTTACTGAACGACGAAGTGGTCGATAAGATGCAACAACACGGTGTCACTGGCGCGGGTGTCAGCTTAGATTCCATGCAACCTACAAATCACGATAGATTTCGAGGCATGGAAGGTGCCTGGAAAGCGACAATGAACGGTGTTGAGGCACTCAAACGCGCACAACTTGACTTCCTCGTTCAAACCTCCGTAACACAATGGAACTACGACGAAATCCCAAAAATTGTAGAGTTCGCATATCAACTCGGCGCGAAGGTACTAAACCTCTACTTCCTCGTCCGAACCGGAAGAGGTAAGACGGTGATGGATATCACATCTGCGCAATATGAAAACATGCTTGAGACGCTTTTCAAGCTGCAGGCAGCTTATGCGGGGAAAATGCTCATCGCTGCGAAGTGTGCCCCTCATTACAAACGCGTTATCTATGAACAACAGTCCGACTCCGCCTTCCTTCAAGGTTACCCCAGCGGCACTTGTCCGTGTGGCATTTATTACTGTCGCATTACACCCGAAGGCGAACTGACTCCCTGTCCTTATCTACCTGTTAGCGTCGGAAACCTCAAAGAGGAAAGTTTTGTCAAGCTCTGGAATGAATCTAAGACTTTTCAGGACTTACGAAATCGGGACACGCTTGAAGGAAAGTGCGGGGCGTGTGAATTCAAAGAGGTATGCGGCGGTTGTAGGGCACGTGCCTATGCTACCACCGGCAACTATCTCGCTGAAGATGCGTCGTGCGAATATCAGCCCGGACAATATAATACGCCTCCCGTTCAAATTGAGAAAAAGATTGCTTTTGCAACGGAAACCGATTATGATTTGCAGTGGAGTGTAGCCGCTAAAAAACGGTTGAAGCGCGTGCCGTCATTTGCGCGTGGTATGGTCGTCAAAAGTGTTGAGAAATATGCACGCGAACACGGTCATCGCGAGGTTACTCCCGAATTGATGAAGGCAGTCAAGAAACGATTCGATAAAACCGGCATTCCATCCTTCAGACCGAAACGCTAATCTAAGGTAGTAGGCACACTCCGCTGTGCCGTAACAATCGTAGAAGGAACTTAGACTCCTATGCTAACAGCAGAACAGATAGCATTTTTTCAGGAGCATGGATACCTCATTCTCAAAAATTTGATTGATCCTGAAACGATCGACGTGTGGCGGTCACAGGTCTGGAACTATTTCAATTCCAGTTTAGAAACACCTGAGACGTGGCCCGACAACTATACAATTGAGAATTTCAGTTTCTCACCGGTATTCGGGCATCTGCCCGTGATGCAAGAGATTTCCGAGCAGCTTGGGGGCGGACAATTTTTTACAGGGAGCGGTGGCTCACCGATTATCAAATGGCCCAATCCTGAAGAAGCGTGGGCAATGCCCAATGACGGACACATCGACGCGTATGGTGCCGTTGCTGGCTGGAGTCCCTTTATGCTGGGGGCAACAACCTATCTTTATGATGCTGAACCGAAAGGTGGTGCTTTCATCTTTTGGCCCCGGAGTCACCAGTCAACACACAAGTACTTCCTCCAATATCCTGAGCAGATTGATGGTAGTTTCTACGATATCGAGGATTGGGGATGGCATGTGCTCTCGGATTTATCGCCGGAGGGACCCCGTGAGTTTATTGGTGCTGCGGGTGACGTTGTGTTGTGGCACGCGTTTCTCTGTCACACCGGATCGGAAAATGTTAGAGATGTTCCACGTTTTGGTCTCTTTGCCCGGTATGCCCATGAAAAACGCGAGGAGATTAAATACGAGATTCCAGAGAACCTTTGGAAATATTGGGCAATTTAGGAAATGGCAGTCAGTTATCAGCCACCAACTCTTTACTGATAGAGGAAACTGAGATGCTTACAGCAGAGCAGATAGCATTTTTTCAGGAGCATGGATATCTTATCCTTGAAAATTTTATTCATTCGGAGATAATTGATGGATGGAGAGAACAGGTTTGGAAGCATTTTGATTCCAGCTTAGAGACGCCGAAGACATGGCCCGACGACTATGTGGTGCAAAACTTCAGTTTTTCGCCGCTGTTTGGACAGCTGCCTGAGATGCAAGAAATTACGAAGCAGCTCGGTGATGGGCAATTTACAGGTGGAGGCGGTTCACCGCTCGTCAAATGGCCGAATCCTAAAGAAGAATGGGCAATGCCGAGTAGCGGTCACATTGATGCCTACGGTCCAGGGGGTTGGAGTCCTTTTATGCTGGGGGCGACAACTTATCTCTATGATGTTGAACCTGGTGGTGGTGCCTTCGTGTTTTGGCCCCAAAGCCACTACTCAACACACAAATACTTTCTTCAATATCCTGAGCAAATTGATGGCAGTTTCTACGATATCGAGGATTGGGGATGGCATGTGCTTTCGGATTTATCGTCAGAGGGACCCTGTGAGTTTATTGGTGCTGCGGGGGACGTTGTTCTCTGGCACGCGTTTCTCTGCCATACTGGGTCAGCGAATGTGAGAAGTGTTCCACGTTTTGGGGTCTTTGCACGTTACTCGCATAAAAAGAAAGAAGAGATTAAATACGAGATTCCGGAGAACCTTTGGAAATATTGGGCAATTTAAGAAATGGCAGTCAGTCGTCAGCGGTTAGTTCTTGACCAGAGCAGGTAAGCCTAAGCAATGCACACGGCTGAGTATAGGAAGGGAGTGTTTTTACATAACTCTCTGCAACGAATCACAAGGTAAATGAAAAACAAGGAGAAGGATATGCGTGAAAAAACAGATGCACAGAAACGACTTAATGATGTAGAAGAACGTTTGGCACGCGTGGAGAACTTACTCGTTAGCATCAACGAGAAACTGGAGCAACGCTCCGGTGTCGATGAAGTTGATACCGAGCAATCGGAAGCGTTCAAGGATTGGGTGACGAATTATGTCTCAATGCGGTTGCAACAACTCGTACCAGAGACATGCGACCATCCTGATGAAGCCGTGCTTCAAGATGGTCCGTTTCTCGACAACACGGCAGTACCCTGTACAGAGGAAGTCGAGCACCGAGTTAAACGGATACCGATTCCGTTTGTTCGCGAGATGGTTGTCCAACGCGTCGCTGAAAACGCACGAGAGGCTGGTGTTGAACGTGTAGATATTGAGTTTTTCGAGAAAGCAGCAACGTTTTGACAATGCAAAGCCACAGAGGAGTTCCCTCTGCCCAACTTTAACTGGAAGGACTTCTTAAAGGCGCCGCTATAATAGCCATCAGTTATCAGTTAAGGAGATATGCTGTGATGGTTACCTATAAAGCAATTGCCACAAGGTATTAACTGACAACTGATAGCCAATAAGTGAAAACTACTGACAACTGATAACCGATAACTGAAAACTATTTACCATGGACTGGGTTTTTAACACGTTCTCAGAATATCTCGAAAACGACTTCAAAAAGCGCATTGGGAAATCAAACCCTACTGTTTCGGACCTTTGGCAAGCCTTTCAGGTGCTTTTCCCTGCTACTTCAGCGCAGCTTCTCGTACAGGAACCAGTCGGCAATACAGTTCGGTTTAAAGCACTCGCATTCTACCACGCGGACGAAATGGGTCCGTTGATTGAAGCCCCGTTGGAATACCTCAAGAAAAATTTCGGGGGTGGGAAATTCAAAATCAACTTCTACCACGGTATGCAGTTCATTGCGACTATTAATTTCAAACCAGAAGGTCCTGAAATTTGGCGCGAGTTACCAGAGTTGGAAATAAATCCCGTTTCCGACACATAATCCCGACAAATCTCTATTATTAAAGCATCGATTATTTCTATATTACAGCCTACAATCCGGTTAGAAATCGGTAAACCGGATTAACAACCACTGTTAGTCCAGGGTCCCCGTAGCGAATCAGTGTGCGGGGCAACAGCGTACATCGCAAGGACAATGGATACAATCATGAGTCAGCAACAGGAATTTGGGGAATGCCCACTTTGTGGAAATGCGAACCTTCGACGGTTGGATGAAAATTCGTGGTTCTGCTTGGATTGTGACTGGGACAACCTACCGGTTATTCCCAATGGAAATCATGATGAACTCCTTACTTCCCTCCGTCACGGTGATCTCCACTCGCGGCGAATCGCCGCCCAAGCATTGATTAACATCGGTGATGCAGACCGACACCTCGCCACGGTAACTGATACAAAGGTCCTGTTAGAAGCTTTGGACGACGAAGATGCCGATGTGCGTTACTTCGTCGCGGTTGCTCTCGGTAAATTGGAAGCGAACCTCAGTCTTGGTAAACTGAAACAACTCGCCCGAGACGATGCCTCCGCACTCGTGC
>JAPPNJ010000109.1 GCA_028818705.1 Candidatus Poribacteria bacterium
ACAGGCATTGGGCATCGGCAGAACCACGCTTTATCGGAAAATGAAGAAATATAACTTGCCACCCTAAAAATGTTGTTTCAAAATGAAACAGTGTTTCATATTGAAGCACAACACGCTGTAACCCGCTTTATCAAAGGCTTCGCCACCTATATCGCTCTCAAATTTGTTTCATTTTGAAACACTCGACGAAAAACAACTTTAAGCGATTGCATCACACCGCGTACAGCTTGGATCCCGCGTGCCGCCTTGACGGACAAAGCATAACAGGGCAATGATAAGAACGTTTTCACCGATTGGCATAGTTCTTGCTTAAGTTATTAGTGAAGTGTAAGCCAAATCTCTGGATGTTAGTAATGGGTTCCGTTGTTCACTTTCTATCTATTCTATTTCACATTTCAGTAGTAAGGGCTATAGGCTACAACCGTTGTGCTGTGTTCACACTCGTTATTTTATATCGTTCGTCGTAGGTTATTTTTTTAGTCGTCTTCGTAGCACAATTTTGTTAAATTGGGTTTCCTGTAAGTGTACAAACCAAGCAAATTTCAATAGACATTATAGCGATTTAAAAACACACTGATGAAAACGAACATGCAATTCAACCAATATAATGTCTAATATTACATGAGTTTGAAAAAAGTTTAGTAGTTAGACGAGTATAGGTAAATCCTTGATTTGCTGAAGTGCAGACAGGTTCACGGAGGGTGTGTTCTCCAAAAGCTGGTAAGCAATCAAAGCAGAAACGATATTGACTTGAAAGTTAAGGTAGTTTCTAAGTCGGGTGTGCTCTACTTGCGTCTGTGTCTTGAATATCTTGATCACCGATTTTTCAGCAGCACCTCACAGGAATCCACAAGCAGGATATTTTCTTAATGAGACTTCCAAGTTAGAGATGCTTGTGTCTCTCTGCTGCGGAAGAGTGTCCGTGGCGGTGTGCTTGGCGGGGTGACGCTCCACCTTAGTGAGTGAACATGCACGGCACCACTAAAATCAACTGGGCTGTACATGTTAAATTGTTAATTACAGTGCAGAAAACGTGTTATGCTAATTCACGTTTCCTGCAAACGAAAAGGAAGAAATCAGATTTGCGAGATGAAGTTTTGATCTGTTTTAAATCGTATGCCTTTGTGCCTCTAAGATTGTCCATATAATGAGTATCTCGGATCGCCGCAGCGTTTGTACCTCAGCAACCAACCCATGGGTGCATGGAAACAAGTTCACGGCGGGGCCGAGTGAAAAGCAGAAGGTGCCTTGTGATTGAGATAGTCTTTACAATTGCTATTAAAGCAACCGGTCTGCAGGCACGAAACCTTATCGAACTTCATCACCTGAGCAATGAAGGGTTAAACAAAGTAGATTTGATTTTTCTACTATTAACTGCTAATGCTTCAGATGAGGCATCAAAGCTTTTGTAAACGAAAGGAAAAAATCAATGAATAAAATTCTGTTTGCTACCTTCGTGGTAGTGTTAAGTTTGGGTATAACGTTTTATATCCACCAAAACGTTGATGCAGGCACTCCAAAGGTGGATGCTTCCGCTTCTTGTGGCGACAACTCAGCCTCCGCTAGTGTTTCTCCCAGTATTTCTGAGCCGTTACAAGAAGACGAAGAGTTCTTTGGTAATGCCAGTTGTTACGCCAGTGCCGGATTCAATGTTTCAGATCCTGACGACATAGAAATCTGGGTGAAAACTGTCCGGAGACGCATTTTATTTTTCTCTTGGCTTTCTACAAAAAGCAAAGGTCATTCGGCGAATGCAATATTACTGATAGATAGAAACGGAAATATGCCAGTTGATACTTCTGCTGATGCAAGTGGTACCCTTGAGGGGGCCGATCCTGATAGCGATACATGTCCTACAAGTTCTTAGTTTGTCAAATGTTTCGCCGGCATAGTTTAACAGCTTTGCCGGCGGTATCTTCACTCAAGGAACTATCCAATGAAAAAAAAACTATTTATCCTGTCTATTTTCGTGGTTTTAGGCATCGTATCATTTTTTCTATGGCGCGAGTCTACCCTGGTGACACAGATCTTCAGAGTTCCGGCACAACAGTCAACATCTGGAAACACTACTGATAATCTTAGTAGGAATGTATATGATCAGAAAAACACTATAGATTCTTGGGAAGTCTGGCTGGATGAACAAACCGAAATCCAAACTGAAGCACTTTTAGAAGAAATTGGGAAACAAATGCCGTATGAACTCGCAAGTGCGAAACAACAGATTGAGGTACTAAAGGCGCAAATGCGCGCAGCTTTTTTGCGAAAAGCTGAAGAACTCAAGCAGCACTCTGACAAACCGCCATCTGTGAAGGTCTACGACTTTTCTGAACTCCCTCCACCTGAAAATCAGCAAGAGTATGGCCCTAAAAAGCATGATGGGCCCCAAACCGTTGAAGCACTGCTTAAGTCATTTGAGCAAATGACTGCAAACTCTGAGATAGACGAGAAGTACCCTCAGGCTGAATGGCTTCAGATGCTTCTTGAGAAAGGTCTCACTATCAAAGATTTCGGTGATTATTCTGGTTATATGACACCGCGTTGGGGTTTAGCCCGGCTTGAACATCAACCTGAAAAGTGGGCTTCAGGAAAATTTGGTATTCCCCCAACTGACGATTGGGAAACCTACAAAAATGCTTATATCGATAGAAAAATTTGGGAACGCCAACAACTCAAAGCTGCGAGCCAAGTAGATCCTACAATATCAGGTGGTTTCTTCACCGGTCCCAACCATGAAGTTTTTCTGCCGTTTACTCCCGGCCGTGTTTACGTCGAAAGAACTCCAGGTGGCGCGGCTTTTACTGGTAGCGAACTTTCTGATCAACAGAAACTTGACATTTTATTTCGTGGGAAACATCCTGAAGGTTATGACATCGTTTACATCAGTGAAGACGGACATGCCCTCGGGGAAAAGCCTCCCCTTATTACTCGCGAGGAGGTAAGTATGCCCCCTGAAGGTTGGGAACCGTTGCCCCCGAAAGACGGCTTTGTGCAGCAGACCGCTCCAAGTAATCCGGATCCGGATCCAAAACGATATGAAGACTTTCCTGAACACAATCCTAATCCAACCACCAAAACAGCGGAACAGGCTGAAGCTCTTCAGAGGCAGGTTGAACAAGTACAACGCGAGATTATAAAATTTGCCAATATGAGCGACAGTGAGTTTGAGGCAGAAATCAACAAATTGTTGACACCAAAGTTAACTATTGAAGACGATATTAAGAAAAGTCCACAACAGTTTGACAGCACGCGGCTTCAGCGAGCTATCGTCACTTTGAATCAGTACGGACCGGAGGAAGGGCTGCGCAGACTCAAAGTCGATGATCCTGAAATTGCCGAACAAGTGGAGCAAATTATTCGTCGCCAGAAATCGCTGCCTCCAACAGAACACCAAAACTTGAAAGAAGAATTACCAGAGGAGGATTAGATGAGAAACTTTTTGATGACGTTGGTAACACTCTGTTTATGCATGGTTGTGTCTTGTATAAAAGTAGAAACAACATCAACATCTCCTACCAAATATGAAGGACCTCAGACCGTTGACGCTCTTTTTGAAACTTTTAAGGAAAAGGTAGGAACAAATCCGGAGGTTGATGAGAAGTACCCTCAGGTTAAATGGCTTCAAATGCTCCTTGAGAAAGGCATCACTATTGAACATAGTAGAGATTATTCCAGATACATGTCAATACGCCGGCGTTTAGTTCGTCTTGAAAATCAACCAGAGGAGTGGGTATCTGGCAAACTCGGCATTCCTTCTACTGACGATTGGGAAACCTACAAAAGTGCTTATATCGATAGAAAAATTTGGGAATATCAACAACTCAAAGCTGCAATGCAAGCAGATCCGAAGGTCCTTGATATTCTTTTTGTAGGACCAGATCGGAAAACCATTATTCCGCTTTATGACAAAACTGTTCGTGTGCACCGAACTCGGGGAAGTGCTTCTTTTACAGGTAGTATGCTCTCTGATCAACAGAGATTTGACCTTTTATTTAAAGGGAAACACCCGAGAGGTTGGAAAATTATCTACGTTGATAAGGCAGGTAATATTCTCCCTGAGAAACCTGATCCTATCAGTCCTGAAGATCTCGGGTTGCCAGAGGATGTCCCGTGGCCCCCGAAAAACCAAGAACACTTGGATCGCATCTATAATGAAGTAAGGCATAGCAAAATACTGGAGGATAACCGATGAAACTGTTTCTGACAATATCAGGGATACTTTTTTTGTGCGTAATTGTTGTCTCCTCTGTGATTTATGCAACAATTGGGGTTCTTCCAACACAGCAATCGTCGACTGAAGCCACGGTACCTTCACAGGATAGCGTCTTGAAAAAAAAGAAAAAATCTTGTAGTTGCTGTCCAACACGTGAGGAACGGATGAGACGGGCGAAGCACCTCAGGGAAAAGATGGAACAAGCCTGGGCAGAGCAAGAACAAGCAAAACAGGAATCCACAAAGACACCATAGCCCGGCGAACTGTTCCGGTTCCTTCTGTGTTCCACCTTGGGACTTTTAGTTGTCGGTGGAACACAGAGTGAGTTTGCAACTGTAGATTAGACAAACACTTTTATGTTACAGCAAACATCTCCGCGCGCCCCGCGTTACTATGTCGGGATCCTGTTAGTCTTGTGCTTATTCGCAATTGTAAGCTTGCCTCGGTTATTGTCGTTGTCCGCACACTGGTCAAGTGACGAGGTTCGGTGGCTCCGTAGAAGTACTAACTTTACGTCTGCTATCACACAAGGAGAATTTTCAAAAACTCTCATTGCCTACCACCCCGGTGTGACAACGATGTGGATCGCAGGACTCCGTACTTTTTTTACGGAGCCCCGCATAAATGTTGAAAACTTAGCATCCGCCCGATTGTTCCTTGGCGTAGCGGTATGGATAGGCCTAAGTTTTGCTTGTATTTTGCTCTATCGGTTGTTTGGGTTTTGGATTTCCATCGCGAGTTTCGCGTCCTTAGCGTGTTCTCCATTTCTATTAGCGCAGGCGAGACGTGTTCACACCGATGCCCTTGCTACTATTTTTATCTTTCTAACGGTGCTGCTGTTTTTGCTGTATTGCAAAATGCACAAGAAATACAGTTACCTAATTTTCTCAGGGATTGCTTTTGGGTTAGCATGTCTTTCTAAAAGTTATTCACTTATTTTGTTAGTTTGGTTTCCGATCTGTTTATTTCTGTTTTGGAATCAAAGGGGCAAGAAAGTTGAATTGACTAAGAGCATTCCTAATTTTCTCTGTCTTTTGAGTTGTAGCCTGCTAACAGTTCTCATTTTATGGCCTATTTTTTGGACCCCGGCTTTTGGCTTGTTTGGTATTTGTCTTTTGGGTTCTATCATTTTTTTCGTGAGAACTGGAAAAAAAACAAACCATTCCACTGCGCTAATCTTATCTATGTTCTTAGGATTGGTTGTGGTATGTGTTTGCGCAATACAAACTATTTGGTCAGTCCTTGATAGAGTCAGTTGGGCAGTTACAACACCTCACGAGGTGGAACACTTCTTTTTAGGGAAAGTCGTCAACGACCCGGGTTGGCTCTTTTATATTTTCGTTCTGACTATCAAAAGCACACCGGTGATGCTCCCGCTGGCAATCTGTGGCGTACTTTTGCTTTGGAAACAGAGGGAACAATCAGAAGAAACATCTCATCGCTTTCGTATGGTACTATCCCTCGTTGCATGTGTTGTTCTTTTTACTGTCTGTCTTTCAGCAACAAGCAAGAAATTCAGCCGGTATCTCTTACCCGCATTCCCCATGCTGGAGATACTTGCAGCCATCGGGCTTGTCCAAGGATTCAAATGGGTTTATGCTGCCCTATGCTCCCGTTTCCAAATATTGGAAGTTCCCTTATATAAAAACGCACTCCTTGTTGTTGCATTCCTCGCGTTCTTTTCCATTCAGACGCTGCCTGTCCTGGCACTCCATCCGTATTATGGCACTTACTATAACCTCTGTTGGAAAGTAACAGACATCACGAAGATAATCACTGTCGGCGAAGCCTCCGGCTTGGACCTCGCCGCGAAATATCTTAATGAAAAACCAAATGTCCAGGAACTCGTCGTCCAAGTTTCACCGCTCGCTACAGAGTTCGTGCATTACTACTTCCATGGACGCGTGTATCGAGCAGATAGACAGACAAACCTATCTCCAGATTATGAAGTCGTCTATATCCGAGATTCACAGATTGGAAGGGTGCCACAGACTGGGACATTGAATGGCGAACTTGAGAAACTTATTACGCTCAACGGCATAGACCATGTCTGGATTTATCGAGTGGAGTAACTTTGTTATGAAAGTCTGTCTACTGACGCATAGCTACCCTCGTTTTCCGAATGATACGACGGCACCGTTTGTTGAATCTACGGCGGAGACACTCCAGAAACACGGTGTTGATGTCACGGTGCTCACACCTGATACGCCCAAGTCCAACCGCACACTAACACACCGCGGCGCGAACTTACAGACATATCGCTACTTTTTTCCACGGCAGCTACAAATGCTTGGTTACTCCAACACGCTTGTCAACGACTGCGAATTGAAAAGATATGTCTATCTGCTTGCACCGTTTATGTTTTTATCTGGTATTTTCCACCTATTCCGGTTACACCGCAAACACCATTTTGACGTAATTCATACGTTTTGGCTTTTGCCGAACGGGTTCATTGGAGCCGTTGTCAGTAAATTATGTAGAGTGCCCCTAATGGTTGCATTGCGTGGTTCGGATATTTTCATCTCAAAACAGAATCCGGTTTTCCGGACGATAGCACGGTGGACCCTTAAGCAGGCAACAATAGTGACGAGTGTGACACCTACATTCTTTTCCGATTTAGAAAATTTTGGGGTACCGAAGGAAAAGAGACGTTTGATACCCAACGGGAGTCACCCATGTTTGTTCCCCGCGCCTCCATCTTCGCAGCTCAATGCTCTACGCCAGCAGATGTCAATTCCAGAAGGAGATTTAATTGTTTTCGCTTTAGGGCGTATCGTTTTGAAAAAGGGGTTTGACATCCTGATCCAGGCATTCCTCTTCGTAAAAGAAAAGGTCCCGAATGTCACCCTTATCATCGGCGGTGATGGCACCGATCTTGAAAGATTAAAAACATTGGCGAAAGACCTCGGTGTTTCTGATAGGGTCAGATTCCCCGGCACTATCAGCCGCGCTGACGTGCCAACTTATTTCCACCTCTGCGATATCTTTTCACTACCGGCAATCTTTGACCCCAAGGGCAATGTGGATGGATGCCCGAATGTGATTCTGGAGGCGATGGCGTGTGGCAAACCGGTCGTCGCCTCTGGCATCTCTGGTATCCCTGTCGTTGTGAAAGACGCAGCAATAGGTATTTTAGTGGAAGAGAAGAACATCACCCAATTAGCAGAGGCACTTGTTACCTTGCTCACGGACGAGGCGAAACGCGAGCAGTTCGGACGGGCAGGACAACAGCGAATTCTCAATGAACTCACCTGGGATAAGGTGATCGAACACATTAAGGATGTGTATCAACACAGTGTCAAAACCAATGCTTGATTCCGTTCTGCTTTCCATAGTAATACCGGCATATAACGAGGCAGAATCGCTGCCTGTTTTGCTGGAGCAGCTTCAAGCTGTCGTGAAAACGCACGCCTATCGCGCTGAGATTATTTTTATCAATGATGGTAGCACGGATGCAACATCCGAAATCTTGGACGCAATGTCTTCAGCATCACAACAGCTGCAGGTTCATGTTGTTCATTTCAGACGCAATCAGGGCAAAGCAGAGGCACTTACGGCAGGATTTGCTGCTGCAACGGGGGACATCGTCATTACCATGGATGCCGACTTGCAAGACGACCCGGGCGAGATACCGAAGTTGTTGGATACGCTGAACACAGAAAACTACGATGTCGTCTCCGGATGGAAATATCCGCGCAAAGATCCGCTTGAGAAACGGGTATTCTCTTTCTTTTTCAACCGCATCACGGCATTTTTCACCGGCGTGA
>JAPPNJ010000067.1 GCA_028818705.1 Candidatus Poribacteria bacterium
ATCTAACAGATTATGCTACAAATGGCAACTTAGACTATCTATAGGGTAACATGTTTTTTGGGAAACATCAAGGTGAGCTGTTGGGTACCATAGCATTATAAATCCTGCCGAACGCTATGTGACATTGGTGTTGATTTGGCACTTTGTAAGCGCACCCGATCACTCTTACACCGTCAGCGTCACTGCATCCTGTTTTACAATGTCCTTGATATGCCCATACGGTGCAGATGCTACCAACTCTAACGTTTCCGGGGACAAACGATCCAGAATAGGCTGTGGGAAACTATGTGCCCCTGAGTATTGCGGGAAATACCGCAAAACGAGAAACCGTCGATCTCGATCCTTCGGTTTCCAGCGCAGCACGCCGTGCGTTAGTAATTCTGAGATAATTACGATATCCCCTGCCTTCGGGGTGATATTGACGAAAACCGGATCATCAAGTGGATCAATGCCATCCGCCTCGTCAAGCGTCAGCAGTTCTTTTGGACGATCAAACTCGCTCTTATGTGAACCTGGAATCACGATGAGTCCACCATCACCCGGATAGACATCGGTGAAATAGGGAAAGCAGACGAAGTTGTCGCAGTAAATACGCCCGTTGTCAACCTCATAGCGGGTGCTATACCATCCGTAGTCGTCACGGGCACAGTGGAGACCACCGGGATTCACTTTTGCACGTTCACCAGTCTCCCACAAATCGTGCTTATCATACTTCAGTGAACCTCTGCCAAACCGCGGCTGGTTGTCTGTCAACTCCTTGATAATGGGCCATAGCGAGGCGTGCGATGTTAAGCATTCAAGCGATTTATCAAAGGCGAACCCGTGCTGATGGAGTCCTTGAATCTCAAAACCCAGTGGCAATTCATCAGACGGACACGAAATATACCTATCAACCGCTTCAGCAGCCTCTGCTAATGCGTCACCGGTGATGACGTTCTCCAAGTGCAGGTACCCGGTTACATCAAACAGATAACGTTGTTTTGGTGTCATTCTTTTAATTTTCCTTGCGGTTCGGCTGCGTGGGTTGGTGGTTTTCACACCCCTCTCCGTAGAGCCGCTTTCCAAATGTAAAGCAAAGACAAATTATGCCATTTAAGGCATAATTTCGTTTCAAGCTACACGCTATACCACTGAGGGCACTCATAACGCCATGTTAAAGTCTGTGCCGGTTACATTGCCTTTCACGTAGGCATCGCGGAAGAGCGTTTGACGTTTGGGCGGCATCTTTTCAAGCAATGCCTGTGGTGGTTTCGATAAACTCCATCGCTTATCCACTGAATTATAGGCGTTGAAAACCGCCACTCGATCAGTATCCGGATTTTGCCAAGGTTGCCCGCTATGTGTAAGAGCCTCGGTAAAAATAATGACCGATCCAGCGGGACAAGAATAGGTATCCCAGAACTCCCACTCTTGTGTGTGGGCACCCTCTGGGGCAGTATATGCCGCTTTGTGACTGCCTGTAATGAACATCGTGCCACCGTCGTCCTTCTCCACGGGGTTAAGTTCCCAGACGACGCGCGTCAAACCGCTATAAGCCTGACCGGGGAGACACGAGTACTGATGGCAGTCTCCGGGCATTCGCAACATACCGTTGCCGTTGTGTGCGTGGAACTTAAAAGGCATCTCGTCACTCGTAGAACGCAACGCCAGAAAACTCATCTCCATGCGGAAGCCATAACATACATCCGAAGCAAGATAGGACGATGCGAGAAATTCATTTCCGAATGCCACCACAACCGGATGATCTGTGAGTTGTTCCAAGGGACCGCCGTAAGTAGAGCGGTGGTGCTGTGGAATGGTTTCGGGCGCGTGCTTTAAACGGTAACAGAAATCGCGCATCTCCTCGATTTCCGAATCTGTTAGGACACCGGGAACCAAAAGCCAACCGTTCTTGTCGAAGAGATATTTTTGTTCCTGTGTTAGAGGCACAACAGGTTTCCCATCGGCGTTTGTCTGTGTAATATCAGCAGATGTTGTTGCCAATGGGCTCCCTAAGTCCTTGTTGAATTTCATCAATCCACTCCTTTTTAACCAACGTTGGGCAAAGGGGATCCACCCCAACGCGCAACTAATGGATACGTCCACCCGCAAAATAGTCTGGATCTTCCCCGAGTTTCTCAAGCAGCGGTGCGGTTACTTTGTCGAGACTGGCAATTACATCAGCAGATGGTGAATAGGCAGCAACATGTAGGTTCTGCTCTAATTCATCTATATTCCGAGTGCCGACGAGCATACACGTGATACCGGGTCTCGCCATCGCCCATGCAATTGCCAGCCGACTCATCGGAACTCCCTCGGCTTCCGTGATTTCCCGGATGCCTTCCAGCGTCTCAAACATTTCTTCTTCCGCACCTTCTTCACCGTGCGAAGCCTCGGGACGTTCATCCCGAAAATGGCGAAACCGAGCATGCACTGGGGGTATCTCATCTGCGCTTTTATACTGTCCAGTCAAAATTCCTTGTAGCAGTGGCATATATCCCAAGATGCCGACATTTTGCTCTCTACATAGTGGTAGTACTCCCGGTTCTATTGCGCGCGATAAAAGGTTATAGCAGACCTGATTTACGGCAATAGTTGCCCCTGTGTTAAGAGCGGCTGTGAGTTGTGCCACCCCAAAGTTACTCACACCGATGGCGCGGATGAGTCCATCCTCTTGCAGACGCATCAATTCAGCCATGCTCTCTTCGATAGCAAACTCGTCATGGGGCCAGTGAATCATGTAGATGTCAACATAATCTGTTTGCAATCGCTGGAGACTTCCTTCGCAATGCTCCCGCATCGCAGCGGGATCTGGTCTGCTTATCTTCGTGCCGATGATCGCCTCGTGTCGTCTGCCCTCCAGTGCGACAGCGAGTGCCTCTTCGCTCCGTCCAGAGTTGTAACCTTCTGCTGTATCGAAGAAATTGATGCCAGCATCCAACGCGGCATTCACAACAGCGGTAACATCTGATTGTGCTTGTGGTCCCCAATAATCACCACCACCGTACGACCAGCAACCTATTCCCATCGATGAAATCTCAATGCCAGATTTTCCACATGTACGCTTTTCCATTTTTTTAGTCTCCAATGAAGTGTAAAGGGTCCGACCGGTACGGTTACAAACCGCACCTACCAACGCAGTGCGTAAGTCCTATCCTATTAATTTTGGTACTGAACTACGCCAATTCTTCACAGAGTTCCCCAATCAATTGGGCATTTTCACCAATTTGATCGCCGAATTGCTGATACATACCGAGCAATAATGGATCGATCGGTTTCGTGTTCTCCAATGCGAATTTGATTTCTTCCCGAATTTGCTGTGGACTTCCGATTGTCCTACCGGCTGCGAGTACCTTGAAAATGAGGCACGGCTTATCTGTGCGCTGTATCGCTTTGCACATTTCATCACGGTCTTCTCTCGCATAGATTTCGCCCAAAGCAGCGTAACCGAATTTTTCCCTAAACTTATCAGCACCACCGTGGAGATTATAGAGCCCAGTCATATAGTAGTCTATATCCCACGCTTCATCTTCAGCAATATGTAAAAGCTTTGGATCATGCACAGACAAACCGACCAAAACTCCAGTATCGCGAATCCGTTTGAGGATGTCCTGTAGGTGATCGAGCCTATTTTCGCGCAAACACCGGTGTCCAACACCACCACCGTGCGGTGCCATGCCGAACGGATTGTGCTTCGCCGCTTCAAAGACAGCATCGGGTTCATCATACCAAAGCCCACCTGGACTGAGGCAGAACCAGTTCATCGTGCCACCTTCATCCCGATAACGCTGCAGATCGGAAAGCGATCGGTCGGTCAGACTATTCTGCCAGCCATTAAGCCCCGCCTCTTCTGCTCGTTTGAGTGTAGCTACGACTCGTTCCGGCGTATGGTACGCTTTTTGATGCTGTGAAAGGAGTTGATTAAAGTGAGAATAGCCGTAAATCGGGTTATCCCCTATCACCAACTTACTGATTTGATGATTACAAAACGAGATTTTCGGTAAAGTCGCCACTGTCTATCCTCCAGAAGTGCACGCTGGATGAAGTAAAGGACATTTCCAAAACGTGCCTAATCAAACAGAAATCCTTCTAAAACAGACACATCAATCTCACGTACGAGATGCAACACTAATTCTAACGTTGCTGTATAGTCATCAATGTTGATAATTGAGACATGACTATGGACATAACGGGCAGGCACACCAAGCACAATAGAAGGTACGCCAGCGTTAACTTGATGAATCGAACCACCGTCGGTCCCACCAGATTGACGAACCGCGATTTGATATGGAATCTGGTGTCGCTCCGCGGTTTCAATCACAAATTCTCCTAATTTTGGATTGACAATCATGGAGGGATCGTACAACCGAATTTGTACGCCGCCACCGAGTTTACCCTGAGAGACACTACTGCCCAATCCAGGCGTATCATCTGCAGGCGGTCCTTCAAGCACAATCGCAATATCTGGCGCAACGCTTGCTGTGACTGTTCTTGCCCCTCGCAATCCGACCTCTTCTTGAACACTCCCAGCACTAATAACGGTATTCGGATGGTTCTCAAGCTTCAAGAGTGCCTCAATAACGATCGCAACACCGACGCGATTATCGAACGCTTTCGCGGAAAACAATTTACTGTTTTTCATCGGCATAAAGGGTCCGTAGGGCGCGATTGGGCATCCGGGTATCACACCAAATTCCTCCATCGCTTGTTCTCTACTTTCGGCACCCACATCAATAAAAAGGTCTTTCATATCCGCAACTTTATCACGGGCACCAGCACCGAGCAAGTGTGGTGGCGTAGAGCCGATAATCCCCGGCACTTTGCCAAGTTTCGTTGTGATAGTTACACGTTGTGCTAACAGGGTGTGCGCCCACCATCCACCCACAGGTAGGAATTTGATATAACCATCATCCGTTACATTCTGCACGATAAAGCCGACTTCGTCCATGTGCGAATCGAGCAGGATTCTCGGATGTTCTGCGCTTCCAACCCGCGTACAGAAAATACTACCGAGTCTATCGGTACCTATCGCGCCGGTATCCGAGAGTTTATCGCGAAAAATCTTTCGCACCTCCGCCTCAAACCCAGGAATTCCATCTGCTTGTGTTAGCGATTTGAGTAGTTCGATTGATGTTTCAGCCATCATTGTGTTCCTTCGGCAATTGTGCTATAATTTGAAGGCATTATAGCACGGTTGATATTTTGTGACAACTTTTAACGAGCAATACATTTTGTAAGTAGCCATGAAAAAAAGACGAACTAACCCATATAATACAAATTGGATACAACCCCTAAGTTCAAATGACGATATAAAGATCCACACTACACACGAGGCAGGAGTAAGCTCGAAATGAACAAAACCGCTAAGATTCGGGTTGGCGTTATCGGAACAGGACGCATCGGCAGATTACACATTAAACACATCGCTCAGAACATACCGGAAGCTGAACTTGTGGCACTTTGCAGCTTGGACCCTCCCAGTATGGATAGCCTTGCGGAACAGTTTAATGTGGCACAGACTACAGACAAGTATACAGAACTATTAACCGACCCACAGATTGACGCGGTGCTCATTACATCTGCTACCAACACACACGTGGAAATTAGCCAAGCGGCTGCTAAAGCAGGAAAACACATCTTTTGTGAAAAACCGATTGCGTTAGATTTGAAACAGATCGACGAAACTTTAGCTATTGTAGAGGAAACAGGGGTTAAGTTTCAGGTAGGTCTTCAGCGTAGGTTTGATGCGAGTTTCATGCGAATCCGCGAAGCAGTTGCCTCTGGAGAGATTGGTGAACCGCACATCATGCGAATTACGAGTCGCGATCCAGCACCACCACCGATTGAATACATCAAGGTCTCCGGTGGCATTTTTCTTGACATGACTATTCACGATTTCGATATGGCGCGCTATCTCATTGGGGACGAGGTAGTGGAGATTTATGCGACAGGCGGCGTGCGCGTAGACCCAGCAATCGGTGCAGCAGGCGACATTGACACGGCTGTTATTACCTTACAATTCAAGAACGGGGTCATCGCAACCATTGATAACAGTAGAGAGGCTACTTACGGTTACGATCAACGTGTTGAAGTTTTCGGCTCAAAGGGGATGGTTATGGCAACAAATCCATTGAGAGATACCGTCACCTTTACTGGTAGCAAGGAGACTCGTGCTGCATTACCGCCGTATTTTTTCGTGGAACGCTATAAGGCGGCATACCTCTCAGAATTAAAAGCGTTTTGTGCGTGTATTCAAGACGGGACACCACCACCAGTTACAGGTGAGGATGGACGGGCACCGGTTGTGATAGGATTGGCTGCTATGAAGTCGCTTCGTGAAAATCGACCCGTTCTCCTATCGGAGATCTCGCCTTAGGAATTCATGAAGCGCATCAATGACCACCGACATCGCCGACTTCGATTTCAATCTCGTCTCGACTTCTAACGCGTTCGACGAGTCCATCTCGGATGTCTACAATCCTGTCAGAGACATCAAGCATTTTCAGATCGTGTGTGGCAGAGATGATAGTAACGCCCTGCTCCTCATTCAGGCGTTTAATGAGGTCAATAATTTCACGTCCGATAACGGTATCAAGATTTGCTGTCGGTTCATCAGCAAGGACGATACTTGGATCATTGGCAAGGGCTCTGGCGATGGCGACGCGTTGACGTTGACCACCCGATAACTCATCGGGAAGGTGATACATCCGATCTCCCAAACCTACCATGTCCAGTAGTTCTTCCGCTTTCTCATTGCGTGCTCTTTCAGGGAGACCGGCAAAAATCATCGGCAGCGTTACATTTCCATGCGCGCTTCGGACAGGCAATAGGTTGTAACTCTGAAAAATATACCCTACCCGGTGGCATCGAAATGCTGCAATCTGTCTCTGTGATAGTTGGGACATATTTTGTCCATCAATGTAAACCTGCCCTTCTGTAGGCGTATCAAGTGCACCAATCATGTTAAAGAGGGTAGATTTTCCAGAACCGGAAGGTCCCATCAACGAAATGTACTCCCCGCGCTCAATTTCAATATTGATGCCATCCAAAGCACGAAGGACGTTTGACCCCATTCGATATTCTTTGACGACATCTTCAGTTCTCACAACAATATCAGCCATAGCCTTTTCCTTTTTTCGCCTCTGATTTCTTCTCCAAGGGGATTATCGATTCGAGCCTGATCTTTCTCCTATGCAGCGTTACAAAAAACGCTAATGGCACCTACACCTCGGTTCGCATTGCCTCAGCTGGAGGGAGTTTTGCCGCACGCCACGCTGGGAACGATGAACCTATCACAGCCAAAACCATACCCAAAAAACATCCCAGTAAGATGACAAGTATTACACCCAGTTGCATTGGCCCATCCTCAGGCTGTGCCGGTAACAAAGGGAAATAGAAAAACAGATCTAATCCATAGTCCTTAAGTCCCAAAAGAACTGCTCCGAGTGTTCCGATGAGCGCGCCGATAAGTGCTCCTGAAAATCCTTGGAACCCTGATTCAAGTAGGAAGAGTCGAACCACGAAACCATCTAACGCCCCGAGACATTTCATCGTACCAATTTCGCGGAAGCGTTCCGTGACCGCCATCAACATCGAATTTGCAATCCCTACCACGCAGACAATCAAGGACATAACAATAAGCCAGATATCTTTCGTGGAAATCCCTTTTTCCGTTGTCTCTTCAAAAGTATTAATTGTCGATTGTCGCCCGCTCTCCTGTAAAGCGAGGCCGATTTCATTACTTGTCCAGACTGAAACTAAGAATGCGATGCCCAGTGTGATGCCCGCCGTCGTGATAATCGAACGTCCAAAACGGATTTTCAAACTTTGAAAACTAATCCGTAGCGATTCCAGAAATGGGAGATCAATCTGTTCTTCAATTGGTGTTCTTTGCTGCAAATCTCTGCCTCCTTAATTTGTATCTCTCGTGTATTGTACCAAATTTACAATTTAAAGTCAAGTTTTTGGTAAGACAATTTAGGGTCATTTAGTTTTAAGAGTTTATTGACAGTTGCCCCTTTTTTTCCGAACTAGCGAGGTTAGGAAACCTCGCCTACCGGGTTAGAGGGAAAAAAGCGTATGTGATTGACGCTTCAGCGTTTTCCTGCTATAATAGTTGCAAAGGTAGGACAAACCGATGTCTCGATATCTTTCCTGTTTTCCACTACTACTGTTATCTATCGGTATGTTGTGTTGGTGTACACCGATTTCTGCACACGACGCTTTCTATCCACATCATCGTGAAGATTTTGAAAACATGACGCGGCGTCGTGAATTAAGAGGGACCGTTATCCTCAGCACTATCGCTTTCGTTGGCGTCGTAGGTACGATAATCTACATGGCGTTGCGGAAAAGTAGTACCGATAACAAAACAGATCAGATAGAAGCAAAAACTGTTCAGGAACGCTTAGCGTACGCCGCAAACAACGCCGCAACAGCCGCCCGACATGCTCTCAATACTAATAGCAATATCGGAGAAGCAGTCGCAACGGCACTCACAACCTACGCCGAAACTTCCGGTGTATCATGGCAACGGCGTTCTTACAGACAAAGCAGTGCCGAATCCATTCCATACCAAATTCGGTGCAAAATTGGAGACGATGTTGTCACTCTCAGCATCAATGCGAGCGTCATTGAAGTAAAAGCTGACTACTATTTTTCTAAGACAGGTCTCGGTTCACAAGGTAGCTCGAAAGGGGCAAGTGCAACTGCCGTGCTGAGAATCAGCGGTGAGGAAGAGAGATAGGACTTGATACGAGAGATTTGTAATTCACGCCGTGAGTCGATTGATGAGAGAGGCACTATAACCCGCCCCGAACCCGTTATCAATGTTCACAACGGTGACACCAGACGCACAACTATTTAGCATGCCTAATAGGGCGGCAAGACCACCAAAACTTGCACCATAGCCTATGCTTGTTGGCACTGCAATGACGGGGCAGTCCACCAATCCACCGACTACGCTTGGCAGCGCTCCCTCCATACCTGCAACGACGATAATAACACGCGCCGTCAGAAGCTTTTCATGATTGCTTATCAGACGGTGTAACCCAGCAACACCGACATCGTAAAGGCGTTCTGGTTGGTTTCCCATCATCTGTGCCGTTTCAGCGGCTTCCTCCGCTACAGGCAAGTCAGACGTCCCAGCAGAAACAACGAGAATCCCTGGAACCCCCGCGTCTTTAGATTGTGTAACGGTGATAGTCCGTCCGAGAGCGTTATAGCGTGCTGCAGACGCGATTTCCTTCACGGCTTCATACATATCAGATGTAGCACGGGTTGCAAGGAGTGGGTGTCCAGCGGCGAGAATGCGTTCGCTAATCTGTTTGACATGTGCCACCGTCTTTCCTTCGCAGAAAATGACCTCTGGAAACCCCGTGCGGAGTTGACGATGGTGATCAATTTTTGAAAAACCTAAATCTTCAAATGGCAGCGTACGGAGGGACTGCAGGGCAGTATCTATATCAACCTCCCCGCCTTTAACCTGTTCAAGTAGGGTTTTTAACTTCTCTATTTCCATTCATTTAACAATAGGAAACAACACTGTTGTCTCCGTAGTTACCTGTCTGTCCAATATTTGCTGCATCTGTAACCAGAGGAGCGGGACCGAGGCCCGCTCACTCTACAGTTGAAAAAATACTTAGGCTTCTTCGGCAGCCTCTTCATCGGATTCGTCTGCGCCATCGACACCTGGAATGGAACCTGCGATTTTGGTGCGAACATCTGCGGAGACTTTACGTCCTGCTTCCACAGCACCTTTTACCTGCTCGCCTGCTTCGTGGAGACGTTCTTTACCGGTATCTACCATGCCTTGAACGCTCTCTCTACCTTGTTCCATGAGATGCTGAGCACTGCGCCGCGCGCTATCAGAGGTTTGCTGCGCCAACTCGACCGTCCGGTCTTTTGCCTCAACGGATTTGTCGCGAATTTTCTGCCGGGTCTCCCTACCGGAACTCGGTGCATAGAGCAGGCTGATAACCGCACCTGCCATAAAACCCGTGAAAAAGGCGAAAATCATGCCTAATCCGTTGTTTTGTCCATCATTGCTCATTTTTTTATCCTTTCTATTAAAAAATTAATTCTGTCCTGGTGCAGTTTATAACCCAAAACTTGGCGTTAAAGTTTACGAGAATCAACACAAAAGGTTTCAATTTTGACGTTCTTTTTCTCTGTGGGTACAATTTTTTTATAACACTCCAGCCGCGATGCAAACAGCACTCCCTTTAACTATCCATCCGATGTCTCGGACCCTAATGTTCTACCTTCTTCCGGTTCGGGGGTTCGAGTGGCATCGACACTATCCCGGCCTGCCTTGATGCCCGCCGATGTCGATGCTGCCGCAGTGGTCGTAAAACTATCCCAGCCTGCCTTGATGCCTTGCCACAAACTTATAATATCAGCCAGCGAAACGGCTAACTGATTCCGAAAAAAAGTGGCTTGTTCAATTGTCTGTCCAGAAAAACCACTGACTTTTTGAACTAATTCTTCAAGTTCCTGAATACTTTGATTCAAGGCACCGCTCATTTCTTGGATATTATGCACAGTGGGTTGAATTTCAGACTCGCTAATCCCTTGCAAGGAAGCCGTCAAACCGTTTAGGTTTTGTAGCAACGTCGGTAGTTCCTCGTTCACCGTCTTCACAGTCTTGTCCACATCAGTTATTAATTCACCGATTTCCTGATTCACAATGCTTTCGGTGGAATTTAACGTGTTTCGTATGCTATTCAGCGAATTACGGAGACTACCAACTGCTGCGCATAAATAGCCCGCAAGAGCCGTAAGTGCAAGTAGCAAAACACCGAGACTAAATTTCCAAAAAATTGAAGCAATGGAACTCCAATCCATAATTTCTCCTTCGCATGTATTGCACCACACTGTTCTCTTATATCGCTACAAGAGGTGTGGTATCTACGGACTCAAATCTCAATTTGTTGTTTGACGATTTCCGTGACTGCATCGATTGCAACATTCACCTTGCTTGGATTCTTGCCTCCACCCTGTGCGAGTTCAGGACGACCGCCACCGCGACCATCTGCGAGTTGGGTCAGTTCAGAGATGATCCTACCGGCGTGCAAACCGCGATTCTTCACAAGGTCTGAGGTGACGCCAACCACAAAGGCTGCCTCGTTCCCACTAACAGAAGCGAGTGCCACAACACCAGACTCTAAACGATTTTTGAGTGCATCAACGAGTTGTCGTAATCCGTTCCTATCTGTGTCTGTCACGAGCGAAGCGACAATTCGGACATCCTCCACAAGCGCTGCACCCTCGACTAAACTACTGACATTGGCGAGTGCCTGTTGTCCTTTCAATTGCCGGAGCTGTTGTTCCAATTCCCGTTGCTCTTGCAGTAATCGCTCAATCCGTTCAGACACGTCGGTTTTGGGTGTTTTCAGTAAATTCGCCACACTCGAAAGTAGAACGGTATCATCTTGGACCGTCGTTACGGCTGCAACACCGGTCAGTGCTTCAACACGTCTGACCCCGGCAGCGATGCTGCTCTCGCCCATCAGTTTCACGAAACCGAGTTCACCAGTCGCCTCAACATGCGTGCCACCGCATAGCTCAACACTATATTCACCCGCTTGCACGACACGCACAATATCACCGTATTTGTCGCCAAAAAAGGCTAAGGCACCTTTCGCTTTTGCAGCATCCAACGACATTTCGCTTATGGAAAGGGCATCATTTCCGCGAATTTTCTCATTGACAAACCCTTCAATCTCGCGCAGTTGTTCCGATGAAACAGATTCGTAGTGTGAAAAATCGAACCGAAGCCTGCCGGCTTCAACAAGTGACCCTGCCTGTCCGACATGTGTTCCAAGCACATGCCGCAACCCACTATGTAGAAGATGTGTTGCGGTATGACTCACGGCAACAGCACCTCGGTGACCAATATCAATTTGGGCATGCACAGTGGTGTACGGTGTAATCTCACCCTCAAGGACTTCGCACTTGTGGACGACCAAATCAGCGGAAGGTTTGAGCGTGTCTTGTACACGCAGCTTCGCGTTTTGGTTTTCAATTGTCCCGACATCGCCAACCTGTCCACCGGATTCACCATAGAAAGGTGTCCGATTCAGAAGCACGAATACTTCGTCTCCCTGTTGTGCGCTCGCTACTGATTCAGCATCGGCAATTAGGGCGACAATTTCCGCCTCGACGTTGTCTTGAGCGTAACCGATGAATTCAGTCTCCCCATGCTCTTTAAGGATTTCCGCATACACAGCAATCTCTTCGTCTTTCGCACCACCTCTCGCTTCCCATGCCGCTCGTCCGCGCGCTCGCTGTTCTTCCATACTGTGCTCAAAGCCAGCATCATCAACAGTAAATCCACGTTCGCGTGCGAGTATCTGTGTTAAATCAAGTGGGAAACCGAACGTATCGTACAACTCAAAAGCGCGCTTGCCATCAAGCTGTGTATTGTCCTTCTCTGTGAGCGTATCGAGTGAGTTATCAAGGAGTTCCAAACCGCGTTCAATCGTTTGATGGAAGCGATGCTCTTCACCTTGAATCGTTCGAGTGATAAACTCACGACGCGGCAGGACATCAGGGAAAACATTACCGAGCAATTCAATAACATGATCAACGAGCTGATAAATGAAAGCTGTGTTCATATTTAATTTTTTGCCGTAGAGCACAGCACGCCGCAAAATTCGGCGGATGACGTATCCACGTCCCTCGTTAGAGGGCATTACACCGTCACCGATTGCAAATGTCAAACACCTGATATGGTCAGCAATAACCCGATGTGGTAATCCACGTTCATCATCAAAATAGGCAGTATCTGTCATATCGGCAATTGTTGCCAAGAGTGGCGTGAACAGATCTGTTTTGTAGTTTGAATCGACACCTTGCAATACGGAGGTAGTTCTCTCAAAACCCATGCCTGTATCCACATGCGTTGCGGGAAGCGGTTCAAGTGTGCCGCTTTCGTTCCGATTGTATTGAATGAAGACAAGGTTCCAGATTTCGACAAACCTGTCACTCGTGTTGGGGCCGGCCTCTGGATCGTTTGCGGTTTCGGGGAAGGCTTCTACCCCCATGTCAACAAAAAGTTCGCTGCAGGGACCACAGGGACCTGTTTCACCCATTTCCCAAAAATTGTCCTTGTCGCAACGGCGAATGCGCGAGCGTGGGAGGTCTGTCTCTTGGAGCCAAAGGTTCTCTGTCTCGTCGTCATCAAGGTATACCGTTGCCCAGAGACGTTCCTTCGGAATTTGCCAAAGTTCGGTGACCAATTCCCACGCGAAAACGATAGCTTCTTGCTTGTAATAATCGCCGAATGACCAGTTTCCGAGCATCTCAAAAAAGGTATGATGGCTTGGTGAATAACCGACTTCTTCAAGGTCGTTGTGTTTGCCGCTGACGCGTAAACATTTTTGGGTATCAACAGCGCGCGTATACTCCCGCTGCTCGATACCGAGAAACACATTCTTGAACTGGTTCATACCGGCATTAGTGAACAACAATGTAGGATCGCCGGCGGGTATTAAGGAGGCGCTTGGAACAATCGTGTGCCCCTGTTTGTGGAAATATTCCAGGAAACTGGCCCTGATTTCATCTGATGTCATGTGTAGATGTTCTCCTGTTTCTTCTGTTCCTAATTGTAGTTCATTTCCAATAGAGAAGTCAAGGCGAAAATCTGGTTGGGAACTTTAACGCCCTAAAAAATCTGCTCAAGTACCCGTCGCACTATTTCCGATTCAAACCCGCGCCGTGCTAAAAATCCGTGTAATCGGCGTTTTGCGACATGAACCGGTAACTGTCGATACTGCTTTACTCGTTTCTGAGCAATCTGCAGCGCGAGGTTCGCTTCGTTTTCTGTCTCTACCTGCGCCACAACTTGCTCGGCAGTCTCGCGATCAACTCCCTTGTCAAGAAGTTCACGTTTTAGTAACGTCTTGCCTCGCGGATTTGACTTTTGTCTACGGACGACCCAATTCTCTGCATACTTCCGGTCGCGAATCTGCCCGGAATCAATCAACTCCTCAATAGCCGCCCCAATTGCTTTTTCCGAAAAGCCCTCTCGTGCGAGCCGCTGTCCCATTTCACTTTTAGTATAGGGTTTAGGCTTTACCGTAGGACGAGAACTCTCTGTTTCATCTACTGCATCGTTATCTGTTTTTTCACGTAGTAACCTGAGAGCGTAGTTTTTCGCGCGCATCACCTCATCTGCAGCGATCAACTTCTTAATGACTTCAGCTTCAATCTGCAAACCGACGCGTAACCCAAAATTTTCAACTAAGACAGTATGAAGCACGACAAACGGCGTACCATCCAAAACGAGTTGACAATGTGAGGGCAATTCAGGAACTGCCTGAATATCCGTAATCTGCTGCTTCATGTCTTTCTATTATTGTTAGAAGACTGCTATCCATAGAAATGTGAAGTGGTAGTGAGCGCGAGGTTTAAAGGGTATCGCTGGAAAACTTACATTACGAAGACCTCGCGCCTCAACGGGAGGATATTTCGCTATAACAAAAGGTTATAGCATTTATTCACCGTTGCTCCTGCCTGCCCAGAGCGCACCGCGTAGTAGGAGAGTCCCAAACATCTCGTGCTGGCACGCCGAAGCATCATGACCGAGTGCAAGGTAGAAAACTTTACCTTCGCCCCAGTTTTTCGTCCATGCCACTGGTGCCGCGTCGCCTTTCCACAACGCTGATGCAAGCACATGGTTCCGACGGTCATAATCAAGGATGTATTGCTCATCCGTTACGACAAATTCGTCAAGTCCCTCTGTGATTTCGTGTTCGCTATCGACGATACTGACTTGGTAATCGCGGTAGCGCGGATGTGTAACAAAATAGCCACCTACCATCGAGCGATACTCAGGACACCCACGGAACGAATCTGCTGCTGAATGCACACCAACGTAGCCTTTACCCGAAGCGACATGATTAAGTAGGCCGTTTTTCTGTGCGTCCGAAATCTCACCTATTGTGTAATAGAAAACAACGAGATCATAGGGATCCAGATTTGGTGAGACGAGTGCATCGAGATCTTCCTCGACTCTGGTAATTTCAAATTCATCTCGCTGTGAAAGTACATTCACGATTTCATCGCTACATCCCTTCCAATCGTGAATCGCACCACCTGCAAAAACGAGTGTGTTAATTTTTCCCATTATTTAGCCTCCTTGCTATGTAATATTGTCATTATATCACGCGTGCAAAAATACAAGCAATCTTTTTTGGTGAATTTGTGTGACACAGGGTCTTGTGGTATAATCATAGAGCAATTAGATCACAGATTCGCATAATTACCAGAAAAGCCTTACCTCTCATCAGAAAGGAATCTATATGCCAAAAAAAATCGCTATCTTCCCTGCGAGCTTCGATCCGGTTACCAATGGGCACGCCGATCTTATCGATCGGATTTGTAATCTTGGTGTTTTTGACGAACTTATAGTGGCTATCGGCGTTAATCCTGCTAAGCCGGCGCGCTTCACACTTGAGGAACGGACTGAGATGCTTGAAGCTGTTATTGAACCGTATCCACAAGCCTCTATTGATGGATATATGGGATTAACGGTGCATTACGCGCAGACCCGCGGGGCATGTGCTATCATCCGTGGACTACGTGAAATTTCCGATTTTGAATGGGAATTCAAGATGGCACGAATGAATCAACAGATTGCCCCGGATATTGACACCCTCTTTATGATGGCAAACACTCAGTACGCGCATATCAGTTCAACGCTGGTGATGGAGGTCGTGCAGATGGCACAGCGGAAGATAAATGAGGAAAAGTTAGGGGAGATGGTACCGACAATCGTGGTTGAATTTATCAAGAAGAAATTTGATGTGTTGTAAAGAGTTGTCAGTTAAGAGGTTACCTATGAAAGCGAAGCGTACTGATAACCGACAATTATTAAAACCGGTTATCCAGACTTAAACTCACATTGAAGCCTGGTGCATTCATACCGGAGCCGTGCGGACGATAGCGCTGATCAAGCAGATTTTCAAATGATAAAGTCAAACGTGTGTAATCAAAGAGTCTGATACCGCCGCGGACGTTGAGTGTCCACCATCCCGGTGTGCCAGCATCCAGCGCGTAGCCGTTAGCGTCAAATTTAACTTCCGATGGGTCACGTGTTTTTCCGGGTATCCGTGGGTCGCGAATGTCGCTCCGGTTCAGTCGTCTCTGTTCTGCCGCACCTCGCACATAGAGTGTAGCCCAAAATTGTGTGTTCAACGGTTCCCACTGGATTCCGATGATCCCGTTTAATGGCGGTTCTCTACGAGTGCGCGCTTCCCAAGGCTTCGCCGGATCTGGTGCCTTGCCATTAATCTTGAGTACCTCCCCACGTATAAATGCTGCATTACCAAAGACCGACCAAGCAGGTCGAATCGGGACAAGCCCCGCTAATTCAACGCCCTGAAACTGTGCTTCATCGACGTTATCAAACACGAGTACGTCAATACCCTCGTATTCTCTGATCAAGTCCTGATGGAGTTGAGGGAGTGTTCCACCGGCGTATGCCTCTTGGACAGGTCTGCGCGCAACCAAACCGTTGACTCGGCTGTGGAAGAGCGTCAGAGCGCCAGTGAAGTAAGAATGCCGCACCTTGAGCCCACTCTCAATTGTCCATGAGGTTTCAGGACCCAAATTGGGACTCGGAGCAGTAACACCCTCATTGGTAACCTCCACCGCTGTTGTATCATTCAACGAAGGTGCACGAAAGGCTGTTCCAAAGCTGCTAACAAAGTTCAGTGAATCTGTTAAACTGACAACCATCCCAGCACTCCCTGTTAAACTACTATCGAATTCATTGAACACATCAAAACTCTTATCCCGAAGAGATAGGTCGGCATTGGTTTGATAAAGCGTTGCGCGACCGCCAAGTGTGAACTCCACACGCTCGTGCACCATAATTTCATCTTGAAGATACAGACTTGCATCCCAGAATTGAGAACCGTTAATGAAACGCCCAAGGTTTTCATCAACATCTTCCTTACCTGTCTGGATGTCCGTTTTGATAGTGCGACTCTGCAACATATCCAAGTAGAATTCGCCACCACCGACCAAACGTTGACGTGGAAGGATCGTGCTAACTGCTTGCGCACTGAAGCCGATGGTATTAACAGTATCGTATCGCTGCCGTCGAGATGTTGAATCGAGCTTCAGTTCGTTGCGTCCCTCTTTTTGGCGGTGATAAGAGGCTGTCAGGCGTATCCTGTCAATGCTTCCCTCTACTGGATTTACGACATAGTTGGCATAAACGAGGTCACGATTCTGTGGCTCAAAATAGAACTCGTCAAACTCTCTTGGGGCGATTTTATCATAGCGCGGTGTTCGAGGCTGCCGCCACATCTGATAAGCAACGTTTACAGTGCTGGTATCGCTGAGTTGATACGCAATTTTCGCATCTGCATCGTAAGCTTTCCAACTCAACGGTCCTTCGTTGTCAACAAGCCATCTGTCAGGAGGCGTCGCTGGTATCTCGTCAAAGAGTTCGACACCACTCGGCTTTTCGCCTACTATTTCAAATTTCCGATTTTTGTAGTGAAGATCGTATCCGCTTCCAGGGTTTATATTCCCGTAAGATCGCATACCACCCCCAACGATAAATCCAAATCGCTCTTTGTTCCCTGTTATCTCTAATCTACCAAGCCGTTCCTGTGTGGCAGTTGCATAGCGAGCAATGAGTCGGGGCTGTATATCCCAAGTCTCCTGCGCCGGATTAATCGGCACTTCTTTCGTAAAGAAACTGGTAACACCACCCATCGCGCCGCTGCCATATAGCATAGAACTTGAACCAAGTAGTACCTCTGCTCGCTCCAGCATTTCTGGTGCGATGGTTGCCGTGTACTGATTTGGACCCGAACGAAATGTTGAATTATTGAGACGAACCCAGTCGACTTGTATCAATGTCTGGTAACCAGTTAACCCTCGAAGTAGTGGAGAACCTTGTCCTACTGTCGTCTGTTGTGCACTAACACCGGCTACATCACGAAGCAGGTTGGAGGCGATGTCTGCGTTGGTCTGTTCCAATTGTTTTAAATTGAGGACGGTGATAGTGTTAGGTGTTTTGAAAGGATCTTTCTCGGCACGTGTGGCTGTCACCGATATCTCTCCGAGTCTGACGACTTCTTCAGTACGGCACTCGCCATCTGCACACGCAAACCAACTCACTAACAGACTTAAACCTATGAGCAAAAAAAGATAAAATGGCTTTTTCATTGTTAATGGCCCCTTCAAATTCACTATTTGTAGATGCCAAGCAGACATCCCATTCCATTCGCAACTCTTAATCTTACTATTCCTGTAGCAAATTGCGTGCCATTCGTAATTCCGCCTTAAATAGGCGAATCTTAATCCGTTTTTGCCATAATTTGTTCAGTGCTGTTCATTTCTTGGACACTTCCGCTCCACATTAGGTGTGTAAATATGTTACGGTGAAGTCGCTTAATCTTCCAGAAAAAGTAAGTATCCATCTGGGTGAAAGTTTATATGGTTTTTTACCGATTGCCACCCTAATTTCTTCCCTTGCACGCAAAACGCATTTCGTGGTATTCTATTCCCTAAGGAGAGCCCGACATGCACCGCACCGCCGAAGAACTATCACCTGAAGAGTTAAATCAATATCGGCTACGTCTCAACGATCACTTCCAAAACCGTGATCCGGTGGATAAGGCGTTATTGCACCGCGCTTGGCAAACTGCACACCAGGCGGCTGCACTGCTCTATGAAAGTTTCGGTGCAACACAGGTTGCAGTTTTGGGTTAAAACAGTATTTCTCAAGATTTCCGCGGAATTAGACATATTCATTGCGTGGTTAGAACAACACATATAAGACAGGAGCATCTATGTCAAAACAGAAATTAAACTTTGCTTTTATCGGGTGTGGTGGTAATGCCCGGGGACACGGACGGAGTGTGTCGAGTGTTGAAGATGTAGAGATTGTTGCGCTTGCGGATCCAAGTGCCAGTTCACTTGACGCCTTCAAAGAAAATGTCGGTTTAGACGCATCTATTCCTACCTATACGGACCACGTTGAGATGTTAGCCGCTGTCAAACCCGACGCCGTTGTCATTAGTTCACCGCACGGACTCCACTTCCAGCACATCATGGATGCACTTGAGGCGGGGTGTCATGTGCACACGGAAAAACCGATGGTTTGCACGGTGGATCATGCCAAACAGGTAATAGCAAAAGTGGAAGAGACGGGTTTGCACCTGATGATAGGCTATCAAAGGCACTTGAGTCCTACCTATCAATACTGTCGCAATGTGGTTCAGAGCGGTGAACTGGGTCGCGTGAACTTTGTCTCTGCGCATCAATCACAGAATTGGTATCGAAATCAGCAAGGGAAATGGCGACAAGACCCGTTTCTGGGTGGTGGTGGACAACTGAACGACTCAGGAAGCCATCTGATTGATATCCTGCTCTGGGTATTGGAAGCGAGTCCTGATACCGTTTTCGCAATGATAGACAACTTGGACATTGAAGTAGATGTTCTTACGGCGATGTCAATCAAGTTTGATACTGGTGCCTTGTGCAATATTAGCATTGTCGGACATGCTTTTGGCGGTGTTCGAGAAGATTTCTCTATTTGGCTCGAGGAGGGTGCACTTTATCTCCGCGCAGGTCAGCTCTATCGCCAAGGACGGGAAGGTAATCCAGAACTTGTTGACGAATCTGAAATGCCTGCATCGGGCAACAAAGATGTTGCTTTCATCGAACTCATCCGTGGCGAACGGATAGGTAACCCAATCGGTGTTGAAAATGGATTGCGCGTCATTCAACTAACCGAAGCCGCATGGCAATCCGCCGAACTGGGTAGACCCGTTAAGGTGAATTTGAGTTGAATGTTTGTACCAATAGGGTTTTTGCGCCGGTTTGCTCTTAAGATCAGGCGATCCTAAACAGTTTGAAATGCTGTAAGGAGGCGACAACGGAGACTGCGGATATTAAGAGTGAAATTTTATTCGTTGGAGGCTTCTCTTTCACGCTTGGCGAAAAATTAAAGATGCTTGATGTCCAAAACTTGTGTAAATCTTTTGACCAGAATCCGTTTCTTACGGAACTCACGTTTCAGGTGGCAACAGGGGAATGCCTCGTCCTACTCGGTAAAAATGGCACAGGCAAAACGCTCTTGCTTAACATTTTGGCGACTTTAGTCGAACCAACATCAGGTAGCGTCTCAATTGATGGCATTGACGCATTTGCAAATCTGAAGCAGGTGCGTTCGCGTATCGGGTATATCCCGGTCGCGTTCGAGGGATATCCTGAGTTGTCTGTCATCGACTATCTCAATTTTTTCGCTGCTGCATATAAATTAGACAAACGCGAACGCTCTACGGCAATCGGAGCAGTGCTCGAATTAATGGACATCCAACACTTGCGCGATGTCAAAACCGGTATTCTATCAACAGGAGAACGGCAGCGGCTTTTATTCGCTAAAACCTTCTTGCATGAACCGCAGTTATGGTTGCTCGACGAACCTTTTACACCGCTTGATCCAAGTGGACAGGTCGAGATGACAGAACTGCTTGAGGAACTTCAATCGCTGGGAAAAACCGTCGTAATAGCTACCAACCGTCTTGAGGATGTTTCTCGATTGTGTGGTTCTGACTCACAGGAAGGGAAATTTATCGGAATTCTGAATGGTGGACAGTTCGCAGTATTCAAAACGTTTCGCGAGTTGTGTGAAGAGAGCGGCACAGCTGATACCACAGAGATACCTTCACAAAATTGGTTTTACAAATTCTTTCTGGAGGTTACAAAACTGTAATGTCAGATATAGGAAAATTCTTTCACGAAAACGGATACTATTTCGCCAAGGGTGTCTATTCACCCGAAGAAATCACAGCAATGGAAAATGACTTCGATCGGGTAGTGGATCAACTCCTCAAAAGTGATGAAAACGTTAATGCCCGTTGGGGCGGCAGATTGATGGATGCCCTTGATGGTGGTGAATCTGTTATTATCCACACACACAATATCCAGAGTTTTTCTGGGGTTTGGATGCAGGCATTTATGCAGGAGAAGTTTCTTGATATTACTGAAGATATCCTCGGACCAGATATTATGCTTCACCACTCCAAACTTTTCTGTAAGCCCCCAGAGAAAGGCGCACCCTTCCCGATGCACCAAGATTGGCAGTACTTCCCCTCCGTCAAAGACAGCATGATCGCTGCTATCATCTACGTCTCAGAAGCTACCGATGAAATGGGGTGTGTTCGTGTTTATCCCGGCTCCCACCAGTTGGGACGCACCGACGGCATGATGGGAAGTGGTGATAACGCTGAAGTTACGGATCAATACCCGATTGAGAACGCAACTGTTTTAGAAGCGGAACCCGGAGATGTCCTTTTCTTTAGCTACTTCACACTACACGGTTCAATGCCGAACTACTCGAATCAAACCCGAAAAAGCGTTCTTGTTCAGATGCATGCCGGTGATGATGAGATCGAATCACAAAACCGCCATACCAACGTCAAACTGGTTCTTCGCGGTTGGAATCATCTCGCAACCCGTTCTTCTGTTGGCAGAATTATATAAATCAAGGAGCTAGCTGTTTTTAGGGCTTTAACCATTGACGCGTCTTCCACATTCCTTAAGGAAACCCGGGTTGATAGTTAAGCAAAATCACGGGATTGCGTAAGCTCTATAAAAAAACAAAACATAGCCCGTAATGGAATGGAGGGGTTTTTGTGAATCAACACGGAATGCGCGTATGGCATTCCGTGGGGTGTTTTTTTCAGATCTACGGAATGGCACTTCAAATTCCAAACCCGCTCTGACCGAACCGCAAGGAAAATTAAAAAAATGATTAGAGTCGCAAAGATTAGCATGGCACACGTCCACGCCGGTGGTTATGCCAGAAAAATTAACGAAAACCCTGAAACCGAGCTCGTTGCCGTCTGGGATGAAGAAGAATACGGAGGCAGAGATGCCGCGGAGCAATACGATGTCCCGTTCTATACCGATCTCGATGAAGTCCTTAGCCGTGACGACGTAGATGCAGTCGCTGTTGATGCGATCACATCCGACCATCCGCGTGTCATGATCGCCGCCGCTGAAGCCGGGAAACATATCTTTACCGAAAAGGCACTCGCTATCACAGTTGCGGAGTGCGATCCAATTATTGAAGCCGTTGAGAAAGCGGGTGTGAAGTTTATGATCTCGCTGCCTTCTCGCGCTAATTCTGAAATTCTGTTTGCGAAAAAAGCGATCGACGATGGACTTCTTGGGGACATAACTTTTGGTCGGGGCCGAATTGCCCATTCTGCTGCCCTTGATAGTTGGTTCAGTGGCACAAGTGCCTGGTTCGCTGATGCTGAACGCGCGGGTGGCGGTGCCCTGTTTGACTTGGGTTGTCACCGTGTTGACGTTATTCGATGGTTGATGGGTGAACCTAAAAGTGCCATTGCTAAGATTAATAATTTCACAGGCAATTTTCCGATTGATGATAATAGCGTTTCAGTTGTTGAATTCGCCAACAAGGCACTCGGTGTAATTGATGTTGCGTGGACCCACCGTTCTGGTCCCAACATGCTTGAGATTTTTGGTACAGAAGGCTCATTCGCTGCCGGACACGGTGAGATGCACTTTGAAACCCGCAAACTTTCTGATGAAGAAAAAGCAAAATACATCGCCAATGCTCCAGCAGCACCACCTGAACCGATACAACAGTGGATTAACGCTATCCTTCGCGACGAACCCATGACGATTACTATTCAAGATGGACGTAACCTCACAGAATTGATGCAAGCGTTCTATATGTCCTCTGAACAGGGACAGTCCATTGATTTTCCTCTATAGATATGTCGCCCCGCTGGGGCTTTAAAAGGAAATTAGAAAACATGAAAGACTACCAACCTATCTCACTTGCTGCCTTGTGTAATGTCGGTACAGAGATTATCGGTGCGGATGCGACACCGAACGTTGGTGCCCAGACGTTCCACGGACTCCGTTTCGAGATCGCTGAAGGCGCAACCTGTTTCTTGGGCTTCGGCGAAGGTATCAATACCGATCCCATTCAAGTTCCCATCAATGCAAATCCGAAGCGTGTTATCTTTGTACATCGCCTGCTTGAGTCCCGTATTCCTGAAGGCGAACCGATTGCCAAACTCATTGCCAATTACGTTTTCCATTACACCGATGGTGAAACAGAAAGCGTGCCAATTCGCGAACGCTTTGAGATCGGCGGCGTACCGCAGGGATGGGGGCAACAGACATTCCTCGCTATACCCGACCGACAGGAGAGTTTAGCACCACGTTATGAAGGAGCGTGGGGTTCAGCGGGTAACCGACAAACGGAGGTGAGCCAAGGAACACCGCGCGACTACTACTTGTGGGCATGGAAAAACCTGAGAGACGGTGCCGAAATCGCGTCAATTGAGATTCAACCACAAGAGCGACGGTTTATCGTTGCGGCAATTACGCTCGGTTATCTCGACGAAAATCCGATACCGCGTCGTCCGCGCCGCGAAGTCAAAATTACGCTTCCGCAATCTGATGATGCTGACAAAGCCTTTGATATGGAAGTCAATGTTGATCGCGGCGTTGCGACCTATCCACACCCGCTGCCGGAAAACGCGCCGGATGCTTTTATTAACGACGACTTCAAAGGTTGGGGTGAATCCCAAAACAACAAGAGCAGTCCTGCGTATGTTGAAGTGTCTGCTACGCCTTCTGCCACTGTTGAAGTCAAGAATCAGGGTGAGACTCTCGGCAGTGTTAATTGGGGTGAAGTCGAAGAAAAAGGAGCTGTCCAACCTAACGAACGCGTCAAGGTAGAGGTCATTGACTCTGGCAGAAACTGGGTGCACACCACCGTAATTGATGAGGATACGAACAGCCCCGTGCCGTGTCGCATCCATTTCCGTTCTCCACACGGCGTGCCATACGCGCCACACGGACACCACGCTCATGTTAACTCAAACAACGGCACATGGCACATAGATGTGGGTGGCGATGTGCGACTCGGACAGATTAGTTATGCTTATATTGACGGCACGTGTCAGGGATGGCTCCCTCGCGGGGACGTTATTGTTGATGTCGCTCGCGGTTTTGAATATACACCGCTGCGAACCACCGTTAACATAAAACCGGGGCAACGTGATCTTACGTTGCGGATAAAACGGTGGTGCGATATGAACGCTGAACGCTATTTCAGCGGTGATACGCACGTACATTTCCTGTCTACGCAGGGCGCGCATACTGAAGCACAAGGTGAAGACCTCGGCGTTGTAAACCTTCTTCTTTCGCAGTGGGGACACCTCTTTACGAATACAGAAGAGTTCATCGGAAGACCCACGGTATCCGCTGACGGACGGAGCATTGTCTATGCTACACAAGAGAACCGCCAACATCTCCTCGGTCATCTTACACTCCTCGGTCTAAAGGAGCAGGTTGCACCGTGGTGTTCTGATGGACCTGGGGAAGCCGAACTCGGTGGAAATATGGAGGTCACGCTTTCGCATTGGGCTGATGCCTGTCATGCACAAGGCGGCACAGTCGTCCTGCCGCACATTCCGAATCCGAATTGTGAACCGGCGACGCTCATTGCCACCGGACGTGTAGATGCTGTTGAGTATCTCACCAACGCTATGTATGGACATCTCGAGTACTACCGCTATCTTAATTGCGGCTATAAGTTACCGCTCGTCGGTGGGACAGATAAAATGAGTAGCGATGTGCCGGTAGGTGTTTATCGTACTTATGTCCACATTCCCGACAACGAGGAATTCAACTACGATAACTGGTGCAAATACATGAGCGCTGGAAACACATTCTTGAGTGGCGGTCCCATGATCCGTCTCACGGTTGACGGACAGCCGATCGGTAGCACGATTAACCTGCCGGGTAACGGCGGCACAGTTGAGGTTGAAGCCTCTGCAGATTCTATTTTTCCGATCCATACATTGCAAATTATTCAGGCAGGGCAGGTCGTCGCCTCCACTGAGGATAAAGAGGGCAAGGCACATTTACACCTGAAAGCCAACCTGAAGGTGGACAAGCATTCGTGGATTGCGGCGCGCTGCGGGGGACCTAATTATGCACAAGCTGTCCCGCATCACGACGGATGGGGACGCGGCATCATTGCCCATACCTCACCTATCTACATTGCTGTTGGTGGTGAATGGTGGATGTTTGACCCGGAAACGGCGAACTACATGTTGACCCTGATCGAAGGTGGGCTGTCCTACATCCAGCAGACAGCGCGTCATCATGAACATGGGACTGTGACGCACCACCATGGTGAGGATGATCATTTAGAATTTCTATCTCGTCCGTTCCAAGAGGCACGAGAAGCAATTCACCGTCGGATGCATCAATTAGGAATTCCACATTAGATGGTTCACGGCACATAGAGTGTGCCTACTACCTTAAGGAGACAAACATGCCAAGGGAATTAGTAGCTGTTGCCCCTCGGCAACCGGTTTTGAGAGAATATGAAGACGGACCTGTTCCAGCAGACAGCGTCCGGGTTCAAGTCGAATTCGGCGCGCCTAAACGCGGCACCGAACTGACAGCGTACTACGGATACAACAACCCAAGTTTTCCACTGGGACTTGGAAATATGTGCGTTGGAAGAATTACTGAAATCGGAGACGACGTTGAAGGTTTTGAGATTGGGGATCGTGTCACCAGTCACGGGCACCTCAAGGAGACGCACACGTGGGCTGCAAACCGGCTTCTCAAATTGCACGACCAGATGACATGGAAGGAAGCCGTCTGTTACGATCCAGCACACTTCGCTATGTCCGCTATTCGTGATGGAAAAGTACGCGTTGGTGAGCGCGTTGCCGTTTTTGGACTTGGTGCGATCGGATTGATGACGGTGCAGATGGCACGGATCGCTGGGGCTGACTTTGTCGCTGCCGTAGACCCGATTGAAAGACGGCGGAAAGTCGCTGAAAAGACTGGGGCGGAACTTGTCATTGACCCAACTGCTTGCAATACTGGCGAAGTGCTTAAAGAAGCGACGGGTGGGCTTGGCGTTGATGTGGCTGTAGAAACCAGTGCAATCTACGAAGCCCTCGATGATGCCCTTCGCAGCGTCACTTTTGAGGGGACGATCGTCTATGCTGGACGCGCGAAGGCATGTACAGGTGGACTTGACCTCGGGGCTGTAGCGCATGTCAACATTCCGAACATAATCTTTGCGCGCGCTAACAGCGATCCGAACCGCGATCATCCACGTTGGAATTTCAGACGTATCATTGATACCTGCTGGAAATGGCTTGCTGAAGGACGGTTCGAGTGTGAAGACGTCGTTGACCCGGTGGTACCCTTTGAAGATTCAGTCGAAGCCTATATAGAGATGGACAATCATCCCGAACGGAGCGTCAAACTGGGCGTGTCCTTTGGCTAAGAAGCCTATAGCGGTTACACAGAAACAGAGCGTCTGCTAGCGGGCTATTGATATGCAATCAAAAAGATGCCGAATACCATCACAACAGCGGCGATAAATCGGCGTTTTGTATAGGTCTCTTTCAAGGCGTAACCACCGAGCAAAACAACGAAAATGACAGAACACTGCCGAACCGCAGTTACGTAGCTGACCTTCTCTGTCATCAAAACGTAGAGGATGAGCGAATAGGATGTCAACGAGAGTCCAACAACAGCGAGGGCCCGTTTCCATTCTGCTCGTCCAATCTGGGCAATCTGCTGGCGTGGAAACCGGACAAGACAGGAAAAACCGTAAAAGACTTGCGAGATACCGCCCTCCAGCAAATAATAGGTCACAGCTCGCCACATAGGTGCCTCTGTCGAATGGCGATGAAATTCGGACATCCCCTGTTTGTCTATCAGTGAATATCCAATGACACTGGCAAGAGTGGCATAAGCCCAGAGAGCATCAGGATCGCGAAGGAAGCGAAAGAACGCTTTGAACTGGATGCGCGCCTCACGTTGTTGATAGAGTAGTATGGAGACCATTACACATAAGATACCTATCAAACCTTGTACGGAAATTCGTTCCTTTAAAAAAATAAAGGCAAACAACGGCAAGAAAGCTGGGGCAGCACGTGCAATTGGATAGACGAATGAAATCTCGCCAACGGTATAAGCGTGCGTCAAAGACAGCTTATATAACAGGTGGACTAAGGCGGAACTAACAATATAGATCCATACGGGTTTCGGAACTATTGGCTTCTTGATGCCAAAGGCAATGAACGCTATTGTTAGGGTGTAAAGTCCACACCAAAAAAAGAGGATTCGTGTATCTCTGCTGGATTTGCTGCAGAAATTCCATAAGGCGTGGCAAAGTGCCGACAGCAGAATCAAGGCGATTGAAGTAAAGGTCATAGGTTCCTTTCGTATCTGTAGGTACAGGATCTGTGTCTGTTTGTTAATGGCTGTCAGCAATTAGGTCGTTCACTTCTTCACTTTTAGCAATTAGCATGCTCGCTTCGCTCGCTTTTAGCAGTCAGGTATACGTAGGCGAGGAATGCCATACGGCATTCATACCCCGGGGAAGTCTATATGGACTTCATACCCCGGTCTATGCCTTAAGGCATAGATACCGTTGATTCTGAATGCTCTATAGCATTCATACCGTTGATTTTGATTTTTCATGCCACACGGCATGAATACCTGGGGAAGCCCACACGGACTTCATACCCCGGTGAAGTCCATACGGACTTCATACCGTTGATTTAAAGCCTTTATAGGCTTTATACCCGGTGAATGCCATTAAGGCATTCATACCGTTGATTTGATTCTGATTTTGATTCTGATTTGAGATCATCTCGCCCTCTAATCGCTATTTGCTAACTACTAACCGCTAACCACTATTTCAGGAGGTAATTATGTACAAAAAACCGAAAAAACACAAACCTTTTATTTTATTTTCGTTTGTTTTTGGCGTGCTCACTCTCACAACAACCGTTACCCTCACACAAGAATCGTGGTTTCCTTCCGAATGGGGTGCCGACGATCGGCGCGGCGCTGTAAATCGCCTAACGCCAGAGAAAGTATTGGAAGCGGTGAGTTTAATTAAAACAGGTGAAGTCTATCAACTCGGCAGAGTCTATGAGAGCGGTATCCCTGTCTTCGGAACGCGGCATTATAGCCTGCGGATTCCAGCGATGTCAGGTCCCCTCGGTGAGAACAAAACGACGTGGTTTGAGGAAATCTTCAGCGGCGAGATCGGTCAGATCGGCACGCAATTTGACGGACTCGGTCACATCGGTATCGGTGATCTCTATTACAACGGATTGCACCAGCGCGATTTTGCCAAAGCCGAAGGGCTTACGGAACTCGGCGTCGAGAACGTGGGACCTATCGTGACGCGTGGTGTGCTGATTGATGTTGCTGGCTATAAAGGCGTTGAACATCTCGACGACAGTTATGAAATTACCCGCGCCGATTTGGAGGGCGCCTTGAAAAAGCAGGAGGTCCAAATCACTCCTGGTGATGTCGTTATCATTCACACGGGTTGGGGTAAATTCTGGATGACCGACAACGATCGCTATGGCACCACGGAACCCGGCATCGGAATGGAGGCGGGACAATATCTCGTCGATCAGAAGATTGTGATGCTATGCAGCGATAACTGGGGGATTGAAGTTGTCCCGAATCCCGATGAATCATTAGCGTTTCCAGTGCATCAACTATTTATCGTCAAGCACGGCATTTATAACCTTGAGAACATTATTACCGAGGAATTAGCGGCGGCGAAGGTTTACGAATTCGCCTTCTGTTTTGCACCACTTCGCCTCAAGGGGGCGACGGGTTCTCCCGGCAATCCGATCGCTATCCGATAATTTAATGTAAAGCAGAGACAAATTGTGCCTTAATGGCATACTTTCATGGGACAGCACCCGTGCTGTCCCATAACCTTTTTTCCCATCCGTATCTGCCCAAATCCGTGCAGTCATCTTCCCGCTTGCCCTATTTTGTGCAGCCAATACCGGCGTTGAACCCTCTAAATCCGCAATATCTCTACATTCTGCGCTATGTTTTAATTTGGCACGCAAATTGCTTATTAATCCCCAGTGTAGCGTATTTTAATTTCTGATATACCAGCCCGTCTTTGCCTCACATTAGGAGGTTTGAAAATGCTCAGACTCACACCACTTATGTTTGTAGCAAGCATTCTGTTTGCTGGGTGTACGGCACCCGCACATTTAATGCACAAATCAGAACCAACACAAGACGAGAAAATGCAGCAAACCATCGCCGTATGGAAGGATACACACATTTCCAAGGCAGTCGAGAAATGGGGAGTTCCCAACGAAGTTAGCGATGACGGCACAGGTTGGCAAACTTATATCTGGGAAATACCTATACACGGTTTTTTAGCCAAGCAAGAAAGCAGGGCGCGGGGATTCCAACTCCGACAAGACCATCAGATTCATCCTCGACGTCGCCCTGGTGGCATGCGGGCAGTGAGTGGAACATACATATCAACCGGCTATACCTACCAACTTACATTTTATGTACGTCCAAACGGGACAATTTACAAAACTGATATAAAAAAGAACCATGACTCCGCAAGTGAATTTAAGTGGAAATAAGGGTATTTAGGGCTATTCACCCATGAAACGGAGGCGAAAACTAATGTCAAGTAGAATCTATTCTTTGCGCGTATGCGTGGCAATCGGAGTATGGCTATCCATGGTAGGTTGCGCATCCTTGTATCAGCCCCTTCCAAAACGAATAGCGGCTACACACCTATCCTGCGAGGCGTATCCATCGCTTGTTGATGGCAATCTTGCCACAACCGGTAGCTTGAAGGTAAAAGGCTATGTTGAAAAGGGTAACCCTGCTTATAGGCACAGTCTTCGATATGGCGACTGGGTGGAAGGTAAACATAAGACTGATGTCTTGATTCAACTTGACGCGCTTACACCTGTCGCTTACATTGAGGTGCATCCAGTTTCAAACATTTATCGTCTCTCAGTAGACACATCGACTGTAGAGATAGCGGATAAAAAATCAGATCACTTTGAGCCAGTGAGAAGCCACAAAATTGCGAGATCCGAGAACGGTGCGGTGATACGCATCAACATTGACAGACCCGTGCGGGCACTCAGAGTTGTTATCTATGTCAATCGTGATTCAGCACGCACCATACGAGAACCATTGACTCATAAAACTAAAGTGTCTTTTGATGATGTTGTAATCAGGGAAATTCGGGTGTATCAGTGACAAGTCCCTTCTACAAGAAGAGACCTTGCATAATGATCGAAATTGTTCAAGAACTAAACAGGCCTGGGTTCCAGTAAAAAGATAGGACTAAAAAAATAACATGATGAAAATACCCACAATCCCAATCGCATCACATCGTGTCACGCGGCTCATTATCGGCGGCAATCCGTATAGTGGCATCTCACATCGCTCGGCAGATGCATCGAAAGCCATGGAGGATTACTATACGACGATCCAAATTATGATGGATCTCCGGCAAGCAGAGCGGAATGGCATTAATACTGTTCTCGCTCGCGCCGATAAACACATTATGCGCGTCCTCAATGAATACTGGAACGCAGGCGGTACTATTCAGTGGATAGCCCAGACCCCCAAAGACACAGAATACGCAGACCTCAACGAATACCTACAGATTGTCGCCCGCTATAAACCGATTGCGATCTACCACCACGGCGGTACAACCGATAAATTGTATGCCGAAGGACGACTCGGTTCATTACGCGAAAGCCTCAAATACATCCGCGATCTCGGTTGTGCTGTCGGACTCGGCACACATGATCCTCAGATTCTCAAGTACTGCTACACTGAAGGATATGATGTTGACTTTTATGTCTGTGCGTTGTACAATCATACAATACATAGAGAGTTGTATCTGCCACATGATCGGTATGCAGCGTTTGCAGCGATACAAGCAATACCGAAACCAATAATTGCTATAAAGGTGTTAGCTGCTGGTAGAAATGAGCCGCGCGAAGCCTTTCGGCTCGCACTTGAAAACATCAAACCTATAGACGCGATGGCGGTCGGTATGTACACGCAATTTCAACCGGATCAGATTCGTCAGAATGCGCGCACTGTTGCCAAACTCTTGTCTGAATCAGGATTATCAGGATTAGAGGATCTACAAGATTCAAAAAACATCACCGGAAAGGCACGACAGAATGAAGAGAATTACGGAACCAGAGGTCATGGATACAGCGGAAGCCGCCGAAGACTACGATGCGATGGAGCACGGCGAGGTTGACCGCGCCTTTGTCGATCGTGTTGTCGCACTGGGTGCGAACACCGGACATTTTCTTGATGTCGGCACCGGTCCTGCACAAATTCCCATCCTACTGGCGCAACGCTGTCCCGATATCCATATTACCGCCATCGATCTGTCCGAGGAGATGCTAAAAATAGCAAAACGCCGCGTCGCAGATGCCGGTCTCACCGATCAGATAACTCTTGAACTGGTTGATGCTAAAACCCTTCCTTATCCCGACAACACCTTTGACGGACTCATCTCCAACAGCATTGTGCATCACATCCACGATGCGATGAAGGCACTCAAAGAGATGGGCAGAGTTGCCCGTCCCAAAGGAACTATTCTCATCCGCGACCTCATCCGTCCTGAAACGCCTGCAGATGCGCAAGCCTTTGTGGATCTGTATGCCACGGATGATACCCCTTATCAACAGAAGTTGTACTACGATTCCTTCCTCGCCGCGTTCACCATTGCCGAAGTCAACGAGATGCTAACGCAGATGAACATGCCAGGTGCCGTTGTTATTCAAAGTACCGATCGGCATTGGTCAATCGAGCGTGCTGGCCGATTGTCTGAATCAAGATGATCCAAGTTCGTAGTAGGGCGATTCATCGCCCGTCCCCGCGCAATGAATTACCCTTATACTCCTGCAGCCTTAGCCCTGTAAGGGCGAAATGTCTATAGCAGCATGTAAACTCCCCTCTTTAGCCCCAGCGGGGCGGCATGTGTCTCGTAAAATGGCTTGACATTCGTCTTGGAATATGTCAGTATGTGATTATTAAATTTTTGAAGTAGAGGAGGCAAAAGAGAAAGTGAAGGACAGGTTTGACGATGAACAAAACCTATCGCAGCCTCTACACGAGATTACGAGCCGTACACTGGAATTGGATGCTTGCCAACGTGCAATTTACCAAGGATTGAAAGATATTGGAGAAGAAATAGCGGCTTTCTACCTCGATGGACTCAAAATTCTACAAGATGATAATCTGCAAACCGCGGCGTACCTTTTAGCACATGTTGCCCGGGAAATTGATGGTGGATTGCGCGATATTCTATCCAGTGACGAAGCTAAAAAGAACATACAGAAGCAACTCACTACGGAGGTTTTGGCTAAGTTTGGAGATCCTAGCGAACTGAAAGAGCGTAGAGGTCACACCGCTTCGATTCTTGCAGCACTCGGTATTGAGGATGTGGGCACGTTTCTTTCTGACGATGTCCGAGTAAATTTTGCTACCAGATGGATAAACGTTTCTCCCCAATTTCCTAGGTTTGTCCATCGCCATGGGGTATGGAAGTCCCCCCGCGCCAGAGAAGAAGTCGAAAATTTTTGGCACGAATTCGAGAGTATATTAGAAGTTTTAGTCGGAAGTTCTCTTAATCTCCTTAATAGGTTAGATCGAATTCTTGAATATGAGGAACCAACAAACGAAATAAGAGGAACTTTGCAGAACCTATTAGGGGTGGAAGTAAGACGTGCGTATTTTTTTAGGAAACTTGAATTTCCGGCGTGGTTGGAACCCTTAAACAAAGATGGATGGTTTGATCCTGATTGGAATCCTATGCCTCAAGACTCTCCGGATCAGCCCGGATACTACTATAGCTCCCGTTGGCATGCCCTAGAGTATGCGGCGAAGATTTCTACTCATCCAGAGCGTCCTGTCGATATCCTTGTGAATATTATCAATGCCATTACAGACGAAAGCAGAGAGCGGATCGATAATGGCCGGACAGATTTAGATATTGTCAAAATTATCGGCACACTTCCTATAGACCGGATAGAACCTCAGCATATCATTTTTATGGCAGCCGCATTGAAATCCATCCAGAAATATGGACTGATGGATCAGGAAATAGGTCAAACAATTCTGCCTAAACTCCTTGATAGTGGTGCCCGGGAATTAACCCACATGTTGCTTTCAACAATCCTTGAGGCAAGACTCGTTGATCGAGAAATTCGATCAGTAATGGACGACTATTGGCTTGAGGATGCACTGAAAAAATATGGACACGCCATCGCGAATTTATGTGGTGTTGAGGCAGTCCAGATTGCACTTACACAGATCCGAACACTCGCTGCCGAGGATTCCGCTGTATTTCACTTTATACACCCAATTGAGAAGGATCTTTCGCACCTTTCGCGTGCAGATTACACAGAACTTATCGTAAGTTTTACCAGCAGTATCTTTCAATCTGCTAAACCTGTGAGTATTACGGAAATAATTCAAGGTTTGCTACAAGAACCTCACATTATCATTAGACGGATTGCAGTTAGGGCGATCACCGACCATTACAGCAATTTGAAACATCTGTTTTGGAAGTGGAAAGGCAATCCTCTTGATGAAGTTGGATTGGAACCCGTAATATCCCACCTGATTCAAACCAATAGCCATACATTTAGTGAATCCGAAATGGAGCAGATATTACAATGGATAGAATCAACCCAATACTAAAATCCATCGAGAACGATGAAAGGCACGCAAAATCAGTAGCCTATAGCAGACGAAAATGGCTTTCTAAACTTTTGAAAACCGGCAATGAAAATATTATTGATGCTTACGAAAAATATGATCGTATTTGCAAAGAAAACACTGAAAATTTTGGGATTATGCCTAAGTCAGGAACAGTCGCTCCGGTGAGACCATTGACGATCAGAGAGCTCTCTAAGATGTCAAACGCTGAAATTGCTGATTATTTAAACAATTACCAAGAGACAACAATTATAGGTATGCCTATTCTGGCAGGACGCGGCCTCGCAGATACACTTGCAGAATATGTAGAAGCAGAACCTCAACGCTTTACAGATAATCTAATGCCTTTCCAAAGCATTCGGAATCTATACCAATCTTCCCTACTGCGGGGTTTCCTGAATGCGTGGCGCGATAAGAAGGAATTTGATTGGGCAGCTTTGCTTGAATTTATACGTAACATTCTCCCATCAGAGCACTTCTGGGCTGAGCAATACGAGGATGGTTTTAATTACAGGAATTGGGTTCTTTCTACCACAGCGGATTTGATATCGGAAGGCACAAAGGATGATATACACGCGTTTGACACACGACTCTTGCCTCTTGCTGAAGAGATTCTCCTGATTCTTGTAGATAAGGCACAACAGAGTGTTTCAACCCTTGATAATCTTCCTACTGATGTTCTGAATTCAGACAGAGGTAGAGTGTTTTCGGCGATGGTAGACTATGCCTTGCGGTTCGCCCGTATCAGCGAGTCTGAGTACACAGATTGCCGATGGCCCTACGCCATCAGAGGGGATTTCACCAAAAGATTGGATCGAAGTGTTGAACCCTCACTTGAATTCTCTTATACGCTTGGGTTTCATTTATCCTATCTATGGTATCTTGATAAAGAGTGGGTTCACCTCAACATAAATCATATTTTCCCACAGCGTGATGAAGACCATTGGCAAGCCGCTTTTTCTGGGTATCTGTTGCACCCGGGTGTCCGAGAAGAGTTTCATGCTCTGCTCAAAGCACACGGACACTATCAGAAGGCATTAAGTGTCCGCCTTGCTGATGCAGAGGTGTCGGATGGACTTGTTAACCATATCTGCACAGGGTGGATAGAGGAGAGCGAAACCTTAGATGACAAAACCAGTCTTATCTATCAGTTGATACATAGTGGCAATCCAAATCTTCTTGCGGGTATGGTCTACTTTTTCTCTCGGCGCGCTGATAACCCATCTGACAAAGTAAAGGTAAAGGTTATGCCCGCGTGGCGTGCTTTGTTTGAGGTCCTTTCCCAACGACGTAATGAGGCGGTATATCAGGATGTTTTAGTTTTACTATTAGGATGGATCGGCTTGATTGATAAAATAGATGCAGAAGTACTCACTTGGGTAAAAGCATCTATAAGAGACATTGGCAAAGTTCCAGGGTACGGTTTGACTTTGTCACGCTTCATTAAAGCCTTACGGAAGCATGCACCGAAAAAGCCACTAATTGTTGGAGAAATTTATCTGGCAATTCCAGAGCGTATCATGTGGGATTTACAAGTGGAAGCGGATGATATTAAAGAAACCGTCCGTATTCTATACGAAAAAGGGCATAAGGATATTGCCGATAAAATTTGCAATCGGTTCGGAGAGACGGGAGTTGACTTCTTAAGATCTGTTTATGAAGAGTATCGGCGTTAACAGTTTTACTGATTTAATCCATAATTTTCATCCCCATAGGTGGACGATGGAACTCATGATCTAACCTTGTAAACCTTAATTGATTTGATCCTTGTCTTGGGTAAAGGAGTTTAGAGCGAACTTACCAGAACTGGGCTTTTGGTAAATTAAAAGGAGGAAACAGTGAATAACCACACACAAAGATTAATTGCAGCGTCCGGTTTAGAGATGCTCAAGGAGGCTGTGCTGCTTGTTTTATATGAACAGTACTCGGATGAGTCGCGACAATTCGCAAAACTCGGAGAGATTCGAGAAAGTCTGAACTTACCTCGGGGGCGTAGCGGTCAGAATCATTTGATTCGTGGCGTTCTAGAGATTCTTGAAGTTCGAGGGTATGTTGAACCCAATTACAGCTCTGACGCTGCTTGGCAAATCACAGAGAACGGAATATTGCTCATTGAAAGTTAAGTTTCTATTTTATTGTTGGTGATGAGACTTGCGAATTTTAAGAGAGAACTTTTTCTCTTATCCGCGAAATCCGCATCATCCGTGCCAATCCCAGATTTGCGGCGTACTCGTCCAAATGCGAAGGGCATTCAGACAATTAACACACCTTCTTATCCTGCTCATCCTAAAATCCTATCCAATCTAATTCAGACAACATTTTTCTACACTTTATCTTCACAAATATGTTATAATAATTGCAAATCCTCAAGATATAAATCCAAGAATTTGCGCTTCCATAGGAGAAATTGCAATGTCCAAAGTTATCTTTGTTTTGTCGCTATGCTCACTTCTTATTATCGCTAACCTCAGCATCGCCAACATCGCAGAAGAAGGACTCGTCGCTTACTGGCCCTTTGACGAAGGCAAGGGTAAAGAGGCAATGGATGTCACAGGCAACGGACACGATGGAGAGTTTAACGACGATCCCGAATGGGTTGAGGGAAAGTTCGGCACCGCACTCGAATTTGACGGCGAAGACGACCATGTCATTGTTGCAGACGATCCTGCCTTCGCCATTGAGGAAAACATTACCCTTATGGCGTGGTTCAGTCCAAATGATGCACTCACCGGTCACCGCTTGATGAGTAAAAATAACTCTATCTTCGTCATCTTCGACTTCGGCAACAAAGACAGCATCGACTTTCTGGTCAAACCGAACAATACTTTTGCTGAATCCACAACGACCGATTGGAAAGTTGGCGAATGGTATCACTTCGCAGGAACGTTCGACGGAAAGACGATGAAGGTTTACATAAACGGTAAACTCGAAGGCGACGCTGCCAACAATGTGCCAATCGCTCCTTCCCCTTTAGAACTTTGGATTGGTGGTGATGATCTCGGCAACGCTACCGACCATTTCCCCGGTAAAATTGATGAAGTACGGCTTTATGAAAAAACGCTGAGCGAAGCCGACATCCAAAAAATCATGGAGACACCACAAGATGTAGAAGCACGTGGCAAACTCACCACAACGTGGGGAAAAATAAAAGATCTTTAGAAGGAACTTGTATGACCAGCCAACAGAAACGCCCCGTCGTACTTATCATTCGAGACGGTTGGGGCAATAATCCGTATCCTGAATTTCAGGACGCAAACGCCATTCATCTTGCAAAAACACCCGTAGATGACTGGCTTCGGCAGAACTATCCACATGTCCAAATCCATACCTCCGGCGAAGATGTCGGTTTACCGCCCGGTGTCATCGGCAACAGCGAAGTCGGACATCAGAACATCGGTGCAGGACGCATCGTGAATCAAGAACTCCTCCGCATTAGTACCATGATTCGCTCGGGTGAGTTTACTCAGAACGAAGTACTTTTAAATGCGATTGCCCATGTTAAAACGAACAGAACACATCTGCACCTCATGGGATTGGCGAGCGATGCTGGCGTGCACAGTTCACTTGAACACCTCTATGGACTTCTTGCACTCGCCAAAGCGAACGGACTCAAATCTAATCAGGTTTTGATTCACAATTTTAGCGATGGGCGTGACTGCCAGCCCGACCTCGGTATCCAATTCTGCGAGCAGATTGAAGCGAAGTTGAAAGAAATCGGCATCGGACAGATAGCATCTGTTATCGGTCGTTACTATGCGATGGATCGGGATGACCGGTGGGAACGTGTTGAAGTGGCGTATCGTCTTTTAACGGAAGGAATCGACAATTACGTTACCGTTGCTGCAGATGCTTATCGCGACTATTATGAAAATCCCGATGATAACAACCGCAAGGGTGATGAATTTGTACGTCCGGCTGTGGTTGTTGGAAGCGATGGCAAACCGTTACCCCGGATCACCGATGGAGATGCTGTTGTTTTCTATAACTTCCGGGGCGATCGTCCTCGAGAACTCACCAAGGCTTTTTGTCTTAATGAATTTCCGTTTCAGGCAGAAGGAAAAGATGGGGTCGTTCGACAAATGGGTTTTAAACGGAATTGCAAACCTGACGTTAAATTTGTTACCATGACCGAGTACGAGCAAGGAATGCCCGTTGAAGCGGCTGTCAAAAAACCGCCCAAAATGCAGAATACGCTCGGTGCTTATGTCAGCCAGTCAGGCTTAACACAATTCCGATGCGCAGAGACTGAAAAATTTCCACATGTTACCTTCTTTTTTAACGACTACCGAGACGAACCATACGTAGGCGAAGATCGGCAAATTATCGCCTCCCCGCGCGACGTGACAACCTATGACCAGAAACCGGAAATGTCCGCACCCGGTGTGACCGCAGAGATGCTACGTCGGATCGGCTCGGACAAATACGACTTGATGGTTCTCAACTACGCCAACCCCGACATGGTGGGACATACCGGTTCGCTTTCAGCGGCTATTAAGGCAGTTGAAGCGGTTGATAGCGGTGTCGGAAAAATCGTTGACGCTGTGCTTAGAAAGGACGGAGCACTCATTGTTACCGCTGACCACGGTAACTGTGAGCAGATGATTGATCCCGAAACCGGGGGGATCCACACTGCCCATACGACTTACGACGTGGATCTTATTGTTGTCGATAACAATTGCAAAGATCAACAACTCCGTACGGGTGGACGACTTGCCGATATTGCGCCGACCGTACTCCGTCTGCTCGGTTTAGAACAACCTTCTGAGATGACTGGTAAATCGTTAGTTCCATAATAGCACTCACAAATTGTAAAGAGGAAGCTCTAACATGAATGACGAACAATTGCAACCTATTTCAGCAGATGCCCAGTTAAGGGCTGAACAAGATGCGGAATCCGATGCCAAAAAGGTTAGCTGGTTTTTCATTGGTCTCTTTGGTAATATAATAGGGGTTCTTATCGCTTCTATCTATGAACCAACGCCGCCCGCTTCACGGCTGCTTGAGAAATCACCTGAATATACGGCCTTGTATACGGATAGCTACAAAGCAAAAAGCCGAAGCATTCAATTACGCCTGTCCTTAATTGGCCTCGTTGTTCCATTTGTTCTTATGATCTTGTGGGTGATCCTTCTGGGGAGCCTTATATAGAACACATACAGTCTGACAGAATGGATAGGATTTACAGTTTTCCGCTCCAGTTGAACAATATGTGATGAACAAAATTAACACATAAGGAGATTTTGGCATGTCCACACCGATTGCCCAGCAAGTGCGCAGGGATTTCAGGCTATTCGCCGGAAGCGCGAATCCGGCGTTAGCGAAGGAAATTGCTGCGATTTTAGGCGTCGAACTCGGTAAAATTACAATCGGTCCATTTCCCAATCTTGAGACTCGCGTCCAGATTGAGGAAAGTATCCGCGGTACTGATATCTACATAGTCCAGCCAACAAGTCAACCCGCCAACGAAAACCTGATGGAATTGCTGATCACGATTGACGCAATGAAACGTGCGTCAGCCCGTCAGATTACTGCCATTATTCCGTATTTTGGGTATTCCCGCCAAGATCATAAAACAACAGGGCGCGAACCGATTAGCGCGAAACTCGTAGCCAATCTCTTGACCACGGCTGGCGCAAGTCGGGTCATGGCTATTGATCTACACGTGCCACAGATACAGGGCTTTTTCGATATTCCTATGGATCACTTGACTGCTCTAACTACCTTGACAAATCACTTTCGCGAAAAGCAGGTCGAAAATGGCGTAATCGTTGCTCCCGATGCCGGCCGCGCCAAATTAGCGGAAAAATATGCCGATATTCTCAGACTCCCATTAGCCATCATGCACAAACGACGAACCGGTGTTGAAGGACAGAGCGTTAAATTCGTTGAGCTTGTCGGGGATGTCAAAGGCAAAACCCCAATTATCACCGACGATGAGATACAAACAGGTGGAACTATCCGCCAACAAGCCATAGCGTTGGCAGAGGCGGGTGCCGAACCCGCTTATGTGAGTATCGCACATCCTATATTAGTCGGTCCGGCACTGGAACGGCTCAGCCATCCAGCAATTCGCGAGGTGGTCACCACCAATACGATTCCTGTCCCTGCTGAAAAAGAACTGGATGGGAAAGTTAAAGTACTTTCTATCGCCCCGCTACTCTCTGAAGCGATCCTGAGAGTCCACCAGCACCGATCGGTTAGCCAAGTTTTCCGGGATCAGCAACTCAATTTTCCAGTGTAGTTTGTGGGAAAATCGCTTCTACTGAGAAAAACAGATGATTCCGATACTCTACCTCAGCCATTGCGGTTCGAGCATTGGCGGGGGTGAACAACAGCTCGCATATCTCGTCGCAAATATTGATCGAGAACACTATCAACCGCTTGTCGTCTGTCCTGATGATGGTGTTTTTGCTGAGCATTTAAGGCGCGCCGATATTCCCACGGTGATTCTTGGACTCCCTCCGTGGCGAAAGATGAAATCGTTGATGGTTAGGCACAGTGCGGCGAAAAAATTAGCCACACTTGCTAAGTCGCACAAAGCGCAGCTAATCCATACTTCCGATTCCTGGTTTAACCCGTACCTGTGGCACCTTAGGAAGCAATTGGAAATCCCTGTCATTTCACACGTCCGGACGCTGCTCACCCCCTCTCAAGTGCGGAAATACAGGTTCGACCAGATGGACAGCATCATCGCCATTTCGGAGCAGAGCAGCACTTCGCTGACTCAAGCAGGAATTGACATCCGAAAAATTGATGTTATACTGAATTGTGTCGATTTGTCGGCTTTTCAACCTGTCTCTGTAACAGCGACTTCAGAGAAATACGTCGTCGGTATCGTAGGCAGAATTGAACCCTTCAAACGTCAAAAAGCGTTTGTTGAGATAGCCGCTAAGGTCACTGCCCAGGACAAAAGGGTTAAATTTCATATCATTGGCACAGCATTAGACACACCAGAACATCGCGCTTATGAGCGGGAAGTCCAACAATTGGTAGCCAAACATCAGTTACAAGAAGTCGTTCATTTCACGGGACACCGCACCGACATGCCTAAGGTAATGCAGGAACTGGATTTGCTTGTAACGCTTTCAGCAGGGAGTGTCATTGCGGAAGCAATGGCGGCTGGCAAACCTGTCATCGGGACTCCGATTGGAAGTACTATCGAAATGATTGTTCACGGTGTGACAGGATACATTATGTCATCGGCATCTACCGAAGAAATCGCGAATAAGATTGTGGAACTTGTCAAAAATCCGACACAAAGTATCTCCATGGGGCAGCGTGCGAGGAAACACGCTGAGGAAGCATTTGGTATCGAAACACATGTTCAAAAGGTAGAACACATTTACGAAGAATTGTTAAAAGGTTGAAATTTTTAACGGATTTGACGTATAATAGCAGCATCATTTCGCTAAGAGGAGTTGACGGAACAATGCTCACGCAAGAACAACGTGATTTTTACCACGAAAACGGCTATATCGGCGTTGAGGCGGTGCTAACAGCAGAAGAGGTGGCGGACCTTCAACGCGTCACCGATGAATTCGTCGAAAAATCGAGAGAAGTTACCGAACATACTGATATTTTTGACTTGGAGCCAGGTCACGCCCCCGCCAACCCGCGTGTCCGCCGCATCAAAAACCCGGGGCTACACCACGTCGTTTATGACTACGCCTTACGGCATCCGAGGATTTTGGATATTGTAGAACGACTCATCGGGCCCGGCGTTCGGTATAATGGACACAAATTGAATATGAAATATCCGGAGTTTGGAAGCCCGGTTGAATGGCATCAAGACTGGGCATTCTATCCGCACACCAACGACGATCTGCTCGCAGTCGGTGTTGTTATTGACGACATGACAGTCGAAAACGGCGCGTTGATGATACTCCCCGGCTCTCATAAGGGACCGACCTTAGATCACCACCAGAATGGTGCTTTTGTGGGTGCAGTAACCGATCCTGATTTCACACCAGAGGGTGCCGTTCCTGTTGAGTTAAAAGCAGGTGGGATCACAATCCATCATGTTCGGGCGTTGCACGGCTCTGCCCCAAATACCTCAGATAAACCGCGCCGCTTAATGCTTGCCCAGTACTGTGCTGTAGACGCCTGGCCCCTGAAGGGCATTCCAGATTGGGAGACTTTCAACAACTTCATTATCCGTGGCGAGCCGACGAACGAACCACGTATCGTACCGGCGCCAGTGCGTATGCCGGAACCGCACGCAGAACGGAAGGGATCCATCTACGAAGTACAATCCCTGCTTGATAATCCACTTTATGCCAAGGGACAGTAGGGCGAAAAATTAGAGCATCCATATCTTCTGTAGACAATAGAAAATGCGAGGTCCGGGGACCTCGCATTGCAATATAAATTCGCTTGCTCTGATAACACAAGGGGCGAGTTAATCTCGCCCTATGGACTCAGATTTAGTTGGCGACTTGCGCGCTAAACCCAACGTCTGTAACCGCCTTCACGAGCGCGTCTTTCTCAACTTTGCCCTTCTCGATTTTCACCACAGCCTTATTCTCATCCATAGAAACGCTGACAACTTCAGAGACACCGGTAACCTGTGTGAGTGCATCCTGCACCTTACTGGTACAAGCACCTCATGTCATGCCGGTCACAGCCAGTGTCACTTCTTCAATAGCGACTTCTGCTGTTTGGCTGGGCGTTTCTACCGTTTCTTCTGCCGTTTGATTTGGTGTTTCCGCTGGTTTCTTCGACGTGTCAGCGCACGCGGCCACAAACAGAAGTGCCACAAAGCAGACAAATAGTACCCTCACGTTTAAGTGACGCATGAATTTGTTCCTCTTATTGGTTAGGAGCAATTATTTAATCGAGGTTCTTCAACTCTATCTCGAATAACTTAAAATTCATCCGATTAGAACTACAAGAAAGTTGTAACTTGCAACCTGTTATATAGTAAAGAAAGGGTGGGAAACCCCACCCCTCTGATTAAACCCTATTGGGCAAGCTCGGCACTGAAACCGGCACCACTAACCGCAGTGGTAAGAGCGTCAGTCGTAACTTTGCCTTTCTCAACCTTCACCACAGCCGTATTAGTGTCTGAAGAGACGCTCACCACTTCAGAGACGCCTGTGACCTTGCTAAGTGCATCCTGCACTTTACTGGTACACGCGCCTCATGTCATGCCCGTGACATTCAGTGTTATCTCTTCAACGGCGGCTTCCTCCATGGATTCTGCCATATCAGCCTTCGCCTCGGATTCCATTGTCGCTCCTTCCATGGAAGTAGCGGCAGTTTCGGACATCTCTGCTTTCTTTCCGAGCATACCACATCCTACCATGAATACGAATGCGATAAGACAAATCAGCGATAATCTCGCGATATGCATGGGTTAACCTCCTTGAATAATTATTTGTCTGTAATATTCTAACGGATATGCGTTTTTTTCGCAACACATTTTTTTACAAGTCTCAAATTCCCGCTAAATATACGAAGATTTATCGACGACGATAGCCTGCCTGTTCCGATAGTGCATACAATTGCGAATTCTTCATAAAGCGGATGTCCTGTCCCCGGAATTGCGCCCCATACCGTTCTTCCAAGAATCGGATCCGTTCCTGTCGGTCTGACAGTGGCATCGGTTTTGAAGCCTGCATCTTCAGGAGTTCGGCACGTGATAATTTCTTGGGATCTGGAGTGGTTTGAGGTTTTGCATAATAGCACTTCGGACATAGGGAATAACGTGGGTAGCGGAGCCGACCGCAGCGGCAACGCGCCGTCCCATCGTGTCCACCGAGCACCTCTTTTGTGTCTTTTCGTGTTGTCATTGGCTCACATCCGATGTACATCTAAGAAGGTAAAAACTTTCTGAATCCGCTGGAGCTGCTTTTGAAACCTCGCAGCTCGCTCAAATTGCAGTGTTTCTGACGCTCCCTCGCGTTTCGCGACCAGACTCTCCTGCACTTTTTCATACTCGCCATCCAACAAATTAACGATATCCGTTATCGTTTCTTTATAGAGTTCGCTTGTAATGAGTGCTGCGCAAGGTGCATTACAACGCTTTAAATCGTACTCAAAACAGGCACGGAACCCTGGCGTTGGTACAATCTCTCCTTCACACGTACGTACCGGAAAAATCCGTTGTAGGACATCAATCGCTTCATCCGTCCATCGCCGACTTGACAGCGGGCCGAAATATCTTGCACCATCGGGTTGTGTTTCGGATACACGTTCAAGGCGTGGAAACGCCTCGCCAACATCTATCCGAATATACCAATCCTGCCTCCCATGTTTCATAGCGGTGTTGTAGGTCGGCTGATACTTTTGGATTAACCGCGATTCTAAGAAGAGGGCTTCCTGTTCTGAACGACAAATCTGATACCGAACATCTGTCGTCCATCGAATAAGCCGTTTGATTTTGGTTGGACGTTTTTTTACCTTATGGAGGTAGGAGCGCACCCGTTTCCGCAAACATTTCGCTTTGCCGATATAGAGGATTGTGCCTGTAACTCCGCGAAAAAAGTAAACGCCTGGATCTGATGGAACATCGGCTACCATTTCTTGAGTCAGCATCGTTCAATTCATATAGTCAATAGATGTTTATTTCCATAAATTTACCATACGTTTCCATATAACTCAACCAAAAACACACAGCCAAGTCCTTGACACATTTCCCGTTTCATGCTAAACTCGTACATTAAAGGGAGGAGAGAACTATGAGATGGCTATTTTGGTTTATCATTGTTGGTGGTTTGTGCATAGCAGCACACCCCCTTTCTGCCGAACTATTAGACGACGCCGTTGGCATCTGGCTTTTTGATGAAGGCAAAGGCGGTGTCGCTGAGGATACGTCGGGCAATGGGAACGATGGTGCAATTACGGGTGCGAAGTGGGTAGAAGGTAAATTCGGCGGTGCCTTGGAATTCGAACCTCCTCACGTCGTGACTGTTGAACCCTCCGATAGCATTAATTTCAAGGATCAGATGACTATCGCGACTTGGGTCTATATGAACAAAGGTGTTTCCGATACCGCCATTCGACGGAACGGCTCTTATCTATTGGAAGTCCAATCACAAACCGAGAGAGTGCCTGGAGGCTACGTCTTTGGTATCTGGTCAGGTGGTGGATTTACCGGCGGCGTGTGGGGAACATCCGTCATTGAACCTGAAAAATGGTATCACATCGTTGGACTTTACGATGGAAACGAGATGAAACTTTATGTAGACGGCACGCTTGAATCCGCTACCAAACAAGGCGGTGATGTAGATCAAGCCGGTGAACTGCTGTTTGGCACTTTCGGCGGCGAGAAATTCATTGGTAGATTGGATGAGGTTATCTTCTTTAATCGTGGCATCACAGAAGCAGAGGTAGCAGAATTGATGACAGGTGTTGAGGCTGTTTTACCTGTTTCTCCAAACGGTTTGCTCACGACAACTTGGGGACGATTGAAGACAAGGCGATGAATCGTAATGGATTCATACCACAATCAAAAACCAATTTTCGCGAATGTGCTTCGTAAGCAAACCAGCAGCAAGTTCCTGTTTAACATAAAAACGAAGGAAAACGCCGTTATGCAAGACTGGCAGCCAACGCCCACACAAAAAGTACAATATGAGACTGAAGGCTATTTTATCGAGCACAACGTTATCTCAGAAGACTTGGCAGCACAACTCCGCGGCGTCATTCGTAACGTCCTTATGCTGCCCAACGCTGGCGAGTTCGCTGATTACGATCCCATGGACCCGATGAACGACTCACCGGAAGGACGCATTGCCCGCTTTCGGAAACTCGCTAACTTCTGTGTCGAATCTCCACTGATATGGCACAACATTCATACCGGTCCCACAGTACTCAACATCGCCCGCTATTTTCTCGGCGATGACATCATTGTGAAGTTCAATAGCTGCTTTTTGAAACCGGCGCACACGGGTGCCGCAACGCCGTGGCACCAAGACAATGGGCTCTGGCGCGATGGTGATACTGAATCTTTCAATATCTGGATACCGCTTGAACCCGCAACACGAGAAAATGGATGCATGCAGTTCATTCCCGGTAGCCACAAAACTGAGATTGTTGAACACGTCTTATATTCCGATAGCATCCACGGTGAAATTCCGCGCAAAGTCGTTCCGGAAATGATCGAAAAACACGGTGTACATCATATTGAGTTGGATACTGGAGATGCTGTCATTTGGCACAGTAATATGTGGCATTATAGCCCACCAAATCCGAGTGAGAAGAGCCGCATTGCGATTGCTGGTGTCCTGACAAATCCAGAGATTGTCAAAACAAGCAAACGCCTCTTTCCTAATGCCAAATGGGCGATGAAGGAGGGTGAGGTATGTACACAATTTCCACCGGAACCTATTCCAAAGTGGATTAAAACTAACGCACCATTTAAACCGTTTCCACCTGCTAAGGACTAACATAATGTCATCGAAGAAACCGGATATCGTTGTCTATCTGTCCGATGACCACGGCTGGGAGTATCTTGGTTGTTACGGGAACGAGCACATCCGAACACCACACTTGGATAGCCTTGCAGAAGAAGGCATCCGTTTTACACAAGCTTTCACGCCGACACCAACGTGTGCGCCTTCTCGTTCTACACTCTACACTGGACTCTATCCGGCTCGACACGGGGCAATGGGGAATCATACGGAGTGCCACGCGCACCTCAAAGCGTTGCCTAACACGCTCCGAGAACTCGGCTACCGGGTAGCCATCGCCGGCAAGACGCATGTGAAACCGGAAACGCTCTTCGATTTTGAATATATCGGTGGATTCCTCTCAAAATATGCCGAGCATCATCGGAAATATCGGCAAGAAGGACTTGATACCGAACCTGTTGAGCGTTTTCTTTCAAGTCACCGACAAGAAAATCCAGATCAGCCTATATGTCTCATCCTCGGCGATAGCAACCCTCACGTCACGTGGGAACCGAACAAGATTTATGATCCAGATGCTTTGCCACTACCGCCTTATATTGCCGACACACCGATTGCTCGCAAGGCACTTGCTAACTATTATCAAGACATTACCACAATGGACACCCGCATCGGTAAAGTCGATAAAATGCTGGAAACACACGGGTATTCTGATAATACACTCTTTATCTATACGACCGATCACGGTTCTGAGTGGCCCCACTGCAAATGGACGCTATATGACACCGGTACGCGTCTGCCGTTTCTGGCGAAATGGCACGGAAAGATTCCAGCTACCACTGTCTCCGATGCGATGATTTCGCATGTTGACTTCTTACCAACGCTTATAGACATCGCAGGAGGCGAACCACCTGACAGTTTAGACGGTAGAAGTTTTAGGGATGTCCTGCTCGGAGAACAGCAAACTTTCCGAGACAAAATCTATGGCACGCACACCCGAGATGGAAATATGAATGTTTTTCCGCAGCGTTGCGTCCGAGACAGTCACTACAAATACATTTTGAATCTGATGCCTGAAAACAGTTGGACCACCCATTTCACCGAAGTTGAAGATATTCCGGAGAGCCACGCTGAAGTATGGAAGAGCTGGATAGAAAAAGCGAAGACCGATCCTGAAACTGCGAAACTCCTTTATCTGACACAACACCATCCAGTAGAGGAACTATACGATGTGGTAGAAGACCCTTATGAATTCAACAATTTAGCCTTCAATATAGATATGCGTCCAACGCTCGAAAAGATGCGTGCCGATGTCCGAGACTGGATGCACTCACAAAACGACGAAGGGAGCCGTGAAACATGAAATCCAACTTCCTGAGTAATAGCAGTTCAGTCGGTCTCTTAGTTCTACTGGCAGCAGTCATTACCTCATGCTTTGCTTGCGAGGACGCCGAACGGACAACACAAGTCATAACTTCACCTGAGGAGGGAGCCCAAAAACTTCCTTCGGGCGAAGGATTGGATCTCGGTGCAATTGCGCCCGATTTTTCATTACCAGACAGCACAGGAAATACCCATAATCTTTCGCAGTATCGCGGACAGAATCTCGTCATTGTTTTCTACCGCACTGGCACATGAGGGAATTGTCGTGCGCAGCTCGGTGAGCTGCAAGAAAGCTACGAAGACATCCGAGCCGAAGGGGCTGAATTGATCGCCATCAGTGCAGATCCACTGACGCTTGTTGACTCAACACGAAAGACACTTGAAATCACGTATCCGCTGCTCGTAGATACAAATAAGGTGACAATCACTGCCTACAATGTCATTGATCCGAGCGATACGGATATTGCGCGTGCAGCGACCTATATTATTAATCAGGACGGTCGTGTCGCATCGAAATTCCTGGATACATTTGAAAGGCGCACCGGTCCTGAACATATTCTCAGAGAATTAAAAGAACTATAAATCACAAAAGGAGACTATTTGACATGATTGACGTCTGCTATTTTGCTGACGAAGTTTCTAAAACCGATTTTGAGGAAGCTATCAAACTCGGCGTTGAAGCCGGTGCTAACACCGTTGAAATACGCGGTGGCGTATGGGGCAAACACGTAACCGAAATTGACGATGACGACGTTCGACGCGTTCAGGATGTGCTCAGCACTTATAATGTCCGGGTCGCCAGCATTGGATCGCCGTTTGGAAAATGCTCAATCGACAATCCCGAAGAATACGATCAACACCGAAAACACTTTGATCGGATGGTGACACTGGCACACGCCTTTGATACCCAAGTCATTCGAGGATTCACATTTTGGAATCCGAATCGCGGCATTAAAGGTGCCCCGCGTCCAGACATCAACGACTATATGGAACGCATCATTGAGAAACTTGCGCTTGTTGTTCCGGTTGCAGAGAGTGGCGACGTTACGCTCTGCTTCGAAAATGAAAGTGCGTGCCTCGCTGGAACCTGTGAGGAGACGCGGGCTGTCATCAATGCGCTCGGAAATAGCCCGGCACTCACCTCTTGTTGGGATATCAATAACGGGTTACACTGCGGAGAAAATCCATTGCCGGATGGGTACGCGCATATTAAGGGATTGGTGCGGCATGTGCATGTAAAACCCAACAGTGAGAAAAATATGAATCCGATCGGGGATACCGGATTGAACTATGAGCAAATCTTGGAGACATTAGCCGCTGACGGCTTTACTGGTTCAGCGAGCATTGAACACTGGGGACAACCAGAAGATATGCTAAAAGGTGTGCGGCAGCTGCGCGCTGTCGTTGATGCAATGTAAACCATTTACGGACGAAGGAGAATACAATGCAACTAAAGCCGGACGCACCAGAATTGACTTGGCAAGGAGCTATCTCCTTACAGAAAACTGAAGACTGGGTGATGCCGTGGCGCACACCGCACTCGATGCATGTCCTATTTCCAGAGCCGTTACTTGAACGCTCGGCAATGCCTGCGGGTGTTCGCATCAGTTTTCGGAGCAATACCACGCGGGTTTCAGGCAATATCGTACCGCAAAACGAAAGTGGTATACTTGACCTCTGTTGTGAGGGTGAAGTCGTAGCATCACTTGACCTGACGGAAAAAGAAAGTTTTGCCTTTGAAAACCTGTCCGATGCGGAAAAACTGATTGAGTTGTGGCTGCCGCAATTTGGTAGTTTTCAACTACGCAGCTTGGAGATAGATGATGGGGCAACTTTAGAGGCGTTTATTGACACGCGACCACGGTGGGTAACTTACGGTAGTTCCATCACGCAGTGCCGAACAGCAGCATCAGCGACACAGACGTGGCCTGCGATTGTTGCGCGTGAACACGGATTAAATTTAACCTGTCTCGGTTATGGTGGGCAGTGTCATCTCGACGCGATGGTGGCGCGGATGATTCGTGATTTACCTGCCGATTATATTTCAATGTGTCTCGGTATCAACATCCAAGGCGCATCCAGTTTGGGACCGCGAGCGTTCCGTCCGGCGATTATCGGGGCAGTCCAGATTGTCCGTGAGAAACACCCAGATATACCACTCGTATTGATGTCACCCATCTGTTCGCCGCCGCGGGAGGAAACTCCGAACGCTGTAGGATTCCACCTGAAAGGGATGCGTGAAGAAGTGCAAGCCGCCGCCGAAGCCCTTCAAGCACACGGCGATAAACATATTCACTATGTTGACGGGTTAAGTGTATTTGGAGCAGATTACGCTCATCTACTCCCTGATGACTTACATCCAGATGCAGAAGGCTACCGAGTTATGGGCAAAAACTTCATAACCAAAGTTGCTGAGAAATTTTTTGTATAGATTTATCTATCTCTGATGGAATTTGATACCCAAAATAGGGAATGTTGTGATGCGGTTTTCGTTCGGGCACGGGGACCCGAACGAACAAATAGATGATTAGGCGCGCTGTGTAAAGCGCGCTTTGAGGTATAGATGTCATCTACTGGGCTTTCAACCTTGCCCACGTAGTTGCCATTTTCCCCTTTGCGGAAACGTCCAAGGCGACCTCCCAACCTTCCTCGGCGAGGAGTTGAATATCTTCCTCCTCTAACGCCACACCTTTCTTAGTGATAAAGACTTCATCCAATCCACCAATGAGATTCTCACTTCCCCAGCCACCGAACTTTAAAATAGCGGGACTATCCATAGTCGCGCCGACGTTTCGCTCCGTCTCCTTTTTCCCATTTACATATAGGGAAATAACACCCTTTTTACGAACAGCGACAGTGTGGTGCCAACCGTTTCCAACAATATCGGTTTTCCCATCATCAATGTGCTGTCCACCACCCTCAAAGATAAAAAATCCGGTGTCTCTATCAATACTGGAACTCATCGCCCAGAATCCGGCACCACCGTTCCGTTTGATAACGACATAGGCATCTTTATTCTCCGAATTCATCCAGCACCCGACAGTAAAGTCATCGTCTTCAAAGTTGAAAAGGTCGTTATGCTCAATAATGACATACTTGGGGCTTCCATCAAATTCCAGTGCTTTGCCGAACTTTCCATTTATCCATTTGGGTCCGTCAAATTCGCCATCATTCCCATTCTCGGTGAAATCCTTAACAACTTGCCCTTTACCTTCGTCAAAGAGCCATATCCCGGCAAAATCATCCAGATTAATTTCAGCATTACCGAGCGAGACGATACAAACGCTAAGGCAAATACTGCATAGCATTACCAATAATTCACGGAATTTCATATTATTTTCCTATCTCCACAGCATTTCCTGTCTCTGCGGAAGCGTAAATAGCATCGGTTATTTTTTGAACAATAAGGGCTTTTTCCAAACTCGTCGAGGGTTGTCGGTTTTCCCGAATAGCTGCAGCGAAATCAGACAACGGCGTGCTGTGTTGTACTTCGGATGTTTCATCCGCTTCAGAAAGAGATATAGACGCCACACCGCCTTCTGTTGTCGTGCAATTGTGGATAATGCTCTCCGGCTTATCATCCTGCATATTCAGTTTAAGAGAGCCTTCTGTACCGATAATTTCCCAGTCGGCGTGCGAATGCATTGTCATGAATTCACCGCGTTCGACGTTTAGGACAATATCATCTTCACACCGAATAAGCGCAGTGTAGTGCGTTTCGGCATCGGACCCAGGAGCGATGTGTGATTCAAAGACCTGAGGCACGGTCCATGTCTGGGCAAACACGGTATGTGGCTTGAGCTGCCATCCTGTGATACCGAGTAGATAGTCGAGGTCGTAACAGCCCCAGTTAACGAGAATACCCCCACCGTTGAGCGCCTTGGTCAAACGCCAGGCAGGACGTGGCGTGTCAGGTTTTGCCCTTGTCCCGATGATAGCACGACAGTGGACAGTCCGAAGCTTTCCCAAACTGCCAGTCGTGATAAGATGCGTTGCAATCTGAGCAGATGGTGTGAAACGCTTGCGTGAGGAACAGCATCCTGAGACTAAATTACCTCGCGCAGCGATGAGTTGCTTAACCTCAGCAGCGTTCATCGCTATCGGTTTCTCAATTAGAACGTGCTTGCCCTTTTCAAAAGCCCGTAGGGCAACTTCAGTCCGATATTGTGTCGGAAATGCAAGGACAACAGCTTCAACTTCATCGTCATCAAGCAAATCAATATCGTTGTCATAGACTTTAGGCGGATTAAAACGCTCAGCAGCCGTTCTGTTCGCCTCAATTAGGTCTGCTGCCGCGACCAACTCAATGTGTGGCATCTCCGATGCGATGCTGAGATGTCTGCTTCCGATGACACCACACCCAATCACACCTACTTTCACTGGTTTCATAACAAAATAGATTCCTTCCTCAAGCTTAAGTCTAAGCAATAAGAGCAAATTCCGACTGGCATCCATAATTGGAATCAAGCCCAAACTCTATCGTTTAATATGGCACAATGATGTATCAATGTCAAGTAAATTCAGATGTCTGAGAGGGATAACAAAAGATTAGATTTATAGTGAGGAAAACGGGCGGATAGATGGAAACCTGCCCTATTAAAGGAAGTTAATCGTTTAAAACGTGGATTTAATTTGACCCCAACGGGTTGCAAGCTTCTCCTGTGGTTGTACAGGGAGACCCTCTGCCTCAAAAATTTGTTCGACTTCGTCTGCTGAGAGGGCTTTGCTGTAAATCATGACTTCGTCAATTATACCGACAAAACCACCATCGCTGGCTTTACCGATCTCAGTTTCTGAGCCGCCCGCTGTCATGGGACCGTTGTAATTCATCTCTTTTTCTAATTCACCATCCACATAAAGTTGCAGGTTTTTCTTGTTGACGATACCTACCATATGATGCCATTCGCCCTTTTTAAAAGCCGCAGCACCAAAACCCCCGTCACCTTGCCATCCAGGTGTGACAATAAATTCCATCTCTTGTCCGGCATTTCTACCATCAAAACGTAGTGCCCAACCGTTGATATCGCGTTGCGCGACAATAGTTCCACAACATCCAGCAACGACCCCCTTCACAGGACTGTCACTGTCAGGATTCACCCAAGCAACAACACTCATCTCTTCTGCACCGGTAAATTCTAAAGAAGCAGTACCGGGAATGTGAATGAAATTCTCGCCATTGAATTCAAGGGCATTGCCTACTTTACCGGGAACTACTTTCGGATTCCCTTCAAATTCGCCATCGTTGTCCCCCAAAACATCCTCAACAGTACCGCCTGCAATAGTATCCGGTTCAAAGGGCCAATAACTTACAACACCATCCAACGGAAGTTGCGCGTACGTTAAAGGTACTGCAAGAAAAAGATATGCAGTAAATGCCATTAACAGCGATATTCTCAGCAACATATAATTTATTCCTTACGTTTAGCTTTAACAAAGTGGGCGAGCAGGAAGCAAGTATTGCCCACCCACTGACTTCGATTAATACTGTTGTTTAACATTCGCCCAAGTCGTGGAGAGCTTGCCTTCAGGTTCAACGGGCGTCAGAAGTAATGCCGAAAGCCCCTTTTCCATCATCATCTGGATATCATCTTCACCCAAGGCAACGTTGAAGATAGCAACTTCGTCAATAACCGCATCGCCAAATCTGCCATCACAACAGGTATCCCTACCGATAAAAACCGGACCGTCGTCAGCATCAATTGGATTGGTATCAATCTCCATTGTACTCTCTGCCACACCATCAATATAGATATTCCATTCACCGCTTGCACTGTCAAAAGTAGCAGTATAGAGATGCCAATCGGTAATATCAGCGGGTCCAACTTCGCCATCGCGCCAGTTACCGGGCTTGTTCCAACATCCACCGTTACAAATGGGCCAAGAAACGTTTTTGGTCCCTTGATTCGGATGGATAATATACGCATTCCGCTTTTCAACCATCCAACCGTGCTGATTCCAGTCAGCCGTCATACTCTTAACCCAGATCGAGACGGTGATTGCATCAGTCGGATTCACGTGTGCAGGGACCTCAACGTATGCCCCGGAACCATCAAGTTCCAGTCCTGAACCAAATACGCCACTAACCCACTTAGGACTCCCCACCAACTCCGCATCAAGTCCACTGCTGGAAGAATCCGCAGCAGTGTCCCCACTTCCTTCATCAAACAGCCAAAGCCCTACTAAGGCATCCATCTCAAGTTGTGCAAGCGCAGGCGTGATAAGTAGACATACACTTAAAATGAGGGTGAGCCCTACACATGTTAATTGCGTTATAAATTTCATCAAAATCTCCTAATATGTTTAGATATATTCTGTCTCCGCAAGCCAAACTTAACAAGTTTGCTAAACTGTTATGCTCCTATCTAATTATTATGCCATAAGATGAGACGTCAGTCAATCCAATTTTTAAATCTTTCGACACCTTCTCACTGACTACTGATAACCGAAAACAGAGAACAAAATACGCCTTAAGGCTATTCAGTCGGCGGTTGGTGGTTAGTAGCGAGGTTAGGAAACCTCGCCTACCACTCGTAAGGTAGGGGCGGTTTCCAACCGCACTGATATGTTTATTTATTTTTCAAATCCGCCATAAATGCCCCTACTACACGCCTCAGGGCTATTTAGTTTTCGATTCCGATCTCGGTTTATGTTGGCAGATGTTAAGGTTTTTACGCAATGTCGCGAGCACAGCTCGCTCCTACAGTGGAATAATATTCATGTAAATAAAGTAAACATGTAAAACTAAATGCCCTGCTACACGTCTACTTTTCGGTTGACATAAACTTTCAAGACGTGGTATCATATAAAACAGAATGAAGCACATAAACTTCAGTTCATAATCCTTGAGCAGTACAATGTACTATCTAAAACGAAGGGCGTTGCTTGCAAGCCCATCTCTAAGAAGTAAGGAGGTCGGCGTTCACTCCACACCCAGAGGGCGTGGGTTTCGACGCTATGAAACTTGATGAAACCGAGAAAACAAATATTATCTATTATGGTAGTCCTGCTTCTGCTCTGCACTGTGCAGTCCGCGCTTGCAGAACAAGCGTGGAAGAAAGTAAGTGAATCCAAGTGGCAGGCTCATTTTTCAGACATCTTTTTTGTAGACGCACAACACGGATGGATTGTAGGTAGCAATTCGACGATTCTACATACCGCTGATGGCGGCATGACCTGGAACAAACAACCGAGTCAACCGCTGCCATTTGACATTGTCCTAAAGAAAGTCCGATTTATCAATCCACAAACCGGCTGGGTTGTTGGAGACGATGGCATGGTCCTGAAAACCACCGATGGCGGGCAGACCTGGATGAAAAAGAATACCGGCACCTTCACGGCACTGTTAGGTGTTTCGTTCACTGACGCACAACACGGATGGGCGAGTGGAGATGGAGGTCTCATCATCAGCACCAAAAACGGTGGTACAACATGGACAAAACAGGAACTGGACACTAATAATACGATTGAAGGCATCGACTTTGTGAGTTCGACAGTTGGTTGGGCAGCAGGTGGCGGCGGAACTCTTCTACACACTAAAGATGGTGGAGAGACTTGGGAATTTCAGACCAGTGCGACTGTCAACACACTCGATGCGATTTCTATGCTAAATGATAAAGTAGGATGGGCAGTCGGTGCCGGTGGAGCCGTCGTTGCGACAGTTGACGGTAGCAATTGGGCAGTTCAAGAGAGCAGTGTCCCGAATTCTAACGGTATGCCTGAACCCGTTTGGGATGTCCATTTCGCTGATGAAAAGGTAGGTATTGCCGCCGCCGAATTCGGGGTAATCCTTCGTACAACAGATGGCGGTGCGAGTTGGGCCCCGCTTGACCCGCGCCCTGTTGCGTCCCGTCTACAAGGCATTCACATGCTCAGTCCAACTGAAGCATGGATGGTTGGAAACGACGCAACTATCTTACACACAACCGATGGTGGAGACACCTGGGATGTCGTTTCCAGTTCAAGCCATTTACGGAGTGTCTATTTCCACGACGACAAACTCGGCTGGGCGGTCGGCTTGTCAGGGAGTGTTCTACATACCAACGATGGTGGTGAAACGTGGAAACCACAACTGAGTGGAAACGTATTTGAACTTTTCGGGGTCGGGTTTGTGGATGCAAATAGAGGTTATATCGTTGGAAGTAACGCAGCACTCGCTGAAACGCTTGATGGCGGAAAGACGTGGCATGGGGTTAGTGATCCAGGTGATGAGGGACACGGCACTGCCAAACGAATTATATTTGAAGGCATCATGAGCTGGCGCAGTGCAATGGGCTCTTACGCTATGAGTTTCGGTACACCAACACATGCATGGGCAGTTGGGGAAACCGGTAGGCTTATGCACACTACCGATGCAGGACAAACCTGGTTGGGACAAGACATGGACCCAATGATGACAGGAGCAGGTTTTAATAACCTCTATGGTGTCCACTTCGTAAACGACAAAGTCGGTTGGATAGTTGGTGACGCTGGAACCATCGCAAAAACTATGGATGGCGGACAAACTTGGAGTTCTATCTTGCAAGGCCCGAAATTGAATGATGTCTACGCCGTCAACGAACAGACCGCTTGGATCGCTGGCGAACAGGGTGCTATTATGGCAACAACGGACGGCGGAGCAACATGGGTCGAACAGACAGTCCCAACGCAAACGAATCTCAATGCTGTTCTATTCCGTGACGCCAACGAAGGCTGGGCAGCTGGAGAATACGGCACAATTCTCCACACAACCGATGGAGGCGTCACTTGGTTGATGCAGGAATCACCCACACAGAGCGATCTGTGGGATCTCGTTCAAACGCCAAGTGGCACAGTCTGGGCAATTGGTGATTCTTCCACTATCATCAGCTATTAAACCTTGCTTACCTAACTGAGGTGGGCAAGATCGATTGCCCACCTACCTTCACAAATTCATTCGTAGAGGTGAATCTTTATAAAAAACCCGCCTTTACCTAACTTTGGAGGACACAAGCACAATGCACCTACTACGGTTCCGCCACTCTATCTGTGCTGGTGGAACCTTGCTACTATTCCTACTAAGCCTCTCTGTTATAGCACAAGAACCGAAAGTTCTGACATTAGAAGAGAGTATTGAAATTGCCAAACAGAGCAATCTGACTGTTCAGACCGCTGAGGAAAACCTTAAAGCCGCTGAAGCGCAAGTTCGTGCCGCGCTCGGTGGACTCTTACCACGGCTCACAGCAAACGGTAATTACACCTACTTTAAAGACATCCAAAAATCAGTAATTCGAGCCGATGGCGGATTTGGATTCCCAACGCCCGGTGGAGACATGAATGGGATGCAGCCACCCAGCGCGGACAACGAAGCCGACCTGATTGAATTGGAATTTGGCGCACACCATAACGTCCAAGGCACAGTCAATTTAACACAGCCAATCTTTGCCTGGGGACGTTATTATTATGGCTATCAAGCCGCAAAATTCAACTATCAAGCAACCCAACGCGATGTTGATGCCGCCTACAACCAACTCCGCTTAGATGTATCTGAAGCCTTTTACGGTGCTTTGGTTGCGCAGGAGTTTGTAAGGGTCGCACAACAGAGTGTTTCTCTCGTTGAAGAACAACTCGCAATTGCGGAGGCATCATTTGACGCAGGCGCAGCGACTAATTTCGATGTGCTGCGCGCGAAAGTTCAACTTGCCAACGCCAAATCAACGCTAATTCGAGCCGAAAACGGAGTTCGTACTGCTAAAAATGCCTACAAAACAGTGCTTAATATACCGCTTATTGAAGATGTAACAGTCAAAGGCACACTCGAAATACCTGAAAACCGTCAAATGCCGGCGCTAAATCTTGAAGAATTGATCCAACAAGCACTTGAAAATCGTCCTGAGGTACGCCGCACACAATTTAGTGAACAAGCCGCACACAAACAGATCGACATTGCCAAGACGCGTCGCCTTCCCGATCTCGGTCTGTTCTCAAACTATCAAATCTCACAGAATGAAAGACTGACAGAAATGAATAGGATTTGGAGCGTCGGTTTCCAAATTAACATTCCGATTTTCGATGGCTTCGCGACAAGTGCAGCCGTGCAACAGACTGAATCTGTCCTAAAACAGGTTCAGTTGGGAGGGGACCAAGTTAAAGTCGGGGTCGAATTTGAGGTCCGCACTGCCTATCTCAATCTCCTTGGCGCACAAACGCTTATTGATGTTCAGCGCGAAGCCGTTGTCCAAGCCCGAGAAAGCGTCCGTATTGCCAATCTGCAATTTAAAAATGGTATCATTACGACTGTTGCGTTGACTGACACACAACTTGCCCTCGCACAAGCGGAAGTCAATCGCCTTCAGGCATATCACGATTACGTCGTTGGCTTATCACGATTGGAAAAAGCGGTAGGACAAACGCTACAATAGAAAACAGAATACAACGACCTGAAGTCGTATAAAACAGATACAATTTCCTTACGAAATCGGTTAAAAGGAGAAAACAAATTGAAGAAAGTATTGATTGGTATCGGTATATTATTAGTGATTATAGTGATTTTAGCCGTGCCAAGATTTATGAAACGTGAAAGTCCATCATCTCAACAAGCTGAAGCTGTTGTGCTGAAACCGGTAGAGGTCACAAAAGCAGAACGGGGTGAGATTCGCTTGGAACACCAACTGTCGGGCACTATTCAAGCAGCGTCACAAGTCAGTGTTTATCCCAAGATTGCTGGACGGCTTATCGCTTTAAACGTAGATGAGGGGGCCCGCGTTGAAAAAGACGCACCTCTCGCCACCGTGGAGTATGAAGAGTTACAACTTGCAGTGCAACAAGCAGAAGCAACGTTGGAATCGGCGGAAACTGCCTATTCTCAGGCAAAGCAGCTTGCGGAAGTACGCGTGCTTTCACAAATCGCGCAAGCGAAAGCGCAACTCCACGCTGCAGAGATAGCCCTACAACAGGTAATAGACCTCTCTGAAATCCGAACAGTCACGCAAATAGAACAGGCGCAAGCCGCATTAGAATCGCTTGTCGCGAATCTGCAGAAAATTAAAAGAGGTGCCCGTGAAGAAGATCGACGGCAAGCAGAAGCGGGTTTAAATCAGGCTGATGCAAACCTCGCCAACGCCAAGAGTAACCACGAGCGAATGACAGAACTTTTCCAGAACGGCGCGATCAGCCAGCAATCCCTTGAGAGCGCGAAAACACAGTTAGACATCGCTATCGCGCAGCACAAAATTGCCACAGAACAACTGCAGCTTATTGACAACGGTGCCCGTGTTGAGGACGTCCAAGCCATGGAGGCACAGGTCGAACAGGCAGAAGCCTCTTTACGGTTAGCACAGACACAAGCCGAAACTAAAACGTGGGAAAAAGACATTGAACTTGCACGTTCACAGGTTGAAACAGCACGTGCCGGACTCACTACTGTCCAAGCTTTAGAGACTGCGAAAAGTTGGGAAGCAGAGATTACATCGGCGAAAACGGCACGTACACAAGCATACGTCGCCCTCAAACTTGCCAAGAAACGCCTGAAAGATGCCACAATCCATGCCCCTATTTCGGGGGTCATTTCCAGACGCTATTTAGATTTAGGAGGAATGGCACTCCCAGCAGCACCGCTTTTTGAAATTGTTAATATCGATACCGTCACAGCTACTGTTGATGTTATTGAATCACAACTGAATCAATTGACACTCGATCAGCAGGCAACAATAGAAATTGACGGTATAGAGACACCGTTGTCAGGTCAGATTACCTTTATTAGTCCTACACTACAAGCGACTCGACGAACAGCAACTGTTGAGGTCCGCATAGACAATCCTCATGGTACTGTCAAACCAGGGATGTTCGCGAAAGTCACCGTACCTATCAAAGTACGCACTGATGCGCTTCTGATTCCGCGTACCTCACTCATTGAGAATGTCAATACAAAAACACAAAACGTCTTCGTCATAGAAGATAACGTAAGTCGACGCCGCATAGTGGAGATAGGGCTTTTACGAGGAAGTCAGGCTGAAATTATCAGCGGACTCACGGAAGGAGAAGCCGTCGTCACTGCTGGACAACACTCCCTAAAAGATGGAGAAGACGTTAGGGTTGTCAACCCTTAGATGTCTATTTCTCAACATCACACCAGCATGTATTGGTAGGTGTGCTCCTAAAAACAAAACAGGTATTGCCTAATCAAAGGCGTTAGGATATAGGGCAATTTCGTTTTTGGCTTTCTGTTGGTTTTAGAGGGGAGTCGGGATTTGGAAATCCCTCCTACAAGAAAACTATGGTGGATCATAGAAATAAGTTACATTCTACTTATGTCAAGGAAAGGAGGGCTTGTGCCCGAAGAATCTGATGAAACGTTTTTTCACAATTTTCTCAATTTTGATTATTTTTTGTCCTACGGTCTCTCTCATCGCACAAGAAATCCCTGAAGCTTGGATGCCGGATCCGAATCTAAGAGCAGTAGTTCGTTCGAGACTCGGCTTAGCAGCGGATGTGCTGCTGACTCAAGAAGGATTGCGTGAGTTAAGGACGCTTACTGCTACAGATAGTGGTATCAGCACTCTCACGGGGTTGGAACATGCCACAAGACTAATAAAATTAAATCTCAGGGATAATAGCATATCGGATGTGGGCGCGCTTTCAGGTTTGACAGGCTTGAAGTGGTTACACCTTGATAAGAATAATATCTCAGATGTGAGCGCATTATCAAGTTTGACAAACTTAAGGCATTTGGGTCTCCAAGACAATAAAATATCGGATGTGGGTTCATTGTCAAGTTTGAGAAAACTCTCGGGATTGGGACTTGGTAATTATATATCCGATGTAAATGGTAACAACATTTCCGATGTGAGTCCACTTTCAAATTTAAAGCGGCTCCATTGGCTGTATCTCCAGAATAATAATATATCGGACGTGAGTATTCTCTCAAACTTAACGGAACTGCGGATTTTGGATCTGAGTGGAAATAAAATATCGGATGTAAGCGCATTATCAAGTTTGAAGAAAATCTATTGGCTGTATCTCCAGAACAATAATATATCAGATGTCAGCCCGTTGTCAGGTTTGATTAAGTTGTACTGGTTGTATCTCCAGAACAATAACATATTAGATGTCAGCCCGTTATCAAGTTTGACAAATCTCGCCGTATTGGCACTTCATAATAATCCGATTCTGGATACGAGTCCCTTGTATCCGTTGCTGCAACACCCCCTTTTCCCTTTATTTGTTAGCATTAAGGTTTCTGAATATCCACCGTGGGATATCAATGCGGATGGGAGTGTGGATGCTACCGATTCGGTACTTGTCACCAGTGCCTTGGGGCAAAGTGGCGAGACTATAGAAGATCCACGTACAGATGTCAATGGTGATGGCAGTGTTGATATCATTGACCTCAAGTTAGTGGTAGATAACCTTGATCCAGAAAACCGAGCGGAGGGTGAAGGGGCAGCACCGTCTGTATTCGGTGGGGTAGCTGATCTGATTCTCGATCCACGGGTACGCCAGCCCCTTGACAGAGAGGCACTCGCGGTAGCGCTTGCTGGGATGCGAGTTGAAAGCGATGGTTCGCTGAAATATCAGCGTGCGATTGCTTACCTCGAAAATCTCTTAGCTGCGATGCCTCCAGCCCAAACGCGTTTGCTTGCCAACTACCCGAACCCTTTCAACCCGGAAACATGGATCCCTTATCACTTGGCGGAAGCAGGTGATGTGAGACTAAGGATCTACGATATGGATGGCAGCGTTGTGCGCGATTTGAAACTCGGGATTCAAGACGCCGGGTTCTATACGAGTCGGTCTCGCGCTGCTTATTGGGATGGCAGAAACAATAGGGGTGAAAACGTGTCGAGCGGCGTATATTTCTATCAACTCAATACCGAAAATCATTCGTTCCTACGGAAAATGGTCATTCTGAAGTAGATAACCGTCAACGGTCAGCTGTCATCAAGAATCACTCTCAATGTTTATGGAAAAAAAGGCTTGATAAATTAACCAGATTGGCATAATATGGCATAGTAGATGTTTAGCCTCCGAGGGTCACTCGGAACGGTTTAAGGCTGTAGCTAGATAGACTAAAATCAAATCTGTTCAACTGGTTTTTCCGTCCTGCACTTGGGAAAGGCGTTGTCAGCAACACCATCGCAAAGACATCCTAATTGGGAAGACAAATGAAAGTCGAACAACTCCACGGCCCCAAAGTGAAACCTTTTCAGGTCTCTGAGTTGGAATACCTCTTACAGGATGACTCCCCTGACCTTTTCTTTTCCTTTGGCTTACAAAAAGGAGGACAGGTGACTGTGACCTGTGCGCCGGCGAGGCTCGACATTATGGGCGGTATTGCTGATTACTGTGGAGCGAACGTCTTTGAGATGACACTCAACCGAACGGCGATCGCTGCATGTCAAGCCAGAGAAGATAGAAACTTGTGTGCGGTTACACTCGGTGTAGGTAACCAGTTGAAACCTAACTTTCATCTCTCGCTCAATGACTTCTATACTGACGGCACTTTTAAAACGTATTCGCAGATTCGGGAATTCTTCAACAAAGAGCCGACGACGGCGTGGGCAGGCTACATACTCGGCGCATTTTATGTGCTTCTTAAGGAAGGAAAAATAGACCAGTTTCCGCATGGTGCCACAATCGTTATCAACAGTAATATTCCTATGGGCGGTGGTATGGCATCTTCTGCAGCCGTTGAGGTAGCAACGTTAACAGCTATCAATCAACTCTACAATTTAGAGTTAGAAATGATAGAAATCGCGCGGCTCGCACAAATCGTTGAAAACCGGATTGTTGGTGCACCTTGTGGTATCATGGATCAGGTAACTTCCGTCGCGGGCACGTCGACAAAAATCGTCTCAATTCTCTGTCAACCCGATAAAATCTTAGAATTTGTTTCATGCCCGTCGAATGTGAGTTTTGTCGGTATCTACACGACAGTACGTAGAAGCACAGGGAGCACTGCCTATATTGACACGCGGACCGGTGCTTTTATGGGGCTGACCATCCTCAAAGCGGCTTTTGCATCAGATACTGATACAGACATGCTGGGGCTGGGGGAGGACCAGCGCACTCGAAATATATCAGAGGCATTAGCAGATAACTACTTGTGCAATCTCTCTATACAGGAATTCCACGAGCAATGCGAAGACCTACTGCCTGAACAGATGCACGGCGAAGAATTCCTCAACACGTATGGTGAAACCGTTGACCCTGTTACACAAGTAGAACCCGATAAGTCATACGTCGTGAAGGACCGAGTAAAACATCATATCTACGAAAACGCACGCGTTAGGCAATTCATAACCGCCATAAAAAGTGCCGATAACGACCCAGATCATACTCCTGACTACCTTAGAGAGGCAGGAACCCTCATGTACGAATCCAACGCGAGTTACCGAGACTTAGCAGGACTGGGTGCACCCGAAGTCGATGGTCTTGTGAACATCGCTCGGAAAATAGGAAGACAAGGTGGTATCTACGGTGCTAAAATTACAGGCGGTGGTGGTGGTGGCACCGTTGCTCTGCTCTGTCACGGTAACGTGGAGAGTTCGTTGACACAAATCCTCGCGGCTTACAAACTCGCATGGGGTATCGACGCGGAACTGATTAGAGGTAATGCAGCCGGCGCTTTTGAATTCGGACACATTCTGTGGGAATTGACAGAACTCGAACCTCCCACACACTTTTAACTTGAAACAATGATTCCGAAAGCAAGGTTTTAACCGTACATTTTTATGAAGAAGCAGACCTGTAAACAACTCATATATAATACTACGACCACTATCAAAACTTTTGGACTTCTCTATAATCGGCAGGAAGCGAAAACGAAATTGTGCAAAATTTAGATCAACAAGACCAACGCCGTGCGTCTGGTGTTACATGGCGTGCTATACTTATTGCGATCTTTTTAATCCCGCCCAATGTCTTTTGGGTCATTGAAGTTGAGTGTGTTTGGCACTCTGGCCATCCAACTACCATCTCCCTATTTTGGAACGTCGTTCTCAACATCTTCTTCCTGATCTTGATTAATCTCATCCTAAAACGGGTTGCTCCACGATCGGCACTGACCCAGGGTGAGATGATTACCATCTACGCGATGCTCTCTATCGCATCTGGCTTAGCGGGTCACGATACGTTAGCCCTCACAATTCCAGCACTCCCTCACGCATTCTGGTTCGCAACAATTGAAAACGATTGGGCGGACATGTTCCATACCTACATTCCACAACATCTCGTCGTCTCAGACAAGGAGATTATTCGTGGATTTTACGAAGGAAATACTCCCTTTTATAACGCTAAAATTGGTGGCGCATGGATCATGCCGACTTTGTGGTGGACATCGCTTGTTGTTGCCCTCGGCATCATTATGATCTGCATAAACGTGCTTATCCGAAAACAGTGGACAGAACATGAGAAATTAGCGTATCCGATTATCCAGCTCCCGATGGCAATTACGGAAAGAGGGGGTGCCGCGCAACTCTTCCGAAGTCGTATCCTCTGGTATGGATTTATCATTGCGGCAGTAATTAATATCTGGCACGGTTTGGCACACTTCTTTCCAATACTTCCGGATTTCAGCGTTCGCCATAATGCGCGTAACTGGGGCAGAGCTTTCACCGAAAAACCGTGGAACGCCGTCGGTAATATCCCTGTTCCGCTCTACCCGTTTGTGATTGGCTTAGGGTTCCTTTTACCGCTCGACCTCTCCTTCTCTATGTGGTTTTTTTATTTGTTTGAAAAAGCACAGCGAGTTGTCGGCAGTGCCCTCGCAATCCCAGCTCCGTTCCCGTATGGTAGTGAACAGTCAATTGGCGGTTGGATGGCTATCTTTGTCATTGCTCTCATTGTAACGCGCAGACACATTGCAAACGTCGTGCGTACACTGTTGGGTATGCCAGGTGGGATTGACGACTCACAAGAGCCTATCCGTTACCGCACCTCACTCCTGCTAATTGTTATTGCAAGCCTTTATATTATCTGGTTCTGTCTGAAGGCAGGAATGACGCTTCCAATTATTCTTCCCTTCTTTGCCTTTTTCTTTGCCATTTCGATCGCCATTACGCGCGTTCGTGCGGAACTCGGTCCTCCTGCACATGAAATGGCGGGGATGTGTAATGCGCAACAGTTCCTAATCAATATTCTCGGCACGCGCCGTATTGGACCGAATAACTTGACAGTATTTCCCTACTTCTGGTTCTTTAGTGGACGTGGCTATCGCGAA
>JAPPNJ010000071.1 GCA_028818705.1 Candidatus Poribacteria bacterium
ACCTACAAGAACACATGTAACTATTGAAGCAAACAATCTTTTGAAAAATATCAGTGGTTCATTACTGTTTTCCAGTCATCTTGCCCAGCGATGTCACCATCTTTGAAGTTGTCAAAATTTTCACCGTACCACGCGTTGCCAAACGCATTGACCCCCAAAAATAGGAGTCCGAAACTGAATGCCAAACTTCGCATTAACATCATCATAATAAGCCTCCTAAAAGTTTTGCTATCATATCCTATCATGCCACCGATTGCCGCTTCTATGTCGAGGAGTTTAGCGCCTATTATACCAGAATTTCTGACCAAAGTCAAACGTTTCTTAAAGGGTGCCAGGGTCATTCAGTTTTCTTGTAGGAGGGATTTCCAAATCCCGACTCCTCTCTGTAGGCGGGGAAGCCCATACGGGCTTCATACCGTTGATTCCGAGCTCCCGTTCGCGACTTTTTCCACAGAACCGCAAAAATGCCGAAAACTAAATAGCCCTGAAAGTGTGCAAGGCTATTTTCTGAAGCCAGATAACAAACCGATCTAAGTCCCTGCGTTCGTAGTAGGGCAATTTTGCGGCGTACTCGCCCAAATGCGACGTGCATTATTGCCCGTCTATAGCATTCTGTGACGTGCGATGAATCGCCCTACTACAAACATCTTATCCCGATTAAACAGGGAAATCGTAATCCTGCTAATCCTAAAATCTCGCAAATCCTGATTCAGCCAACCCACCATCCATCACCCATAACCCACAACCATTTGCATTATCTCACGATGTATGGTATAATTTACATATAAGATTTATGTTACACCGCGAAGTTACCGAAAAAGAAATATCTATCACAGAAGACGGCGCACCGCTACTCACATGCTGTTATGGTGATCTTGAACGTCCGTCCTACTGCCATCCGCTCTGCGTACCCAATGGACAGGTCGTAACGGAAGGCGCGGAAACCCGAGCACAGTATCCTCCTGGGATCTGTTTTGCACTGGGAACCGCCAACGGCGAAAAGCTTGATCAACAACCACTAACACGCCAACGGATACCGTCTGTTGGAGAGACTTCGGGAGAATTCACGATTGCCACGACGTGGCGTGCCCAAGAACCTCTACTGATAGAGACGCTTACAGCGCAAGTGCAACCCCGTCAAACTGAGGCACAGGTGCTGGACATAGAGGTCTCACTACACACACCTACCACTTCGCTTGAATTTGCCGGGAACACTGGCATCGGCTATTACGCCGTTGAGATGGAATATCGGAGAGCAATGAACGCCGACGGACGCATCGGCGAGTCAGAAGTCAACGGGGGTGTATCGGTATGGGGGACACTCTGTGGAATCACAGCGGCTGAGCAAGAAGGCGTCGGTGTCGCTATCTTTCCGCATCCAGAAAACGGAGAGACAACCTTCTTCGCCGAGGACGCATCGTTCGGATTTCTCTTTGCACAGGCAACACCCTTCAGCGTCGAAGCCGGTGAAACGCACACTTTGAAATACCGTGTACTTGCTTACATCGGCGATCTCTTTACCGTGGATGTCTGGCAGTTCCACGAGGATTATATTGGTAGTCGGCTGTCAGCTGTCAGTAATCGGATTCTTTAATTTGTCGTAGGGCAATTCATTGCCCGCTTGTTATTGAAAGTTTATGCAAAACCAAACGCTTTTCCCACTCTATAATAAAGACAGGCAAGCAGACGCACCGCAAGCATCACAGGTAGAAACACCTTCGCATGCCCGCCGTGTCTACATCGAGACCTACGGATGCCAGATGAACGTCAGCGACAGCGAACTCATGGCAGGCATCTTGACGCAGAGCGGACACCAAACCGTCTCAGTTCTTGACGATGCCGATGTTGTCCTTGTCAATACCTGCGCCATACGGGAAAACGCCGAAACCAAAGTCATTAATCGTCTCACGCAGCTCAACCATCGCAAACGCCGCCACCCCGACCTGATTATCGGAGTCTGCGGCTGTATGGCACAGCATCTTCGGGACAAGCTCTTAGACGCGGCACCTTATGTTGATCTCGTTATGGGCCCCGACGCATATCGCGATCTACCCGTCGCACTTGATTCTTTGGCACGTGGTGTGGAATCGCACGTCTCTATGACAGACCGAGATCCGTTTGTCGGGTTGCGTTTGGACAAGAGCGAGGATTACGCCGACATCGCTCCCATCCGAAAAGAGGGAATCCGAGCGTGGCTCACAATTCAGCGCGGGTGCGATAAGATGTGCACCTTCTGCATCGTCCCCTTCGTCCGCGGCAGAGAGCGGAGTCTCCCGCTAAAACTTCTCGTTGAAGATGTCGAAAAACTCGTCGATCAAGGGTTCAAAGAGGTCGTCCTGCTCGGTCAGACCGTGAACTCCTATCGCGACAACGGATCGGATTTTGGAGATCTCCTCTACGCCATCGGAGATGTCGACGGGTTAGAACGCGTACGGTTCACTTCCCCGCACCCCGCCGACGCAACGGACAGCATGATTGACGCAATGGCAAATTCGCCAAGCGTTTGTAAACACTTGCATCTTCCATTACAATCGGGTTCGACCGAAGTCCTTGAACGGATGCGCCGCACCTATACAGCGGAGGAATACCGGGACCTCGTCTCGAAACTCCGCGAACGCGTCCCCGATATCGCCATCACAACCGATGTGATCGTCGGTTTCTGCGGTGAGACCGATGCAGAGTTTCAACAGACGTATGAGATGATGGAAGACATCCGCTACGATTCGGCGTTCATGTTCAAGTATTCCGAGCGTGAGGGAACCCTCGCACACAAAGCCTTACCCGATGATGTCCCGGAAACAGTCAAGGGGGAACGCCTTAAACAGATTATAGGACTCCAAGAAAAAATCTCCGCAGAAATCAATACAGCAACCGTTGGTGATACTGTAACCGTGCTGGTAGAGGGGGAATCCCGTCGGGATGTGGATAAATACCACGGGAAGTCAGACGGTTTCAAAACCGCTGTATTCCCGAAAGCCGGCGGCAAAATTGGCGATGTCGTCAACGTTCGCGTCGAGCGTACAACAGCGCATACCTTAATCGGACAGATTGTTTAATGAACGCACGCCAATACTTGTAGGAGGAAATTTTGCCCACACGCGGCAAAATTTGTCTTAGCATTATATTTTGGATTTTCTACACGCGAACACCAAATTTGCCTTAACTTTACATTTCCCGACTCATAACTTATAACCCACAACTATATATGGACAAACTTAGAATCAAAAGCAAAGTCGAAATCGAAAAAATGAAACGGAGCGGTCAGGCTGCTGCAACTGTGCTAAAACGCGTTGGGGAGGCAATCGCACCGGGTGTATCCACTGCCGAATTGGAACGCATTTCACGTGAGACAATCGCCGAAGTTAATTCCATATCCTCCTTCTTAGGCTACCAACTTCCAGATCACGAACCCTATCCCGCAACGCTATGCATCTCCATCAACGACGTTGTTATCCACGGAATCCCGCACGAAAATCAGGTGCTGAAAGACGGTGACATCATCGGGATTGATACTGCTGTCAGTATCGACGGCTATCACGGCGATAACGCGTACACTTTTCCTGTTGGAGACATCTCACCCTCAGCTGCTCGCCTGCTTAAAGTGACACACAGTTCTCTCTACGATGCGATTGCCGAAGCAAAACCCGGTAACCGTATCGGCGACATCTCTTCTAAATTGCAAGAGGGCGCGGAATCCAATGGGTTCTCTGTACTCCAGAACTTTTCGGGTCACGGTATCGGACGCAGCCTCCACGAAGCGCCGGAGGTCCCCTGCATGGGCGTTGCAGGGCGCGGTTTACGTCTCAGACCGGGGATGGTGCTCGCGATTGAGACAATGGTCAATGTCGGACTCCCCGACGTCCAGATACTCGCAGACGGATGGACGGTCGCAACGGTAGACGGCAGCCTCTCTGCCCTCTTTGAGCATACAGTAGCAATCCTCTCAGACGGACCCGAAATCTTAACAGGAAGTTCTCTCTGGGACTGACAACTGATAACTGACAACTAAAAAACCATGAAAATCATAGCCATCATCACAGCACTCCTCATCTTCGTCTCTCTCTACCTCGTTTTCGGGTATGCCCGAATCGAAGGCACGATGCTTGAGGTCCAGAAAATCTTCTACTACCACGTCTCTGCTGCATTGACCGTGTTTGTAGCGTTCGGTGTTAACTGCGTCTTCAGTATCAAGTACCTCATCCAGCGGAAACCCAACGACGATCTGCTGGCAGTCGCTGCTGCTGAACTTGGCATTGTCTTTTGCACAATCGCGCTCCTTTCAGGACCCATCTGGGCGCGATACGCGTGGAATACATGGTGGAATTGGGAGGCGCGCCTTACCAGCACGCTTGTCCTTTGGCTCATGTACATCGGTTATTTTATTCTTCGATCGGCGCTGGAAGGTGACAAACGTAGGATCTATTCTGCTGTTCTCGGCATTATCGCTTATCTTGATGTCCCGATTGTCTATTACGCAGTCGATATTTGGCAGGGCGGATTGCATCCCGACCGCGGAACGAAGTGGAGTCTTGAAGCAACGATGCGACAAACATGGATGGTAGCACTCGTCGCACTGATTATGCTGTTTACGTTGCTACTCATCGTGCGGTATCGTATGAAAAAAGCGCAGACGCGTTATGAGATTATCCGACAGAAACAGCTCGGGGAGGCAACTTAATGAAAATAGCAGTTTTAGTCAGTTTTTTAGCAGTGTTGATAGTGTTCTTTTTCGTGGCACAAATTCCAATCACCTTAACTTCGGATGAAGTTGACAAGGCTGTATCGGAAGCTGCCGCTGCGTCTGGAGGGATGATGGATGAAGCGTTATTGACACAGGCAGTTCAGTTGTCTGTTGAGAAACTCGAAAAGGGACAACGCACGCGCTTGAAGTATCTTGCTTCCGCCTATCTCGTCATCTGGTTGGTATTTGTCCTCTATGTGTTGCAACTTGAACGACAACAACAAGAACTCGACAAACGCCTCGCCCAACTCGAGCAAGAATCCGACGACACATAGCCGTATCCCAAAATCTATCCTAAAATTATCACCTATCGTAAACCATCAAAATATACAGACGTTCATAGACTGTGAACAGACTTCTCCTTTTTAAAATACCCGAACACTCCGAAATACCAGCGAAACCCAACGCTGCAACTCCACAATTACGGAGGCTCAAAATGAAAACCTTCCTTTTCAAAACACAACGAACGATCAAACGTCCGCTTGTAGAAGTCTTCGCATTCTTTTCTGATGCACATAACCTCGCTCTGATTACACCACCGGAACTCCACCTTGAAATATTAACCCCTGCTCCAATGGAGATGTCCCCCGGAACGCTTATCGATTATCGCTTGAAACTCCGTGGGATCCCGATCCGTTGGCAGAGCGAGATTATCGAGTGGAACCCGCCACACGCTTTTGTTGATATCCAACGCCGCGGCCCCTATCGACTCTGGCGGCATACACATACCTTTGGAGAGACAGAAGATGGGGTCGTCGTAGATGATTCAGTCGAGTATGCCGTCTGGGGCAATGCGTTGGTTAACAAACTTTTTGTACGTCCCGATATAGAGAAAATCTTTGCCTACCGCACAGAGCAGCTGAACGAGATCTTCCATCAGGATTAATACTTAACTCTATCTGGGTAGGCGCGATTTCCATAAAAAGAACTTGTCCTGTAAACTGTTAGTTTGCGGTGCTTCTGAGTTCACTTCGCATGGTACAAACTAACAGTTTGTGCTACAATATACTTGATAATATGTCTGGCAAAACTTACCAATCCGCATTTCATGGAATTGGAGGAGACTAAAACTGTGGTACCTGGAATCATGTTGGTTTTAATGGGATTTGCATCACCCCAAATTATTAACAACAACACAATAGAAAGTATGGAAGTAACCCCCAAAATTGAGATCGTAGACGTCCCAAGCGAATTTTCTGTTTTCAGACAGGTGGGCTGTAATAGATATATCAGCGTTTTCGGGGTGCATATCTTCGCAACCCCAACGACACCTGAGGAAAAGCTCTCACACGCCGCGGGTGTTTTGGCACAATACCTCGATAACGACGAGGATGGTGTACCTGACAACACGTCAGTCCTCAGTCAACTGGTCAGCCGAAACGTCTTCATCATTATGCCCGGAACAGATGCGGAGATGGAGGGGTTGGAAATAGAGTTGGTAGAAGGGGCAGGCTATCGGTTTGGTCAAGACTTGTATGGCGAAGAAACCAAACCGGATTTTCTTGTTGATGGCAAAATCAATGCCTTGGATGGCGGATACTACGACGGCGCATTGGAAGAAATTCTACATCCTATTACACATTACGGTTATGCCAATGCCTATCCCGAAGTGTTCGGAACGAGACGAGGAACCACCTTGGCGAAGTGCATGGATGCCGCCCGTGGCGGATATTTTGAACGAGTGCCACAAGGAGGACCCAAGAGCGGGTATCCGGCAGAAGCTTGGTATCACTATACCGACGAGACTTGTGACTATGGTTGCATGATTACGGAGTATATCTATTGGGCTCTAACATCGATATTAGGAACACAGGACTTTCCAGGGCGACAGGAGCATCTCGAAGTCGAATGGGAATTGAATACCAGAGAACGGGTTAGAACTGGGGATGCCGCAGTATATGAACTTCTAACAGATCCTCAGTACAGATTCCCGACCAAGGCACCAGATGGAAACTACAAACCATCGGCGTTTCCCGTTACAGTTGTTCCTATTGTCGATGTCAACGATGAAGATTAACCACTAAAGAGAACTTGTACCGTAAACTGTTAGTTTGCGGTGCGTCTGAGTTCAGGGTCCTTTATGGTAGATTTTAGAATTAACTTTACATTTTTAGGTTGTAGGCGGTGAAGCCCTTATGGGTTTCATACCTCCGGTGAAGTGCATAAGCACTTCATACCCGGTTCATGCCTATAAGGCATGAATACCGTTGATTCTGATTCGAATGCCACACGCGCATTCTAACGTTGATTCGAATGCCATAAGGCATGAATACCGTTGATTCCGATTCTGATTTTGATTCTGATGCGGAACCCGATTCCCGACTGACAACACATTGGGTCGCGAAATGTAAATCTAAGACAAATTATGCTATAAAAGCATAATTTGGAGATCGCTCCTACAGAAAACGTGTAAATATATTTTCATAATTCACCATAGTTTTCCAGCAATTTCTGCTCGGATGCCCGGATTTCGTCTGGGAATAGCCGAAATCCATTCCTTGTATTACATTCTTGTTCGGGGCAAGTGTGCTATCCTGAATAAATTCGGGCTTCCATCAAGACATTTCCTTCACATCAGTAAACTTATCTCTTAAACTGAATGCCCTTACTTTTGACATAATATTTACCAGATTTTTTGAAGATATGTTATAATCGCCAATAGGTGGTTTCAACGGTTTTCAACGACTCTCAGCACAGCGAAACTCGGAAATACAGATGCGAACACTTCTATCGACAGGCAGTGCTCAAAACCTGCTTATATTCGCAACAGGTCTCTGTGCCTTAGGGGTCTTCATTCTCATGGGTTGCGGAACGGCAGAGGAAGACTCATTGGAGCCTTCAACTCCCCAGCAGGCACACAGCGACATCAACCCCACACAAATGTCCGCTATTCCCGCAGCACCCCCCGCACCCACCGACGGCACACCCTTCGTCAAAGAAGTCGGTTATTATCGCGACTGGAAACTTACACAACCCCTTACAGGCACCATCCCACCCAGCACGACGCTCTATACCAAAGTCG
>JAPPNJ010000197.1 GCA_028818705.1 Candidatus Poribacteria bacterium
GACCAGTTTTTTTACCTTTTCACAGATATAATGAGGGATTATATGTTCTTTTGGAACGTCATCTGCTGGATGAAATTCATCTCCGCCCCATTTATTCTCCCATTCTTCTTGGAAATCATTTACAAGATCCACATATTGTGTCCTACCCGCTGTGACACTATTAACAGAGTCAGCAAGAAGGTTCATTATATATCTTCCAGCGTGCGACACAAATGTAATGTACCCTGCGGCTTTCTTGTCTAACAGATCCAACGCACCTTTATATGCTTCAGCATACACTGGTAACTCAAGATCGTCGTTTATCCAGTCAAAAACCGTTTGTTGTCTTTCCGTGAGCATTCGGTTAGGATAGTCCCTCACTGCATGTTTTCGATTCGATCTTCTGACCTATTTTTAATCTTAACCCATACTAAGGTAAAGAATCAAATTAAATATCGGTAGGGGCGGGACTATAAAACACATTGTTCAACGCCTTATCTTCCTCACTACTAACCGCAAAGTCTGCATCCTCTATTGATTGTTGAAAGACAGAAATATGTAAAAATTAGTTGATGTTCAAACAGAAAATATATTATACTTTGAATAACACAAAGTCAGGGACGAAATGGCTCCATGCCACGTGATTGCAAGGCCGCGGTTCGTGCAATCCTATATCCCTGGCTTTTTTATTCTCCATAAAATGCTCTATTCAACACCTTATCTTCCGCATTCACCCCAAAATCTGCGTCTTCTATTTCGGAGAGATTGACATAAAGCTGGTTCTTATCCAGCAGCTCAGCGAGTAGATGTTTCTGTTTCTCTACGTCACCGATAGCAATGAAATCGTTTACCGCGTCTTGTGGCATTTCAGCGTTGACATACCAGTTCAGGAACGAGTTTTCAGCGATGTCTCTCCAGAGTGCAACAAGTTCTTCGGAGGATTGCGCGGCTTGGATTTTGTCCATATAGACTTGGTTGTATTGCATCAGTTCGCAATAGACGAAATCACCAATATCTTGATTTTTCATTACTTTTTCTACACGTGGGACGGTAACGTTTTCAACATAATCCATCTGCTCCACTAAAATAAACTGCCGGTTGCCGCTGTCCTTTTTATTCAGTTCCAAGATAGCATGCGCTGTTGTTCCACTTCCTGCAAAAAAATCAAGGATTATATCGTCTCCCGTTTTCTCTGTGAATATTTCAATAATATCTTTGACAGCATGTATTGATTTAGGATAGCTAAAAACCTTCTGCCCTTCAAAAAGGTTTTTTAATAGTTTTGTCCCATGCGAAGATGCATCATATTTACTGTCAGTCCAAACACTTTTAGGGCGCGTTCCCGCTTTTATCCTGTCAATAATCTTGACCTTCCATTGGCCTGCCTTATTTTGTTCAATTTTTATTTCATTATCATTAACATGCTTTAAGAAAGAAGGAGGTGTTTTACGCCATACTCTTTTATTCCCATTACTATCTAATGGCAAAATTTCAATTTGATCCTCAGAAATCCTTTCCAAAGAAATTTGTTTCTCTTGAGGCAGAAAGTAAATTGGGTAATACGAGTTTGGTCTTTCCTCAGGAGTTGAAAGTCCGCCCGTTCTTAAAAAATCACGCCATCTGAAAAGGTTTTCTCCTGTTCCTTCAGTATATTGGCTCTTTTGCTCATCAGTTAGTTCAAGAAAATTGATTGCTGGTAAGCCTACTTCTTTAGAATAAATGTGCAAATACTCATGGCATGTAGCAAAGTAAGAATCGGTTGTCCTACCGCTGGGTTTGCTCTGGACTATAACCGTGCCTATATGATTTACCTTTCCAAAGACTTCATCACACAAGACAGCTAGATAAGCTTGTTCTTCATCATCTATTGCTATTACGATCAAACCATCGTTTCGCAATAAGTCTTTGGCTATTTCAAGTCTATTTCTGATAAAAGTCAGCCAACTTGAATGATTAAATGAGTTGTTATATCCAAAAGAACTACTTTCTCCTTTAGTGTTATACGGCGGGTCAATGTAGATGAGTTTGACCTGTCCACGGAACAGCTGTTTGAGGGTATGGAGGGTGATGAGGTTGTTGCCTTTGATGATAAGGTTTTCGCGAATAACCCCGTTCTTGTCCCGTTGGATGTTTGTTACGTCCTGTTCACCTTGGGTAGTGTGACATTTCCAGTTGGTAAGCACTTTCGGATCGAACATCCAGTTGATTTCGTCTTGGGCAAGGATTTCATTAAAGAAAATCTCTTTGCGCTTTTCCTCTTCTTTCGTTTGCCCGCCCTCTAAGACGCAATCTTTGTAGGGCCAGACGAGTGAGACTTCGCCGCGTTCACGGAGGAATTTGTCTTCAATGTTCAAGCCGATCTTATTGCGGAATCGGGTGTAGGAGTTAGCGAGAAAGTTTTTGTCGGTGATGTAATTGATGAAGGTGTTATGATTGAAAACCCAATGCCCATCAATCTCGTCAAAGAAGGTTGTCCTCATCTCATCATCGGTAAGCAATAGTTTGATGAAGTCGCGGTTGAGTTGCCATGCGTGGTCTCTGACGGCGGCGAGGATGAGTTCGCCTGCGTCGTCAAGGAAGTCGGGACAGGTTTTGAGGAGTGCGGTCAGTTTTTCATTAAAGTTTGTTCTTGACATAGGGCTCGTACCCTTCATTGTGTTTAGAATAACAGCGTTCGGGGGCAGCGTTTTTCCATCACTATAACTTATTTTAAGTTTACCCTGTATTAAGTGAAAAGTCAAGGGAAATATCTGGTTTTTATGGAGTGTCTTAGCAATAAAGGAAGGTCGCGACTGAAAGTCGCTCCTACAGAAGAGGGGGCTGTTGGGAAAACTACGCCAACGGGATAGAAACGAAATTGCTAGTGTTTCATACATCTTTGCCAAATTTCAAAAAATAAAAGATTGACAATTTCACGCGCTTATGATATAATTGTGTAAATGCAAGATATAGAATTTATGGAATGAGAATATGAAAACTCGATCTTCATATTCCTTCTCGGCAGGAGAACAAATTTATGAAATCCTACAGGCAAATCGTTGAGGAAGCCAAAACAGAAATACCAGAAGTAACTGTTGCTGAAGTGAAAGCCGAACAGGACCAAGACAGCGATTTCGTACTGCTGGATGTTCGCGATGAAGACGAGTATCGCGCCGGTTATATTCCTAATGCTGTCCATGTCACACGTGGTATGCTCGAATTTTCAGTTGAAAATTACATTCCCGATAGGGATCAAAAGGTTGTTATATACTGCGCGGCGGGACTCCGCTCCCTGCTGGCTGCTAAGTCGCTTCGCGAAATGGGATACACCGACACCGTCTCCCTTGCGGGCGGATATCGAGACTGGATGTCCGCGGGTTACCCAACTGCACAGGATAAACCGATGTCACACGATCAACTGGATCGTTACAGTCGGCACTTTATGTTGACGGAGGTTGGGGAGCAAGGACAAGCGAAACTGCTTGATGCCAAAGTCCTGCTTGTTGGTGCAGGCGGTTTAGGATCACCTGCGGGTGTGTACCTTGGTGCTGCGGGTATTGGTCACCTTGGCATTATCGATTCGGATGTTGTGGAGTTAAGCAACCTCCAACGTCAGATACTCCATCGCACAGAAGCAGTCGGAACTCCGAAAGTGCAATCGGCGACAACAACGATTAAGTCGTTGAATCCAGATGTTGATATTACACCGTATAACCTCCGCCTGACTGCCGATAATGTTGAAGAAATTTTTTCGGAATACGACCTGATTGTGGATGGGTGCGATAACTTCGCCACTCGCTATCTTGTCAACGATGCGGCTGTTCTGTTCAATAAACCGGTCGTTCATGGTAGTATTTTCCAATTTGAGGGACAGGTTACGCTTTTCAAACCACCTGAGGGCCCGTGCTATCGATGCATGTATCCGACCCCGCCGCCTCCGGGTCTGGTGCCGAGCTGAAGTGAAGCTGGAGTCCTGGGCGTGCTCCCAGGCGTAATAGGTGTCATGATGGCAACCGAAGCGATTAAATATATCCTCGGTATCGGAGATCCCCTCATCGGCAGACTCATTCTCTATGACGCGTTAGGTATGACGTACCGCGAGATGAAAATTAACCGAGATGAAAATTGTCCACTTTGCGGCGATAACCCGGTCATTACAGAACTGATTGATGACTACGATGCTGCGGCGGAGAATCCGGAAACCTTCGCGCCCGCGGCTGACTAACATTAGATTGAAACAATTACGAGGAGAAACGAATATGCTGCCTTGCCCTGATTGTAATAACCCACTAACGCAGTTCCCAATTGAAAACAAGGATGTAGATCTGGTCAGTTGTGACGGCTGTTATGGTGCATGGCTTGTCTATCCAGGTGATGACCTTGAGCGTGTCGACAACGTCACTTTTGATGAGCTTGTTGAAGCATACGGCACGGAGTATCCTATTGATGTGGATCCGAGTACGGTGGAACTTCCTGAGCCAGTTGAAGATGCTTTGATGTAACTTGAAAAGTACAATAAATGTGTAAAAACTCGATCAAGACATTGAAAAAAAAAAAGTAGCATTTTTCTTTCTGATTGTGCTACAATAATTTCAATCCACTTTTCTAAGGAGGTTTGTTGATGCGAACTATCATTTTACTAATGGTTCTAAGCCTTATTGCTTTGCCCGCATTCGCACAAAAATATATCAGTTGGGAAGCGGAAAACTTTAACGATTCAAACGGCACGAAATTTGAGGTCTTTGAGGTCCCATCCGATCACCCAGGTAACGCAGCTGAAAGCGTAGACGATTACAGCGTCACAGAAGCGTCCGGTGGTGCTTACATCGGTTCACATAACGGTGCTACAAACGATGGCGGGGACTGGGTAAAATATGAATTCTCAGTCGCAGCAGACGATTGGCATTTCTGGGGACGCGTTATCGCGCCTTCAGTTGGCGATAACTCTCTCTACTGGGCATTCGATACGCCCGACGGTGATATTGAATCTGCTAATAACGCCACGATGAACATCTGGGATTTCTTTGAAGTAGAATCACTCCGGGTTAACTATACAACCGATTGGGTCTGGTTCCGGTTGAATACACGTGACGGTCCTTTTGAAGGCACCGAACTTGTCCAGCATGGCGACGATCCGGTTCCCGTTGAACTCTCTGATGGAGATCACACACTGCATCTGGCGCATCGCGAAGATGGCACATACGTTGATAAGATTTTCGCGACAACGGATGTAGAGTTCGATCCGAATGAAACTGACCCACAGACTGCTGTTGAAGCGCAAAATAAACTCACTACGACTTGGGGCTCGCTTAAAGGCGGATTCTAATAAGTAGAACAGACCCTTAAAGGCACTCACTCGTTGGGTGCCTTTTTTGTTTAACATCAATGCGAGTCCGTTCAGGACTATTTGGTTTTCAATTTCGATCTCGGTTTACATTGACATAAGTTAAGGTTCGGACGCAATGTCGCGAGCACAGCTCGCTCCTACAGAAGAATTGAATGACCCTACGAGTCCGTTTTATTTGTGTTGACATAAGGTTTATTTGCGCGTATAATAGTATAGTGATTACCCTTGATTATAGAGGCGTGTTGGAAAGCCTCAATTTTTTGAATTTTTAAGATATGTGAGGAAAATCGATTGGCTCAACAGAAAGCAACTAACATCACGTGGCACGAAGCGATTGTCACGGTAGAAGATAGGGAAAGATTGCTGAATCAGAAGGGTTGTGTGATTTGGTTCACTGGACTCTCTGGTTCTGGTAAATCGACATTGGCAAATGCAGTTGAACAGTTGCTGCATCAGCAGAACCATCATACATACGTTTTGGATGGCGATAACGTTCGTCACGGACTAAACAAGAACTTAGGTTTCTCACCAGAGGACCGCGAGGAAAACATCCGTCGGATCGGGGAAGTGGCGAAACTTTTTGCGGACGCTGGCACTATCGTTATGACAGCCTTCATCTCACCGTACCGCACTGACAGAGATCAAGCACGAGAACTTATTGCCGAAGGTAGATTCGTTGAAGTTTTCGTCGATTGCCCGCTCGATGTTTGCGAAGAACGCGATACGAAAGGCTTATACAAAAAAGCACGCGCTGGAGAGATTAAGGAGTTTACAGGCATCAGTGCGCCTTATGAATCGCCTCTTGATCCTGAAGTCACGGTGAATACGGCGGAACTTTCCCTCGAAGAATCTGCACAGGCAGTCATAGCGTCTCTTGTGAAAACTGGCTTAGTTCCTGCAGACAATTAGAAAGCGAAAAGGGGCTTTCCGCGGTGCCAGAGGTGCTACGGAGACGACCTAAAGATGGAATCAGTTATTAATGACTTCAATGCAAACGGCTTCTCTATCCTTCACGGTATCTTGGAACCCACTCTGCTGAAAGCGGTCAAGCACGAATGTGAAGCATTAGTCGCCGAACTTGCAGGGCAACGGCACTCGCAAGGAAAACTGATAAACACTTATTCTGATGCCCCTTTTGAAACTCGCCTGATGCTGCTCTATGAAGATTACCCAGACGAGAATCCGAGCATCTTTCGCCCAGAACTACATCGGGAAGGATTTTTCGGTGTATTCGCACATCCTACCCTACTTGAACTTGCACACGCGATCCTCGGTCCAGAGATTCGATTGTACCCGAACTATTCTGTCCGTCCGAAGTTGCCAGAGAACAAACGAACAGAGGTGTTGTGGCACCAAGATGCTGGCTACACCTCCGAGACAGCGGATGTTCTTCGGATGATGAACGTCTGGACCCCTTTAGTGCCAGTCAATGTTGAGAATGGATGCATGGAATTTATTCCAGGAAGCCACAAATGGGGCGTTGTTCCACACGAGAAAGACGAATACTACCTACGTATCCACGACGATTATATCAAACCTGTCGAATCAGATGCCGTTCAGCTAGAGATTGTCCCAGGCGATGTCATTATTTTTAGTAATCTTTTATTTCACCGTGGATTGCCGAACCGAGCAGGACAGGTCCGATGGAGTTTAGATTTCCGTTACCAAGATGCCAGACAGCCGACGCTCCGCACGACTCAAGGGCATCTACTCCGTTCAGAAATTACACCAGAAGTGGTTGTTCAGGATGCTAAAATGTGGTCGGAACTTGAATTTCAGTAAATAATTTTTTGTGTAAGGACAAACAGAATGAAACTCATTCAATTTCATCTACCGAACTTAGGCAAGCGGGTTGGGATTGTTACCCGCGAGGAAGAAGTAATAGACGTAACGAGCGAAGAGTCCCCGGGTGTATTAGAGGTGCTGGAACTCGCGCACCGGGAGCAGGTAAGTCTTGGTGTAATACTCGCTGATATCCAAGAGAAGGTGGCGACACCTGCCCCGATGCAACTCCAGGCACACCCTGATGCGGCGGATGCAACAACCGAATCAGACGAGCTTACACTGAAAAAATTAGATGTTGCCCCCGCTGAAAATGTTCCCCATCTTCTGTCACCAATTGATTCTCCCGAAGTATGGGGGTGCGGTGTAACCTACAAACGGAGTGCGGATATGCGTGACGACGACAGTGAACAGGATATTTATAGTCGTGTCTATCATGCAGACCGCCCTGAAATATTCTTTAAGGCGACTCCTTCACGTTGCGTTGGTCCCAACGGCTTTATCGGCATTCGCAGCGATTCTGCGCTGACAGCAACGGAGCCAGAACTTGCTTACGTCCTCGGTGACGATGGAGAAATTATTGGATATACGCTCTGCAACGACGTATCTGCATGGGACATTGAACGGGACAACCCGCTCTATCTACCACAATCGAAAGTTTTTTATGGATGCTGTGCCTTGGGTCCGATGTTTGTCACACCATCTGAACTGGACGACCCTTACAATTTGGATATGCAGTGTACCGTTCTTCGTGGCGATGAAGTTATCTACGAAGGCGGCGTGAACACTTCTCAAATCAATTGGAAATTCGAACAACTCACTGAATTTCTGATGCGAGATAATCCAATTCCATTTGGGACAGCCGTTTCCACTGGCACTGGTATCATCGTACCGAATGATCTACCTCTTGCTGCCGGTGATGTCGTTGAGATAGAAATTGACGGGTTCGGCACTTTATCAAACCCTGTAAAACAGCTTTAGGAGAACAGCAGCATGAACCTCGATCAGGATACACAGAGTAGCAAGCCTTTTATTGGTATGCACAAAACGGAGTTGGATACGCCTGCCTTGCTCATTGATTTGGATAAATTTGAAACCAATATCCAGACGATGGCGGCTTACTTTAGCACAGTGAACGCGATGTTGAGGCCTCACATGAAAACGCATAAAACGCCGATTATCGCGCATAAACAGATTGCATCAGGGGCCATCGGGGTCACGTGTGCGAAACTGGGTGAGGCAGAAGCGGCGATTCATGCAGGAATTCGCGATGTGCTAATTGCCAACCAAATTGTCGGTAAACAGAAGATCGCGCGCCTCATCAACCTCGCAAGACACTCAGAAATCATGGTGGCGGTCGATAACGCACAGAACGTGCAAGCTATCTCAGAAGCAGCATCAGCAAAAGGTGCCCACGTCAGAATGTTAGTGGAAGTTAACATTGGTATGGATCGGTGCGGTGTTGAACCGGTAAAACCAGCACTGGAACTGGCAAATGTGATACACGGAAGCTCAAATGTGAGTTTTGAGGGCTTAATGGGCTATGAAGGACATACTGTCTCAAGGCCGGATCGAGTGGAACGAAATGCAGCTGCGCGCGCCGCCATGCAACTTTTGTTGGATACGAAAGATCACCTTGAAAAACACGACGTAGCGGTTCCTATCATGAGCGGCGGTGGCACTGGAACCTTTAACATTACCGGCAGTATCCCTGAAATGACAGAGGTGCAAGCAGGTTCTTATGTATTCATGGATTCCACTTACCGAAATGTAGAAGGTGTTGGAGAGCACTTCAACTGCTCATTATCAGTTTTGGCTACCGTTGTGAGCTGTCCATCCGAGGATCGAATTATAGTGGATACGGGCTTGAAAGTACTCGCCAAAGAATTTGGTATTCCACAACCTGTTAGTGTAACAGGGGTAGAGATGACAGGACTCTCTGAAGAGCACGGAACGATGCAGGTATCCGACGAAAATGTTTCCCTCAATCCTGGGGATAAACTCGAAATTTTACCAAGCCATTGTTGTACAACGGTGAATCTCCATGACAGGTATTACGGCATCCGCAACGGGATTGTCGAATCTGTGTGGGAAATTGCAGCGAGAGGCAAAGCCCAATAATGATTACAACGACTACGCATACTATCGAAGGCAGACACATTAGGCAATATATTGGACTTGTTACGGGTGAAGCGATCATGGGGGCGAATATTCTTCGTGATTTTATGGCAGGCATTACCGATCTTGTCGGTGGTAGATCAGATGCCTACGAAAGTAAATTAGCCGATGCACGTGAGACAGCCATCCAAGAGATGCAAGACGAAGCGCGGCGCAAAGGTGCGGATGCCGTCGTCGGTATTGACATCGACTATCAGGTACTGGGTGCCAGCAACGGTATGTTGATGGTAACGGCGACTGGAACAGCTGTTAAAATCGAATAAGATTCTTTATATCTGTGATACATTCGAGATGCTTGATTCGTAAACCTCGCGAGGACAGCCAGCGTAAAAGTACAGCATTACATAGGAGAAAAATTCATGCAGATGCCAACCCCAGTCTTTAAATTACGCACTATCCTGAAACCTTATTATCTTTTTAGTCTGCTTGTTATGAGCATAGTGATGCTAACACAGACATCTGTGGAAGGTTACATTGCAAAACGGTATACCGTCCGACAAATTGTTGCGGAAAGCACGAATGTTGTCTTCGGAACCGTTAGTGAGGTTAACACCAAACGAAAGACAGCAAAAATCAAGGTTGAAGAAAATCTCAAAGGCAAAAGCGAATTTCAAGAGATCAAGATGCGGTTTGATGTCTATAAAGGAGAAACTGACTACAGAAAAGAGATTATCCGTTTCCTGAGGGCAGACGAACCGATTATAGTCTTCTACCTGAAAGCTGGCAGACGCATTGATAGCATTGCCCACACAAGAGGAAAATGGTTTCAAACCCAAGTCACAAGACCAAGGGATAAAGACTGGGGCTGGTGGTTGTTTACACACTTTGAGAAATATCTCAACAGGGACAAGGTCTCAAGGCGAGATTCAACAGAGAACTTTCAAGACGAATTACGCGGTCTACTCAGCGGAGATGCTCTTCAACTCCTGCTACTCAAAACAGATAGGTACGAGTCGGAACCGCGCGCTATTGCCGAACTTGATGCTGTAGCAGACTTTGGCTTTGTTTATCACTCGACAACCGACCGAAATCTGCCAACACTCGGTGAAGCAAATATTCTGTGGCTCGGTTTTCGTTCACTCTCTGAAGGCAGATACCGGCTTAATAATGAACAAGAAAAACGGATCAGAGAGTTCGTAAAAAACGGCGGGATCGTCATTTCCTCTGGACAGGATAGCGATGATGACCGTCCATGCGGTTCTGGTTGGTTACCTGAACCTCTTAAAGGTGTGGAAAGCCGAACCCGAAACGATTTTCAGGTGACTTCTCATGCCGGTGAACTTTTTCAGGCACCGAACCGTATCCGATCTGGGCAGCTTTCGCTTGATGATTCATGGCGAGGATGGAACGAGAAATATCAGATATTGGCGACAACTAACAATGGTAAAGAGATTGCTGTCGCTAAACTCAGGTATGGAAAAGGGATGTACCTAATCACAAGTCTACACAATCAAAGACGCGAGCAAATATCTAAAAACCGTCGGATGCTTGAGAACTTGGTGCATTTCGCTGTAGGATTTCTGGAAGAGGTTAAGTAAGCGTCGAGGAATCACCGATGAAAAATGCAGAATTAAAAGGGCACCCAGCCGTCAATCACCAGTCATTCGCCACTCATTTGTGTTGGTCAAGCCACTTTTGCATGCTACACACAGGACCGAAAGTGGAAAGCGGAAAGTCGAAAGCCAATACAAAGCTGCTGCTAACAATAAGTCTTCTTCTTGTTTTTTTTGTTTCTGCAAGTCCGGCACATGCCGTTATTCCACAGCTTTTGGGACCGCTGACTGCATTGCTGAGCATCATCCCACAAATCCTCGCCTTCGTTGGTGTAGCATTGCTGACAGCACTTGTGTTTGCCCGCGATACAACGAAAATGCTGTTCTACAAGCTCCGGAACTTTGCTGTCGCTCATAAAATTATTGCCTCTGTGCTCAGCCTCATTATCCTCGTGGGATTTGGTTGGGGAACCTACCAACTGATCGTAATGACGCAAAGCCAGACGACTTCTACACTCGAAACAAACATCCGGAATACGAGTACAGGGAACGTGAAATTTAACAGGACTTGGTCAACCTTTCGAGGCGGAAAAAGTCGAACAGGACATGTAGATGATCTTCCGGGTCCAACACACGGAACTTTGGCATGGGTTTTTAGGGACGAAGAGGCAATGGCTGTTGACTTCTCTTCCTCGCCAGCAATTGTCGGAAATCGTCTCTACATCGGTTCTTCACACGGCTCAATTTTTTCTGTCGGCGGTGCAACGTACTGCATTGATACAGAATCACAGAAGGTTATCTGGCGACATAGTTCATCTATCCCAATTTTCTCTTCACCTGCAGTCGCTGGTGGTAGAGTCTATATTGGCGAAGGCTATCATCAAGACAGCAATTGTCATCTCCGGTGTCTTGATGCAAAGACGGGTGAACTTATCTGGTCCTTCAAAACAACAAGCCACGTTGAATCAACGCCATTTATCAGCCAAGGCAAACTCTATTTTACAGCGGGTGCTGATGGAGTCTACTGCATTGATGCTTTAGAAGGACAACAGATTTGGCACTATGAAGGTATTCACGCTGACATGTCTCCTGTAGTAGACAATGGGAAGGTTTACTTCGGGGCAGGCTATGGTGATTACCAGATTCTCGCTGTTGATGCCCAAACAGGCAGCGAAATATGGTCAAGGCAAATGGCCTATCCTGTTTGGGGCAGCCCAAGTGTCAACGAGAACCTCGTCTTCTTTGGACTTGGGAGAGGCACGTTCTCCGACAGCGGACCTATACCGGCCGGTAAGGTGGTTGCACTTAATACAGAGACTGGTGACATGGTATGGGAACACGAAGCCGAGGACGCTGTTCTGACGGCGATCGCTGTGCAGAATGGCTACGTCATTTTTGGTTCGCGCGATGGATATGTCTATTGTCTACAGGCAGCGGATGGAGAACTTAGTTGGCAAACCGATCTTGGTGGACCAGTTGTCTCTTCACCGGCTGTAACACCCGAAGTTGTCTACGCAGCGGCAAAAAATGGGTATATCTACGCGCTTTCCGCTGATAGTGGGGAGATGCAATGGGAATTCAATACGAGAATTGTTACCCGAAATATAGAACTGTATTCATCACCGGCGGTTGCCAATGGATTGTTGTACATTGGGTCCAGTGATCGGTATATTTTCTGCCTGGGTGGTGATGATCCCAATAAAGTTATTGGGAACCGCTAATGAGGAAAAGAAAATGAATAAAAATGTAAAGCAACAAATTTTGCCGCGTAAATCATTCTCACTGCGAAGCAAGAATGTGCGTGTGAGTATTCCAAATCAGAATCAACGGTATAAAGCCTATAAAGGCTTTACCGGGTCTGAAGTCCGTATGGACTTCACCGGGGGTAAAATTGCGATAGCAATCGCATTTGTGCTACTAACAAGCATCACGGCAGATGCACAGTGGCGTAGTAAAACGCACGATGTCTATAATGCTCTCACCGGGATTGATGTCAAAATTGATGGAGAGCTTAACGAGTGGGATGGTCTCCTTGATGCTGTTACAGGCACGGACGGCAAACCTTTTTGTGGGGTCGAGTATTCGGGCAATGTTTTTCAAGAACATAACGGTGGAAAATGGGAAGGTGCTGACGATCACGAGACCTGTTTTATGATTACTTGGGACGCTAAAGCCGTCTATATTGCGCTTATTGTTACCGATGATGAGCATGAGCACGCTGCGGCAGCTGCGTGGAACGGTGATGGCGCACAGCTCGCCTTTGAAATGAGTGGCAAACGAACTGCTGGTATACAAATGTGGCTCTATAATGTCGGCTTAGATGATAAGGCAGAGAACATTCTTCCGGTTGCACTAAATGAAAAACCGGGGGGCGCGGGCATCGCCCCCGACGATGACATTGTCGTCATCCGCAATGAAGCGGAAAAGAAAACCTACTACGAACTTAGATTCACGGCGGAAGAGTTGCAAGTAAAGGGCAAGAAATTCAGCGAAGGGTTTGAGTTTGGTCTGGGTATTTGTGTCAACGATGGGGACAAAGGTGCCGGGCAAGACGGACAGAAGGGCTGGAGTGGTTGGTATACGCACTCCATTGTTTTCGGAAAGAATTCGGAACACACGGGTTTAGTTGTCCTTACGAGTGAGGAACTGGCTGTTGAAGCATCTAATAAATTAGCGACAACTTGGGGTAAACTAAAATCCATCAGATAATAAATGTCTGCGACAATGAACGTCCCATAAGTAAATAAAAAAGCCACCTATCTCGGTGGCTTTTTGCATTCGATTCACCTAATGATCGTGATGGTTTGACTTGTGGTAGTGTAACCGCAGCAGATCGACGCCGAAATCGTCTGCGATGTGCCGCCACACAGAATGGATGTGGTTCGCATCGTTCTGGGTATTATCATACTCCACAAAGAAAAATGGTCCGTGTAGTCTATAATAGTGCGGTGTCTTGGGCACTTCACCGCCTGCCCACGCGAAATGGATATCATTCACGTTCCCTTCACGTAGTTTACGCCGCTCAATCTGAGCGATCTCATCAGGAAGGCGATCAATGTACTCGTGGACGAGTTCCACGAGTAGTTCGCGCTGCTGTGTTTTCATAGACTCTGCAGCTAACCCCTCAACCGCCTCAAATTCAACTTTAGGGACATCGCGCGTCAAAATATCGGATGGTGCATCTGCATTGATGATGGTTTGCCCCTTCTGTGTGCCATTCAGGCTTGAAAGGAGTTTACGCGCTATATCTTCTTCGGCGGAAAGAACTCTTAATCCTTTTTTCTCTCCTTGGGGCACTTCAGCCGGGTTTGACCCGAAGAAAGACGGATTCGGTGAAATAAGCTCACGATTGACAACAGTAAAGTTGAGTGAGACGTGGTGTCCTTCGGCGCGCCATCCCCAAGCACCATTACCTGTTGGATCCCCAAACACAGTGAAAAAGTATAAGGCGGGATCACGGACAAGTCGTGCTTCCCCAGCAGCCTGTTCAATTTCACCGAGCGTTGTCTCTAAATTAATGATGGCGCGAGCTTTTTGATACCCTTTTGTACTCAAGCCGCTCTCCATGAGTGCGAACGCTGCTTCCTGCTGTTTAGCGTTGAGTTCCTTGAGAGATACGCCTTTTCGTTCCCACATCTCGATTGGGATGTAGTGCCAACGGAATCGCTCGTTTCCATCAAACGGCAGTGCTGCTTTCTCGCGCAGCGGTGGCGTTAGTGTATCCAGAAAGTTTCCTGCTGCTTGCGCCATCAGCGCCGCTGTCTCGGAAGCAGGAATGACCAAAGGCTTTAATTCGGAATCGTTATGTGTATGTGCCACAAAAAATACCTCCTCCTATTTGGCATCAGATATTATTATATTTTATTTTAAACTAAGAGCATTAGAAAATCAAGTATTTTAATAGTTGTCAGTTGTTGAATACCAGTTTAGCTATCAGCAGTCAGGGGTTGGCTGTTAGTAGTAATGTAGGAGAGAACTACATGTCCCTAAATCCGCTAAAATTATCTTGACAAATTAATAATTAATTCTGTAAACTTATTAATATTGTTTCCGTTTAAGAGAGCGATGAGTCGATTTTGTCCACTGTAATGAAAAATAAAGACAAATTACTGTAAAGCAAAGACAAATTTTGCCCCGTAGAATGCCCGGGGAATGCCATACGGGGAAGCCCGCACGGGCTTCATATCCGGTGAATGCTCTATAGCATTCATACCCGGTGAATGCCCTAAGGCATTCATACCGTTGCTTCTGATTTGATTCTGATTGACGCGCATTCTTGCTTCGCAGTGAGAATGATTCATGGGCAGAATTTGATTAGGACAAAACATTCAAACCGATATTGAAAGTCGGGTATTTATGGATAAGCTGATTGATGACGAAATGTTAGTTGCTCAGTTTCAAGCCGGTCGCCAAAACGCATTTGATGAGTTGATGAAACGTTATAAATCGAAAATCTTCTCGTATCTTCTGCGTTCGGTCAGAAATTACGAAGATGCTGAAGATATAACTATCGAGGTCTTCTTTAAGGCGTACCGCGCGCTGGAGCACTGGCAGCCGAAAGCCAAATTTTCGACGTGGCTTTACAAGATAGCTGCCAATCTCGTCATTGATTACCATCGTGCCAAAGCACGGCACCCTGTCTACGCGTTAGAGGATATGGAAATCCCAGAAGCGAATCTCGTTGCCACTGACCAATATAGCAATCCGGTAAAGGATGTAGAGGAGAAGGAACTTGGACGCATTATTCGTAACGCAGTCGATCAACTCTCCCCGAAACAGAAAGCAGTCTTTATTTTAAATCGATATGAAGGTCTCCAACTCAAAGAAGTTGCTGAAACACTTGGTATGGCAGAAGGCACAGTGAAAATACACTTACACCGTGCCACAAAACGGCTACAAACTATGCTGCATTCACTCTGGGAAAATAACGAAATTTAAGGAGGGAATCTACCTATGCCTAAATGTAAAAAGTCAGAAGGACAAGCTATCGACTATGCTTCTAAACTTCTATCAACAACAGAAGCAGCGTCCTATGAACAGCATCTTAAGAACTGTTCGGAGTGTAAAGAAGCGGTTGCATCCTTCACTACCGTACTCAACTTGACCGATATGGTAGAGAAAGAGGTCGTATTGCCTGAAGCGCCGCTTCAGGACATTGAGATGAATGTGTACAAACGTCTCGCTGCCACACAAGAGGCCTCTCTACTTTCGCGTCTCCGTGCGTACTTAACTCACTTTAAATCCGTGTTTCAATGGCCCAGAACCGCTGTCGCAAGTACTGCTGTGATTGCCGTGATTACTGCAGTTGTCTTGGTGGGTGAGTTCTGGCAACCGAAAGTGGAGTTGCAGTTAAGCGAATCACAGTCGGCTGATGCTCGGATTGAACAATATCTGCAGCAAGACATCCAGCGGAATTTGGAAGATGCTATGATTACCCACCACCTCCGAAATGACGCTTGGGACACGGGAAGCCGACTCCAGCGGGTCAAGGAACAAGCACAAGGCACAAATTGGATGAAGGTTCCGCAAACTTTGAGTGCCAGCCATACAACTATGGCAGCTGCTACAGGATATTAGCAATGGCAAGGCAAAATGGTTGGGGTTGCAAACCCTTCCTACTATTTTTTTTACAGTTCCTGCTAATAATTTTTTTTACGCCGCTTACAGCGTCGGCGCACTTTGAAGAAGTGCACGTCTTAATCGAAGCAGGAGATTATACTGAGGCAATTCATAAACTCGAAGCCCTCGCGGAATCTACCAAGGACATTGCAGTAAAAAGTTGGTGTTATTATCAGATTGGCGAAATCTACTATAACTACACCCACCAGTACACGCAAGCAGCCGGTGCTTACGACCAAATTCTGCAGCTTGAGAAAAAGGGACTCTCCGTTGAGGAACTCTTTCTCGCTATTATCAAGAAAGGCGATGTATACAGCCGCATGGGGAACTACCATGACGCTATACAGACCTACGACAGGCTGATTAAACTCGCGCCTGCCACCCATTTTGTACACAAAACAGGTTTACAGAAGATTCGGGATATTAACACTGCGCTCGCTGATCTTAGGGAACAGCAGCGTATTGCGATCCAGTACAAAGGGACACCACTCGCCGCTATCGCTCAATTCCAGATAGCTGAACTCTATCGCAACCACTCGCAACTCAACCAGCCTGAAAAAGCAATCACCAAATACGAGGAACTGTTAGAAGCGTATTCGGATGCGACAGTAGCACCAGAAGCGAGATGGCGCATCGCACACCTAAGACATACTGTCCTACACCAATCGGCTTTAGCAATGGCGACCTACAGGAAAGTCATTGACGATTATCCAGCCAGCAGTTTCGCTGCGGAGGCACTTTTTCAGATAGCAAATATCCATCGGACATCCGAGAAGTACTCGTTAGCAGTTCCTGTGTTTGAAAAACTGAAACAGAGATACCCGAACTTCTGGAAAATGCACGCCGTTATCTATTGGACAGGTGTTTGTCATGAAAAGAAATTGAATTATCCGAAGGCGATAGCGGCTTATGAAACATTCCTGCATGCTTATTTGCCACATCTCGATCCAGGGTATTTGGGTCAGATCTCAATGCATGATAAGAGTGTATCTGAAGTGAAAGCACAGATTCGTAGGAGAATCGAGAATCTTGCAAAACAAATGGCGGAAACTGAATTAGATCGGTTGAATACAGCGCATGCAGATCGAAACTTCTCTGTAGCATTCAGTATTGCCCGAAATCTCATTGCGACTGTCCCACACACACCACAGGCAAAACAGGCAGCGGAACAATTTTCTACACTTCAACATCTTGCCGCCATTGAAAACCTACAGGAGCAGCTGCAGAACAACACCTTACCGCCTATAGAAGCGGCACGGGCGCGATTGCAAATCGGTACTATTTATGAACAACAATTACAGGACTATTCAAAGGCAATTGAAGCATACCGAGAGGTTTCGAAGCACCATGCTGACTCGACCTATTCTGCTGAAGCCCTCTACCGCAGTGGATTCGTTTACGCCAAACAACTTTCTACTCCTAACGAGGCACTTGCGGCTTATAAAACGATTATTACAATGCATCCGAATACGCTGCAAGCGATGATGGCAAACTTTCAGTTAGGGGAACTATACAGAAAACTGAACCGTTCCAACGAGGCACTGCAAGCCTATAAAACCACTATTGGATATCCAGAGCGTGATAGGTATCTTGTGGGGGGATACAAGGATAGTTTCTCCGATAGAGCACAGTTTCGGATCGGACGTGTTCATTATGACGATGGACGTTACAGTGAGGCGCGCTTCGCTTTTGAAGAGTTTATCCAGAATCGGACCTACTCTCCGCGCCTCGCTGCTGCTTATATTTATCTCGCCGCTATAAATGAAAAGCACGATGAAAAAGCACAAGCAGCCTATTTTTACAAAAGGGCAGAAGATACACTCACCGACAATCCCGTCCAAATGGCATCACTCATGGAAGAAGCCAGCACCCTTGGCACCTTCCAAGCCACTGGCTCAGACACGGTGATGCGTTTTCTCAAAGAACACCAAAAACGCTTGAACATGCGTTAATAATGGTCGGTTTTCAGTACCCCTGGCAGACATAGCTCGACGTTGTAGGGTGTTGCTTCTCTTAGACTTTTATGGCAATCCCGTAGTCTTTGGAGTTTCGCAGCTGTTTGCGCCTGAATTTCATGTAGGCTTGGAAAGTTATATACCAATTTTCCGTTTTGGATAATCGGAATGAGAAGAGACTGTCCTTCGGAGACCGATTCATCCCAGAGCGTTACACAATCCTTGACATAATTCCCAGCAGCGTCGGTGACGCGATAAATCTGCTTCTTTCCGGGTATAGTGGCTTTGGAAGGTTCATCAAGAGATTGTTTTCCCACTGGTCTACTATTACTCTCCACTAATTTATAGACCCCACTTAAGGCAGACGCCCCCCCTTCATCTGTAAGTGAATTGAAATTAGCACCTGTAGCAAGACGAGTGCCTACTCCAAAACTATCGAGTGGCGCGCCGCTTTCAAGCATCGTGTTTATTTGGAATTCATCAAGTTCATGGCTTGCAATGATTTGGACGTAGTCGAGTCCTTCGGCATCAAGGATGCGACGTACATCTTTGCTGAGCGTTATGATGTCGCCGCTGTCCAACCGTACTGCGCGTAATTGTGCGCCGCGCGCTTCCATCTCTTTTGCAACGATGCAAGCGTTACGCGCACCTTGAATTGTGTCGTACGTATCAATGAGAAGTGTGGTGTTGTTGGGAAAGGCTTTTGCGTAATCGCGGAAGGCATCTAATTCCGTAAGACGCTCGGAGATAAACTTATGCGCCATTGTACCAACGTAAGGGATATCGAAATAGTGTCCTGCGAGCACCAGCGATGTACCACTGACCCCACCGATGAAGGAAGCACGGGCAGATAGAATGCCGGCATCCCTACCATGTGCCCGTCGTGCCCCGAAATCAAAAACAGGTCTACCCCGCGCTGATTGCACGATTCGTGAGGCTTTCGTCGCAATTAGCGTCTGGAAGTTCATGACGCAGAGGAGGTAGGTTTCAAGAAGCTGGACGTCTCGTGAGTGTCCGGTGACGTTGATAATTGGTTCATTCGGAAAAACGGGTGTGCCTTCGGGAACAGCAAAAATAGAACCGTCAAAATGGAAGTTCTTGAGGGAAGTAAGGTAGTCAGGACGTAAGTCACCACGTTGTGCTAACCAATCAAGTGTGGCATCTGTAAAGTGTAAATTTAAGATGTAGTGGATAACCTGTTCTAACCCAGCGGCGATGAGATATTGCCCCTGTGGAATTGATCGGACGTAGTAGGTAGCTGTGATAACTGCATCGTTGCGGACATCAAAATCTGCTTGCCCCATCGTGAGTTGATAATAGTCAACAAAAAGGGACATATTATCCTCTGTAAGTAAGGCAGATTTGGGGGCATTCATAGACTTTTCCCCTCAGTGACAACGAGTCTCTGGTTGACAGATAGATTTCGATGTGTATCTACCTGACCGGAGGGCCAGACGATTTCAACCGTATCAACTTTTGTATGCGTTCCGAGACCAATTTCAAGGGATAGACTATTGGTTGAGCCAAACCCACATCCGCCACTGACTTCTCTGTAAATTGTGCTATCACCAGCACGCACTGTCACTTTAGCACCAATACCGTCTCTATTACTTTTTACTCCGACGAGTTTTAGGGTGAACCAGTTGTTGGCAGAACCCGTGTTTTGATAGAAGAGATTATGCCACTGGTCTCCGAGAAACGCACCGCCGACAGGAACATAGATATCGAGATCACCATCAGCATCGGCATCAGCAAAGGTTACACCGTGGCCTTTTCCGACGTTGCCTAAGCCTAAAGCAAAAGTAGCATCCGTAAAGGTGCCGTCCCCGTTGTTCTGGAAAAGAGCGTCACGTTCAAGTCGTCCCATCTGCGGTGCCCCTGTGGCAAGATAGATATCAAGGTAACCGTCGCTATTGATATCTCCGAAATTTGCGCCCATCGCTCCATAAGCGTGGTAAAGTCCTGACTCACGAGTGACATCGGTAAAAGTGCCATCGCCGTTGTTCCGATAAAGCACCTGGCGGTCACTATCGTGCGTGGCAGTTCCTGTAATTTGTCCCGCGATGAAGGCTTGGAAAGATCCTGAATTTGAAATAAAAATGTCGAGATCGGCATCGTTATCTACGTCTAAAAAGAAGGTAACGAATGGGTCAGTGACAGCGAGATTCATGCCGGTTGTCGGGGTAACATCGGTGAAAGTCCCATCTCCATTGTTTCGGTAGAGGACATTGGACTGCCCGTAATTGATGACGTGCAGATCGATGTATCCATCTTTATCATAATCTCCCCAAGCAGTTCCGAGAGAGTTCCCGGTATTAGCGACTCCGGCTATGTCAGCGGTATTGGTGAACGTCCCATCCCCGTTGTTATGATATAAGACATTCGCGGCACCGTCCCCAATAACTCCGTTTGCGATGTAAAGATCCAAATATCCATCGTTGTCATAATCAGCCCAAGCAGCACAGAAACTACTTTGCGGGTCAGCGACGCCTGCGGTATGTGTTACATCGGTGAACGTGCCGTCGCCGTTGTTATGATAAAGTGTATTTTCTGCGGCACCCGACCAACCACCACGGGTAATATAGAGATCCGGGAAGCCGTCGTTATCATAATCGGCGAAGAGAGAACCCCAACCCCCTCTCGGATCGGCGACGCCTGCTTGATCAGCTACGTTTGTAAACGTGCCGTCATTGTTATTACGGTAAAGTACGTGTGGCTGATATGTTCCGACAGCAACGATATCCAAATCCCCATCATTATCATAATCTCCCCAAGCACTGCCGCGGCCTCCATCAACTTTGTCCATTTTTAAATCAGGGGCAACATCGGTAAATTGGCTATCAGCAGTCAGGGCGTTCCGCTCCGCTCCACTCTCAGCAGTCAGTAATTGACCGCTGACGGCTATTTTAAATTCGTCTGATAAGTCTTCGGGGTAGCCGCCGAGTTGACTGTATGCTGTCCATAAATTCCATAAGGTTTCAGGATCGCGAGGTTTGAGACGGAGTGCCTCTTTGAAATTTGTAACGGCTTTTTCAGGATTACCGTGTCTGAGATGATAGACGCCGAGATAGTAGTAGGTACCGGAATGGCGGCGGTAATTTTCGATGATGTTTTCAAACCTTTCGGCTGCTTTATCGGCTTCACCGAGTCGGAATTCGGCTAAACCGAGTTGTAGCATCGCCTCAAGGTTATTGGGTTCAAGTTCCAGGACTTTTTCAAACTGCTGTTTGGACGCAGAAAGATCTGGAACAAGCATTTGTTGGGGGGCGCCAAGGAAATAGCCGAGTCGGATGCGGGCATTTGTATCATCAGGATTCACCTCCAGTGCGCTGGTGAGGGCAATCGTAGAATCAGAGAATCGCTGTTGATAACTGTAAACCTGCGCCAACGTTAGATAAGCACTCGAAAGTATGTCCTTCGCTTCCGGTGTGTCTTTAAGCAGCTGTATCAATGTCTGTAAAGTCTCTTCGGCACGGGTAAATTTCTGCTGTCTGATATAGGTGCGTGCCAACTGCATGCGTGCATCGTGGGCATTCGCATCAATTTGCAGGCACGCCTGAAACGCTTTTTCTGCCTCAGCAAAGTTATTTACGTCCAGCGCGTCTATCCCTTTCTGATACTGCGCGGTGAGTTGCGGATTTACTTCACGCCGCTGTGTATCTGTATTGCACGCGACAAAAATGAGGAGAGCAAGGAAAATAAAAAAAGTTTTTCGCATATCTATTTCCTGAGTCAGTTAGGTTCCACTAACGCTCAATCCCGCTGAATGCTCGCAAGTGCCATACGCGCACTTGGACGCGCATTCGGTGTTGATTCTCTACGGGATGTCTGTAAGTGATTGTTACAATAATAACAGATTTCAGGGGAAAGTCAAGGAAAGCTGGCAGGAGCTGCTTGAATCTCGGATTACGCAGATTTCACGGATTCTAATGGACTTTTGTATTATCGTTTTTGGGTCGGATAAAATCGAAGAATGTGAGAAAGATTGGGGTTATAAATCTGCTAACCTTGCCTTTAATTCTTCTGCTTGGACAGGTTGGGCAAGATTCATGAGATAGATGCGCATGTGATCTGAGCGGTCAGAACTAAAAACGAGTATCTTTCCGTCTTGTGAAAGGCTCGGTTCAAAATGGGCACCGACGTGATTCGTGAGTTGAGTTTTGTTTGTGCCGTTGGTATCCATCATCCAGAGTGTATAATGGTTGTGAGCGTTTGAGATATAGATTATCTGCTTGCCATCTGGGCTGAAGGTAGGCTGATAATGGCTTGCATCCGAGAATGTTAGTTGCTTTGGCGTACCACCTGCGGCACTAACAATGGCAATTTGATAGATATCCTCTACCATTGAGGTAAAGGCAATCCACTTTCCACTGGGTGTCCACGTTGGATGTCCATCGTCGACATCATTGTGTGTCAGCTGCGTCTTATTCGTGCCATCAGTGTGAATGATATAGATTTCTAAAGTATCGTTATTGTCAACATCTCCCGGAGTGCTAACGTTCCCCTGTGTCGGCGCCTTGGATTCAAAAGCGATTTTCTTTCCATCAGGAGAAAAGACGGGGGCACGTTGTGCGCCTTCTATGTCAATTAATGGACGTTGATTTCTTCCATCAATATCCATAAGATAAATTGTGGCACTGCTCGGATCAGAACCGCTTGCCTGCACAGGTGGGAGCATCATGCCACCGCGGGTGCGCTCTGTCACGAAGGCAAGCGACTTTCCATCGGGTGAAAACGCCGGCATATACTCATCAAGTTCATCGGTATGCGTCAGTTGACGGAGTGAACGAGTGTTGATATCCATGAGATATAATTCAGCGTTCTGGAGGCGATTTGATGCGAAGACGATCGATTTCCCATCGGGCGAGATTGCGGGACTATAATCGTCCGTATACTTCGCCGTAAACGTCATTATATTCCCTTTTTCAGTGAAGGTCTGCTCGTAATCGTCGCTACCTTCGGTGCGAAGACGACGGACGTGGTAGGCATCACCAGTGAGAGCAGCCAACTGGAGACGGATTTCTTTCTGAAGAGAATTACTCAATATCATTTGAAACTGGGAGATGGCGAGGTCCCGGTTACCGATATGCCAGTGAAGACGACCGAGTGCGAGTGTGATTTCTGCCCGCTGTGGTGCTAATTGCTGTGCATTTGTGAAGGCGTCACTTGCTTGAACGGTATCTTGTAAACCTTCATATACTAAACCGAGTTGGTAGTAAGCTTCAGCATCAGAAGGATTATTTTTAAGAACTGACTCAAACTGCCGAATTGCTGCTGCGGTGTCCCCGGTACTGAGCAGCTCCTTGCCGCGTTTGATAGCCGCATCTTCACCGCACCCAAGCAGTATTAAGACTATAAAAATAAATAGATAGAAATAGTTTCTCATTTTTCTTACTCATCAGTTAATAGTTGTCAGTTATCAGTTAAAGAAAGATATTGTCGAACCAAACTCTCTTTTAACCAACAACCGAAAGGGTTACGTAGCAACCCGGACCGAAAACTGATCACTCATTTTTGCGTTATACGGAGTCGCTGGTTTGTCGGCACATTATGCAACATTTGGGTATCCCCGTTGGACCAGGTAACCTGCAGACTTTCAACCTGTGTAGCACTTCTCAGACCGAATTCAGCGATAAAACTATTAAAGGACATGTAACTATCGCCTGCATAAATTTCCCGCATTTGTGTCTGATCCGTCGTTTTCACTTGAATCTTCGCCCCGACTGCGTTTCGGTTGGCGTTTGTGCCAATTAATTCGACATGCAACCAGTTGTTGCGATTTCCACCGTCATTGCGTAATAAAGCCGGTTGTGCATGGTTATTGACAATGAAAATATCAACATCTCCATCGTTATCGTAGTCGCCAAACGCCGCGCCGCGACCGACCCGGGTAGGAAGCGCGGTAATTCCTGTGACGCCACTCACATCGGTGAACGTGCCGGCACCATTATTGCGGAACAAGGCATCACGTTGGGCAATAAGGACCTGAGGACGCTTGAGTTCCTGGAAGGTGCTACCATTCGTTACAAAGATATCCAAATCACCGTCGTTGTCGTAGTCAAAGAGGGCAGTGCCCCATCCAATCTGCTTGATACTCACTTCAGCAAGCATAGCTGTATAGGATTCATCTACGAACCTGATGTGTCCGGTAGTCGCATCTTCCTTTAACAGATTTCTGTAGAGTGCGTTTTCTTCGTCAACCCAGTGACTCATGAAAATATCAACATCACCGTCGCCATCATAATCACCAGCAGCAAGCCCCATAGAGCCGCGAAAATCTGCCGCCCAGGATTCAGCACTGACATCGGTAAATACACCATTGCCCTCATTACGATAAGTGTAGTTGACAGAGGTATCATTCGCAACGTATAGATCAAGGTCGTTATCGGCATCGAAGTCGCTAAAGATGGCTTGCATACTTCTGCCTCCGGGTGCAGCAATACCCACCTCAGTAGTTATATCCGTAAACGTGCCGTCACCGTTGTTGCGATAAAAGACATTGTCTTGTGGTTCAAAAACATGGGGATTGAGAGCACTGGGCACCGGTTTACCAGATTGTAAAGACTCCTCCTTCATCTGCTCCAACTTCTCCAAGTCGTAAGTAACATAATTGCAAACGTATAAATCGAGGTCGCTGTCGCCATCGACATCTGCGAAGGCAGCACCTGTGCTCCATAGGTCGCAACTTACGCCAGCAGTTTCTGTTACATCACGGAAGATTCCGTCGCCGTTGTTGCGATACAGCACATTCGCTCCATAGTTGGTAACATATAAATCGATGTTACCGTCTCCATCGTAATCAGCAAAGACACATCCCATTCCGTAGCCGCGATGCCCAACGCCAGCGGTCTTGGTGATGTCCGTAAATGTGCCATCACCATTGTTACGATAGAGGGCATTTGCGGTGGGCGCCTCAAGAGGAACACCATTCTGTTTAAAGGGTCCTGGGATATTGACGATGTAGAGGTCAATGTCTCCGTCGTTGTCTATATCGGCAAAACCAGCACCGGATCCCATGTCTTCTGGCAATAGACTGGAGCGGGTGCCACTTGAATGTTGAAAACGGATACCTGCTTCATCTGTGACATCAACATAGGTAACAGCACTTACAACCATTATAGGCATCAGGGTAGTGATCAGGAATGCGGTAATGGCAGTTAGTTGATGGGGAACAGCGGTCAGCAGAGAGTCGTTTGTAGCAGTTAAGCACGTTCGCAACCGGGCCAACAAATTCATGGTAACCGATCGCCGAAAGCGAGCGTAGCGAAGGTGCTCGAAGCCATTAAGCAAAAACATTATGTCTCTAAGAAATTCGTAAAAATAGCTCTGTTGCGAAAGCGTTCGTCGTTGAGAATTTGCCGGTAGAGCGGAATTGTAGTTTTTATTCCTTCAATTTTGAATTCAGACAAAGCGCGAGCTAACCGGGCAATTGCTTCCTCACGGTCCCTACCGCTTGCGATAAGTTTCGCGACAAGTGAATCGTAGTGAGGTGGGACGGTATATCCTCCATAGAGATAACCGTCAACTCGGATGCCGATGCCACCCGGCGGATGGTAGTCAGTGACCAACCCAGGCGAAGGCATAAACTGATTTGCGGGGTCTTCGGCATTAATCCTGCATTCAATAGCATGCCCACTGACCTCAATATCAGATTGGCTATACCCGAGTTGTTCTCCCATTGCGAGTCGAATCTGTTCCTTAATCAGATCGATGCCGGTAATGCACTCAGTGACAGTGTGCTCAACCTGAATACGCGTGTTCATCTCTAAAAAATAGAAGTTGTTATCTTTATCAACAACAAATTCAATAGTGCCTGCGTTCGTGTAACCGATGGACTTCGCGGCTTTCGCGGCGGCCTTACAGATGTCTGCACGAAGTTTAGTTGGAATAGACGCAGCGGGTGCTTCCTCTAAGAGTTTCTGTTGCTTACGCTGGATAGAGCACTCCCGTTCACCCAGATGGACGACGTTGCCGTGCATATCGCCTAAAATCTGAACCTCAATATGTCGTGCTTCTTCGATCCATTTTTCAATATAGACATCGCCGTTTCCAAAAGCGGCTTCGCCTTCGGCTTTTGCGGTGTGAAAGAGGTTCATCAAACTGGGACGGTTCTCGGCGATTCGGATACCGCGGCCACCGCCGCCTGCAACGGCTTTGATTCCGACAGGATAACCGATTTTTTCAGCGAGTTGTGCGGCATCCTCGGCAGTATCAACCGTACCTTTTTTGTTGCTTCTGCGTCTACCGCTTTGGCTACCCGGTATCAGCTTCAAACCCGCTTTCGATGCCGTCTCCAGTGCCTTCACCTTATCTCCCATCGTGCGAATATCTTCAATAGAAGGACCGATGAACCGTATCTCGTGTGCTTCACAAATCTCAGCGAATTGTGCGTCTTCAGCGAGAAAACCTGCCCCCGGGTGAATAGCATTGACATTCGCGAAGTCTGCGACCGCAATAATATTGGCATATTTGAGATAACTTTCTGTTGACGGCGGGGGCCCGATGCAGTATGCCTCGTCGGCGTACTCAACGTGGAGTGCTTCTTCATCAGCGGTAGAGAAGATAGCTACCGTTTTAATTCCCATGTCTTTACATGCACGGATGATACGGACAGCAATTTCACCACGATTTGCTATTAGTATTTTTTTTATCATATTTTTTCTAAGCGATACCTAAAATCATCGCGGGCTCCGCAGTTTGTACCTAAACCCGCAACGTCCGTTGTCCGTTGCCAGCAATTCTTTAAAACCTGAAGAGTTTCCAGCAATTTCAAGAACGAAAGAAACCCGATTTTGACAACGGAAAAACCGGCACTAAGGCTTAATAGACAAAAACCTATTGTGGTTTCACTCGGAATAATGGCTGGGCGTACTCAACTGCCTCACCATCTTCAGCGAGTATCTCTAAAATCTCGCAGCTAAAGGGTGCTTCTACTGGATTATAGGTTTTCATAACTTCGAGGACCGCCACAGGTTCACCGACACTAACGACATCCCCTACCTTAACAAAAGGCGGTTCCTCAGGTGATGGTGCGCGATAAAAACGCGAAGGCATTGGGGCATTGATGAAGTTATCTTGGGCTTGCTCGCTGCCTTCAACATCCGTCGTCTCCATTGGTAGACTTTGGGTCCTCATTGCAATGCTCGTATCTGTTGGCTGTAGCGGGATGGCTTCATATCCACCCGGGTTTCCGGGATGTCTGGAAACTTGCACCTCAAGCTCATCCTCTTTGATACGCACCTCTGTCAATTCGGTACGTTCGAGGATCTCTGCGAGTCGTTCAACGAGTTCGAGAACACCACTGTAGTCTTGTTCCGTAGACTGGGATTTGTCCTTAGGTTTGTTTTGACGCATCTGTTTATCAATTCATCCTTCTTTTCTTCCTTGACTTAAAATGTCAAAAATGTTAAATACACATAAGATTTGAAAAAATCCCGTAGGCAGACCTTGTCTGTTGGGGTAGAAGGTATAAGACTTGTTACACAAGCCTCCTTCGTTGATCCCACGATCCCAAAACTACAGGAATCTCCCTTCCATGCTTTAGTAGGGGAAGTATGTCAAATCCTTTCTACATATTTTCCAGTACGCGTATCAACTTTGATGCGCGTTTCGTTTTGCACAAATAGCGGGACGTTAACAACCGCACCGGTCTCAAGGGTAGCACGTTTTGAACCACCACTCACAGTATCACCGCGTAACCCTGGATCGGTCTCAACGATTTGGAGTTCAACGAAATTAGGCAATTCAAGGACAAGTGGGATTGCACCGTCCATTTTGACGGTAACAGTCTCACCTTCTTTTAGGAACTTCAAGCTATCCCCTATGAAATCCATAGGAAGAGAGTGTTGCTCAAAGGTCTCGTTATCCATAAACCACAAACCGTCGCCATCCCTGTACATATACTGCATCTGGTGATCCATAAGTCTCACGGTCTCGATGTCTTCGTTGGAACGGAAGGTCCGGTCCAAAACTGCGCCATCGCTAATGCGCTTGATTTTTGTGCGAGCAAAGGCACTACCCTTCCCCGGCTTGACATGTTGACAATCAACAATAGTGTAGATAATATTGTTAAGACGGATAACCAATCCGTTGCGTAAGTCGTTAAGTGACGCCATTTTCACCTCGTTTAATGGTTGTCGGTTATCAGTACGCTCACTTCGTTCGCTTTCAGCCGTCAGTTAAGCTCTATGACAGTTGCGTGTATCTTGAATGTCACAAGTTACCCCTACTGACAACCGATAACTGACAGCTGATAACTATGGTAACCCTTAGCATTAATTGGACACTTTACACCGGCGAGGTTAGAAACCTTGAAGAAATTGAGGAAACACCCAAGCAAAGACCTCCAGCAAAAACCCTACCAAGTGAGGGCCAATGTCTATCTATTTTTCGGGTTTACCATAAATCAGGGCGAGTGCCTGTTGTAATGCGTTGGCTCTGTGACTAATTTGATTTTTTATTTTTTCTCCCAATTCAGCAAAGGTCTGTTCGTAACCATTGGGTACAAATATTGGATCATATCCAAATCCGCTTTGTCCAGCGGGGGCATAGGTGATTCGCCCTTCACAAACACCGATAACCACCTTAGGAACAGTATCAGGATGTACAACTGCAATTGCGGCGATAAATCGAGCACGCCGATCCGTAACACCTTCGAGTACTTTAAGGAGACTCGCAACCCGCTGCGCATCAGTTGCGTCTTCACCTACCCAGCGTTTGGAGTTAACACCGGGTGCGCCATTAAGGGCATTTACTTCTAAGCCTGCATCGTCGGCAAGTGCGAGGTGCCCAGTATATTCGGCAATTACAGACGCTTTTTTGATAGCGTTCTCAGTGTACGTTGCCCCATCTTCAACGACCTCAGGTGCATTGGGATAAGATTTCAAGGAAATGACTTCAATGCGATGGGCGTTGGTTGGAATCAACGTCCGAATGCGCGTGTGGCATTCGTAATCAACGGTATGAAGCCCGTATGGGCTTCCCCGGGGTTGTCGGTTATCAGTTTTGATGGCTGACAACTGATAACCATTACTGAGCATTTCCGAGAGTTCACGAACTTTGCCTTGATTATGCGTTGCCAATACCAGCTTCATCTAACCCCTCCAGCATCATACGATTCTGCAGTCGAATAAGTTCCTGAATACCACCGACGGCGAGATCCAACATCTGGTCGTAATCTTCACGCGAAAAGGGTGTCTCTTCTGCAGTTCCTTGGACCTCTATAAACTTTTCACTCCCCGTCATAACAATGTTCATATCAACATCGGCGGTGGAATCTTCAGCATAACAGAGATCCAACATCGGTGTGCCTTTAACCATTCCAACACTGGTTGCGGCAATGTTATCAGTGATCGGAAAGTTTTTGATTTTCTTGTTATTAACGAGCCAGCGACAGGCATCCCATAAAGCCATGAAAGCCCCTGTAATTGCGGCAGTGCGTGTCCCGCCATCGGCTTGAATGACATCACAATCTACCCAGATTGTGTGCTCCTCTAAAGCATACAAATCGACGGCAGCGCGTAAGGAGCGACCTATGAGCCTTTGGATCTCTTGCGTCCTTCCACCGATACTGCCGCGGGTCACTTCACGCTGCATCCGATCAGAGGTGGAACGGGGCAACATCGAGTATTCTGCGGTCACCCATCCTTTATCTTTGATACGCTGGGCACGCATGAAACGTGGCTGCTGGTCTATAACGGAAGCAGTACAGATAACATGAGTATCCCCGGTTGCGACAAGGACTGAACCCTCTGCGTGTTTGATATAGTGTCGTTTGATTGTGACGGGCCGCATTTGATCTGACTGACGCCCATCTACTCTTTCCATTCTTATTCTCCATTTGAATAGTTGTCAGTAGTCAGTCGCTCACTACGTGAATCAACGGTATCAATGCCATGTGGCATTGCCCGGGTATGAATGCCTTAATGGCATTGCCCGTCCTCGGCTTTCAGTTGTCAGTCGCGAAGATATGGAAACACGTCCACTTTCTGAATTACTATTGCCTCTTAACTGAAAACTGAAAGGTTTGTGAAACACACCGAACCGATAACTGATAACCATTTAATTATAGCTCCTTGAGAAACGCTAATGCCTTGGTATAGCTTTTCCGTTCAAGATAGTGGAGAAGCATCTTAGGCGCAGTCGGCGCGAGTTCCTGAGACAGTACGTCAATCCGTTCCAACTGCTCCATTATATCCTCGCCTGTCTCAATTCGCTGCATCATAGTTTCCAACGCGTGCCTGAGGTTAACAAGTTTAGACTCGGGCGCTGCGTCAAGAGATTCAAGTTGCATCTAAATCCTCCAGCTCCTCAACAGCTTTACAGGTTCGCAAGTGGACGTCTTGAGGCGGATCATCATAGCCCTTCCAAGCGTAAGGATCAACACCAGAAACCGGAATGATGCATCGGCGGTCAGCATTTGCTGGACGTTCACCATCTTGGATCGACCATGGCAGCAAGGACCATGAATTGCAGTAATGGTTCACTAAAACCCTTCGATACGCATCCCCACGGTTTTTTTGAGATCGGTGGAGTAGATAACCGTTAAAAAACACTAATGTGCCGGTTGTAACTTCAACGGGAACCTCACCTGTATCATCAAAACCGTAACTCTCCCAGGCAAAATCTAACTCATCTGGGTTCTCATGGTATCTCTGTGGATAGAGATATCCTGGACGATGCGAACCGGGAAGGACCCATAAACATCCATTTTCTATGGTAGCATCATCCATTGCAGTCCACGCGCCAATCAAGGAGCGATCGCGGGTTGGAATAAAAAATTCGTCCTGATGCCACGCTTGCCCTTGAAAATTGGGAGGTTTTACAAAGAGCATCGACTGCATACACTTGACGCTTCCATCCCAATAGGGTAGATGTGCGGCAGTTATCTGACTCAAGATACCACAGATTTTTGGGTGTTTGACATACCGCTCAATAATTGGACTGACAAAATGCGGCTGATGAATGCAGAGGATACGACTGATAGCTGCGTCATCACTGATAGCGTCAGGGAGTGGTTTCAGACTCTCACACGGATATCCACCTTTAGCAAGCGTGATGGTGTCCTGTCGCAACTCCTCCACTTCATCGAGGGACAACAGATCCGGAACGACGAGATAACCATCCTGAATAAAAGATTGAATTTGCTCGTCAGATATGATTTTTGGCACGTCAATTGGTGCGCTTGATTCAAAGTTCACGATTTCTCCTTTTTATAGCCGTCAGTTCTCAGTACGCTCACTCCGTTCGCTTTGAGGTATCAGTTACAGGGGTCAAAACTCGCATATCTACCACATACCGACGACAATTTCAAAAATCAGATACGGTTTGCAAGGAACATCTCTGTTACCGCCAGCGCGAAGACTGCTAACATGAGGTACATCCAGATGTCCTGTCTGTTTTCAACATCCTCTTGATATTGTGCAATGAGTTCTGCAGTAGGTTTGTCCTCACCGGATTCATCCGCAGCACCTTTCAACATACTCGCAAGTTCTTCAATATCACGCGATGCAAGATCAGATTCCGTCGCGTCAACGTTGACGACAAAGTAGCGAGATTCCGCACCAGAGGCATGAATCGAATAGATACCCGGTAACATTGTATCTGTATAAAAGACGCCTGTAGTGATACTATTTCCATCGGTCTGCAAACGAGTCTCGACGTTGTTTGGATTGAAAACAGCAATGACTGGATTTTTCTGTGTAGCCATATTTTCCGTTTCGGCAGCGAGTTCAACAGTATCACTGATGCGGTAATCCGGAATTGTGTCCATATTTTTGAGGGCGAGATACTTAATCGACTCATGCAAAAAAGGCAGATAAACGGCACGTATTGGCAGATCGTTCCAGTCTCTGTCTATCGTTGAGGTAAAACAGAGCACACGTCCTGGGGGCCCCGTAGCGGATAGCGCGCGGGGGTCTCCATACGGTTTTTCAAAGAGCGCGGGACTTCCATCATCATAGGCGGCAATAACAGTTGCGTCTGCTGTCGGGACTGCCTGAAAAAATCTGTAAAACCGTGCCTTACCGAAATCACCGTGGTTAGGTTCTTTAAACGGTGCAAAAATCGGATGTTCATACTTTATTGTTGCAAGCACACGGAATTGCTGGCGATCAAAGGCATCTCCGACCGCTTGAACAAAGTTACAGGGCATCAACCCCGCCTCACCACCGAGATGTTGTTCATACGCATCAGCATTCAGATTATCACCCACTGTCAAAATCAAACCACCGCCTGCAGCAACGTAGTTCTTTACGCGCCCCGCTTCAGCGGAAGAAAGTTGAGCAACATCGGCAAGAATAAGGACATCGGCACGTGCAAGTGTCTCTGCACCAGGAACAGTTGTAGATTCGGTGAAATCAATCGGTACGGCATCGCTACCGGCGGCAAACGCCATTTTCATGAAGAAGGTTTCCGCTTTCTGATAAGCGTTCTGCGTCCGAGACTTGTTCCTAATCGCATGGACTTTGATAGACTGTAAACTCTGCAAAGTGAAATAGCGTCTGTTGTCAACCGCAAGTGCATCCTCTGGCAGTTCCACCCAGCCCGTATGTGTTGCTTCATCTTGAAAATTAACTTTGAAAACGGCATCCGCCAAGTCGTCTGGTTCGATATCGAGTTGGACGGTATGAATTACATTTCCGTCTATAAAAAGACGCACTGGCAAATTTTCAACAGGTTCATCGCCGAAGTTGTGAACACGAGCGACAAGATGCGATGCTTGCTGCTCATTTAGCACGACAGGCGGGACACTGATACCCGTAATAGCAAGATTTCGAGGATCATCAACACTGACATTAACAAACTCGATTTGGACATCGGGACCGAGTTTGTCCGTCTCAATAAAGTTCTCCCAACCCCGTTTTTGCATATCACCGATGAGGTAAATTTGCTTCTGTCCAATAGGAATAGATTCAAGTATCTCATCTGCAGTTTCGAGCGCATCCAAGTAATCCGTAGGCTTGTAGGTAACTTCAGCAGCGTTCAAAGCAGTCCTAAGATGTGAAAAATCTGAGCCGATTGGTGCAACGACACGGGCATTGTCCGATGAAAGCACAAGGCAAGCAGCATCGGTTGAATCAAGCCCATCCAGAATTTTGATTCCTTCCTCTTTGGCATTTCGGAAAACCTCCTCATATTGCATACTATAAGAGGTATCCAAAATAATGATAGCATTCCGTTTTCCGCCAACTTTCTGTGTGATGACCGGCGCTGCAGCGAAAAATGGGCGGGCGAATGCTATGCCAAGCAGCGCGAGCATCAGAATACGCATCAATAGAAGCAGCAAGCGCTTCAACTTATGCCGACGGACGTTTGTCTGATGCGACATCTGAATGAAACGTACAGTACTGAATACCAACCGCCTTGCACGTTCCCGATTCAACAGGTGCAGGATAATCGGAATAGATGCGCCTATGATCCCGGCAGCTACAAATAGCGGTGCTAAAAACCCTAATCCAAACATTAGTATTAGTAATCAGTTGTCGGTACGGAAATCTGCTACGCAGATTGCCTTTCAGTTGTCGGTTAAGAAATAACTTGAGCAAACCAAACATTTCTTTCTTTAACCGATAACCTTTCAAAAAATACCTTGTCGTTTGGCAAGATAAGAAGCGAGCGCGAAATCAATCGGCGTCGCTGTTGTTATCATGTTATAGTCAATATCGGCTTGCCGCAGTGCGAGTTTGTAGGTATCAAGAAACGCGTTGAAATTACTTAGATAACTCTCGCGAATCGCCTGTGGCGTTGTGATAATCTCGTCGTCGTTTTCGGAATCAATAAAACGGATCAGTGCTTCTGAACTTCGCCCCGTTTCAAAGTTAGCAAATTCAACTTCCTGTTGGGCAAGGACGTGAAAAACAATGACTTCATGTCCCTCATACCGAAGATGCTCCAAGCCAGCGACGACCTCTTCGTGATTTTCATCATAGAGATCAGAGATAAAGAGGACTAAACCGCGCTTCGTCAAACGTTCTGCGATTTGATGCAATGGCACTCCCATACGTGTGCCTTTTGCGGTTTGTAATGCCTCCAGCGTAAGCAAGATAGAATGCAGATGTGACGTGCTACTCCGAGCGGGAAGGTACTGGTGAAGAGTATCATCAAAATACGCGAACCCGACAGCATCTCGCTGCTTCGCCATAAAATAGGCGAGTGATCCAATCAAGAAACTGGAATATTGCAGTTTCGTCAGCCTCTGCCCAGTCTCTCTCTGCTCCGCGGGACCATCTTCCTCGACACCATCTATTGGATGTGCCATAGACTCGCTTGTATCGAGGAGTAAGTAGCAGTTGAGGTTGGTTTCCTCTTCAAACTGTTTAATATAATACCTGTCAGTCCGAGCGTAGGCTTTCCAATCTATATGTTTAGTATCATCTCCGGGCATATATTGCCGATATTGCGAAAATTCGACACTGAACCCGTGGTACGGGCTTTTATGGAGACCTGAAATAAAACCTTCAACGACGAATTTGGCAATCAACTCAAGATTCCCGATTCGTGCGAGGATCGCTGGATTTAGAAATCTGCGCCCTTCTGACTGGCTTTGCATTCCTTAAATTACACCTTTTATGTCGCTCCAAAGTACATCTTATTTCTTTTTTAAGATGAGCAGCGTGAGATCGTCAAATTGATCCGCTTCGCCTTGAAATTTCATCACTGCGTCGTGAAGGTGCTCTCGGATAGCTTCAGCACTGTCATTCTTGCATGCCTTGGATGCCTCAAAAAGCCGATCTTCATCATAATACTCATCCTCGACGTTAACGGTTTCTGTGACACCATCTGTATAATACACAACAACATCACCGCTAACGAGTTCAATATGCTCAGCTTCATATTCAGCGATACTTGAGACCATATCGTTTGGAAACATGCCAAGTGGGATACCGCCGACCTCTTCACCCAACCACTTAGAGGTTCCATCTTTTCTTATCAGTAGCGGTGGATTATGACCAGCATTGAGTGTTGTCAGCACATCGGTTTCTGGATTCAGATGACTATAGAAGAAAGTCGCATATTTTTCTTCTGTGCCGCTGGCGTAAAGCAGCGAGTTGAGCGTCATAGCCATTTCAGTGAGTTCAGCATACACGGTTGAAGGACGTGTCTCTTTCCCCGTGTCCTTTGATGTACCATTTTGCACGCGCGATAATTCAGAGATGAGCCCAGCGCGCAAGGTTGCCATGAGCAGTGCCGCTTGCATTCCTTTTCCAGAGACATCCGCAATTGCGAGACCCCAACGCCCGGTAGGCAAGGAAATACAATCATAATAGTCCCCACCAACAGGTCCGCGAGGTTCATAGTGTCCTGCAACTTCATAACCGGGAATGTCAGGCAGATTATCTGGTATGAGGTTCACTTGGATTTTGCGCGCCTCTTCCATCTCTGCTTGCAACTGGCGTGCTTCAAGCGCCTCCTGATGAAGGTGTGCGTTCTCAATTGCCACTCCTGCCTGCTTGGCAAAGGAATCAAGTAGGACGACATCTTCATCGGTAAAGGGGGCGATTCTACCCCCACGTTCCTCTTTGTCACCCACGACAAGAACTCCCAAAATATCACCCTCTCGCCCAGGAATAGGGACAGCCATCAAATTTTTGCCCCCGAAAAGTGTGTCAAACTCCGGTAAGCAGTGCCCGGGAAGCCCGTCATTGACGACAGATTTCAGCATATCTACCGATGTTGCGTCCTGAACTACAGGCACCTCTTCACCACAAGGGATAATGAGTTGATTACCATTGTCCTGTGCAGCGGCAGTTTCAACTAAGGTCTCTGGAAAGGCGTAACGCAGTTCAAGCTCCTGTTGTTCGGGGCTTGTGAGCATGAGTGCTCCGGCATTTGCATCCAAGAACGAGACCGCTTGGAGGACCACCTGCTCAGCGGCATCTTCAGGTTGCAAGAGTTGACAGATCTGTGGGGCACTTTCTGCGAGCATGAATAACCGGAACTTTTCGCTCTGGATCCCCTCCACCATCTGCGAATAGGCGATAGCAATTGAAATTTGATGGGCGAGGGTTGTTAACAATTCCTTCTCCCACTCTTCTAACGTCTCCCTTCCCAAAAATCGTCCTAAACCGATCATACCCAAGAATTCATCTTGAATCTTTAGTGGAACCCAGAGACGGATGTCAACAACTTCGACAAGCTCAGCACTCTGGATAAAGAATTCTTTAAGAACTGTTGGAGGTGAGGTACTTTCAATGAAGGAATGCTGCAGTAAACCTGCGACTTCCTCTGATTCAACAGGAATTGGGGCGAACACCTGCTCAGGTGTTGATGCGACGACATCAAGATTCTGTCCAGTAGGGTGGTAGCGCAGGATCACGCCTCGTGTGACTTGCAAGGTTCCGAGTGTAATGCGGAGATAGGTTTTGCTTGAATGATTAAAGTTACCGTATCCAGAGATGAGGGTTTGCCCCAAATGCTCCAACTCGGACAGACTAAATATGAGCCGCTCCATAGTCTGTTCGGCGGTATTTTGTGTTCCATGGGTTTGCTGCAAATCGCTCCCCAAAATAGGTTCGCTCGAATCTTTCATAGTGTTGCATCCAGACATTGGGATATAGTATATGTTATATCTATTACTACAAGGATATCCCTAAGACACGAGAACAGGGTCGGAAATATACCTGTGAACATAATTTTTTAATCTCTTTCAAGACGAAATTTGAAATAAGAAAAAGATTATAGATTCGCAATAGCGGATTCTTCGTCGGGGAAAATACCGGCGTATTTAGCGAGTGCCATCATACGAAAAGTCCGTTCCTGCGTGGCTGACAATCCACAGAAATTCAATACCCCTTCCCGTTCGTGAAGTGCTTCTATAATTTCGATAAGTATGGAAATACCGATGCTATTAATGAGCGTTGTTTTCTCAAGATTGATTACGAGCTGCGTATAACCGTTCTGAATGAGTTCTTGCGCTTTCTCGGCGAGTTGCTCTCCGAGTGCATCGTTGAGGTACCCAGCTGTCTCAATGACTGCGTGTTCTCCGTCTTCACGGATTTGAATATCAAATTTGTTCAAAACCCTTACCTCCTTAACTTCCTAACCAAGACTTGCAGTTATACCCCAAGTATGAAGGTGGGATGTAGCAAAATCCCATCCTTTAACAACGAATTTGAAACAGAGCTTGGAACTCATCGTATCTGATCCCAAATTGCGTTACGATATAGCGAAACGAAACAACAGTTTACGGTTTCTTTCTCTTTATGATCTTGACAGTTGTTCCGTTAGGGCTGCTTTCTATATCCACCTCATCCATTAGGGATTTAATAATTTGCAATCCCCTTCCTCGCTTACGCAGGTCGGTATGTACCCCCGGACTTCCAAGCAAACGGCTACCGTCGAGTGTGTCAGGAGAGATACCAACTCCCCGATCAGTAACCTTAAACTGCAGTTCATCGTCCTTGAGTAAAAAGTCGATATGCACCTCCTGATCATCGCTTTTGCTATGCTCAAAAGCGTTGATACAGGTTTCGATAATTGCGAGTTGGATCTCTTCAACCTCTCCCTCTTCGAAATTCATCAATTCGGCGAGAACAGAGGCTGTCTTGGCTGCAGCAAGTTCCATGTCAGGGTGCATCGGTATAGTGAGGGTTACTTGTTTTGCCGTATCTGACACGTTGCGTTTCCCTCCTTGTTATGGCTTGTGTTCGTATAAAAATCCACAAAATTCAATTCGGTTTGTGTTTTCCGTTTTAGTCAGTGGGAAATGCGAATAGGAAAAAGAACTTAGGTCGCTTCCCACTGGTATGTTTAGATGCAAGCGTATGAAAAACTTGATTATATCATACCACATTTATTTAAATTATGTCAAGTTTTTTGTCCAATTGATTTCTCAAAGCACCTATGGTATCATAAAATACGATAAACTTTTTATTTAAACACAACAAATAGTTGGATGTTATCCTTTTAATATCCTGTCAAAAAGGAGAAAGATGGAAATTCTTGAATACACGTCAGAAATGCAAAGGCATGCCACTCAGTTCTATAATAACCTTACAGTCAATGTTCCACACTGTTATCCTGTGAGTGAAGACGAATTGGGTGAAGTACTTCAAAACACTACATATGAAACAGAGGATCAGAAAGTCCTTCAATCTCAAACTACCTTTGTTGCCAGAGAACAAGGGACTATTTTCGGGTTTATACAAATTGGTATTGGACCGGATGAAGAACTAAATAAGAATAACATTGGTATCATCCGGTTTTTAGGTTACCAACCCGGTGAACGACGGGCTGGACAAGCACTACTTGAAAAAGCGGAAAGCTATCTAAGCACCTATAATCCTGAACTAATCGTTGCTCTTCCCCAAGATTATCGATACCGGTTCTACCATTTTGGACACGCTTACTTATCAGATGCTTTAGGACATGTTCAGGCACTCCTCGGATACAACGGTTATCAGCGCAGGTTCGGTGAGGTATTCTTAGCATGGGAAAACTACACTGTTACACCAATTCAACTGGCAATACCTATTGAACTTACTGTGGAGTGGAAACCTGGTAGAGGAGAACGTCCAAACTGTACTGTCCAAGCATTTCACGATGGGACAGAGGTTGGGATCTGTGATTCGGTATCAGGTGGCGAGTTCTCAGATCATCCTGATGTGCAAGATTGGCTCCACACCATGTGGCTCGGCATAAAGGACGAATTCCAAGGACGAGGTTTAGGGCGTTATCTCCTTCAATACATACTCCACGAAATGCACAAGATTGGATATCGTCACGTGCTGATTAGCACGAGTTGGGATAATTATCGAGCAGCTCTTTTTTATAGTAATTTCGGCTACCAGATTACAGATTGGACTTACGGCTATTTAAAAACTGAGTTGTAGCACAACGGGAAATAGGATTTATCGGATTGTATTATGGGCGGTAGCTCACGGAGTGCCTATTTTTGTTTCATCAACAATCCATCGAGCGTCTGACATGCGTGCGACTGCCTCTGACGGTTCGGGTCGGTAACTTGCGAACTTGACTCTATCACAATTGGCGAGTAATTGCTGGACCCGCTCAACATAGGACACACCTATCTGGGCGTGTTGCATTGCGTGCAGCAAGGCGGTTGTGGTCAGTTCCAATGCGGGGATTTGATAACGTCCGCAGATATATTCACGAAGGACGTACGCAATTTGGATGTGATACATCTCCATATCGCCGTGCTTGAGCCAATCCGAGGTTTCAATTGCTGCTAACTGTTCGTACGCCACCTCATGTGGCAGCGGTGTATCACTTTCTTTTTCTGGAGACACTGATAAGGTTTGTGTCCGTTTTCGGATATAGAGAAAAATTGAAACGGCTACGAATCCAAGGACCACGGCACCACCGATGAAATACAATAGTAGGCTTTGCGCCACCTCCAACGGTGGCTTGATATCACGCAGATTCTGAACATCGACAGTACCTTGCGTAAGGATTTGTGTAAGTAGAGACATATTTCTTGGAAAAGGTGAAAAGGACAACGGATAGAAAAAAAAAATTGGAAAAGACCCTTTATGCAACACGCGGTTGAATAACTATTGATTTGGGTGAAGTTGGACAAGCGTATTGGCAAACACCACACCCTGTGCATCCGGGGTCAAGTACCTCTACAACACCGTCTGATGTGAAACGGATCGCATCCTCTCCGATAGGACACGTATCAACACAGTAGGTACAATCTACCTCTTTCGTACGGAGACAGGTTTCAGCGGTAAAAACTGCCAACCCGATTTTAATGTCCTCTGCATAAACAGGTTGTAAGGCACCGCTTGGACATACATACATGCATGCCAATGAATCACAGATGACGCAAGGCTGTTCCTCTGGATCTATATAGGGTGTATTGGCAATGCTGGCATCCGTACTTTGAAAGGGTTGAATGGCGTTTGCGGGACAATTTTTGACGCAGTTCCCACACCGATGACACCGCTCTAAGAATTCGGCTTCAGGCAACGCACCCGGCGGTCGAAAGATAACACGCTGTTCCGAATCCTCAGCAAGCAAGTGTTCACCCACCGTGTCATCAAGCAATTCAGCAACGGGTTGGATGAGTTGATTCAAGGCTTCCTTGAAAAAGCCGCGTCTTCCTGTTTCTTCAGACATTTTTATACTGATCCCTACGCGTGTGCCGAACGCTACTCTTTTTTGTCTTTAGCAATCCGATAGCAACATCTATGACTACCTTGCATGAGATGTTCTTCCCGAACGACCTTTGTCCCCAAGGACTGTCGAAAGAGTCCCAGCTCAATTTCACATACATAAGGATACTCCTCAGCAATCACAGAAATTGGGCAATTATGTTCAATCAAGACGTAATCGTCCTCGTTCTCGTCACAGCATGCCATGTATCCTTCTTCATCTCGGATACGCGTAAGTTCTTTGATGCGTTCGGGCAAATCTTTTCCTTGAAGCCGCTGCTGATATGTCTGCAATTGCGATTTCATCCGTTCTTGAAAAACTTTGTTGATGAAACCGGGCCCGTTGAATTTCGCGACTTCATTCATCAAGCCAACAGCAAAGTTAGCGTAGGTTGTCGGGAAAAGAGTGTTTGCTTGATCGGTTAAGCGATAAATGTGAAGTGGACGCCCGCGCTTTTGCTTTTCTCGGTGGTATTCGACCAGCTCTTCAGCTTCCAGTATAGCGAGGTGTTGTCGGATCCCCATCTGACTGATATGCAAAGCATCCGTCAGTTGGCTGACCGTCATACCAGCCCGCATTTTGAGGAGCTGCAGGATTCGCATTCGGGTTTCGCTCATTTCGCAATTCACGTGATTTCCCCTTTTTAATATTGGGACTGTAGATTGGAAAGCTGCTTCTTACATATTTCACGTATTTTGAAAATTATATCACAACCATCTAATCTAATTCAAGGTTTAAATTACGGCTATTTATAAATGCTCCTAAATAGGATTTGACTTATAAGGCGGAAGCCCATATATTTTTTGTTATCCTGGTGCTATATTTCAAGCAAACGAATTCACCTATAATTCAAAGTGGACAATCCACTACTGCTAAATTCCTATAGCAAACTTACACCAAAAGGAAAAGAATATGATCAAAAAAAGCTTGTTTTTCAAGTGTCTGCTGTTATTCATGTCTATTGTGCTTCTGCCGAACAGTTTTGCCCAAGATTTTTCTCAATCGCATCTGCCTGAAGGAGCGAAAGCGCGTATCGGTAATCGGGTGGAGACTATCAAATTTTCACCAGATGGAAAGCATTTGGTGGTTGTCGATTCCATAGGGATTTGGGTATACGATGCACACACCGGTGAAGATCTCACCGTGCTCACCGGACATAATACCATAGTCAGGAGCATAGTGTTTAGTCGTGATGGAAAGACACTTATGAGTAGTGGTGAAGATAGCATCGTCCGACTGTGGAATGTCAATACCGGAAAACTTAAACACGCACTCAGGGGACATCAAAGTTTTGTCCGCACTGTAGTGTTGAGTCCGGATGGAAAGACACTTGTGAGTGCAGGTTATAGCATTCCAAGTGGAGATGTCACTATTAGAGGTGGCACTATCCGCCTATGGAATCCAAGTACTGGGCAACTTAAACACATACTCACTGGACATGAGGGTAATCCCAACAATGTAGCGTTTAGTCCCGATGGAAAGACACTTGTTAGTTCTGGGGATTGGCCGGACCCCATCATCTTCCTATGGGATACCAATACTGGGAAACTTAGACACACGCTTACCGGACATAACGGAAGAATCGTAGATGTAAGGTTCAGTCCCGATGGAAAAACGCTCGTTAGCAACCAGGATGGCATTCTTTACTTGTGGGATGTCAATACTGGGCAACTCAAAAACACGCTCACTGGACACAACAGTAACATCCTCAGCGTAGTGTTCAGTTCTAATGGAAAAACACTCGCCAGTGGAGGTGCGGATGGCACCATTCAACTGTGGAATCCGAATACCGGCACAAGCATACGAACGCTTACTGGACATAAAAGTTTTGTCAGTGCCGTAAAGTTCAGTCCTGATGGAAAAACGCTTGTTAGTTTTAGCCGGAAGGAAAACACCATCTACCTGTGGAACCCTAATACTGGAAAACTCAAACATACGCTCGCTGGCCATAAAAATAGTATCAGATATGCAGCGTTCAGTCCCGATGGAAAAACGCTTGTTAGTATAGCTGACAGGCACAGCACCATCTACCTATGGAACCCTAATACTGGAAAACCCAAACATACACTCACAGAACATGACAGTACGGTCGATAGTGTAGCGTTCAGTCCTGATGGAAATACGCTTGTTAGTCATTCTTGGGACGGCACCGTCCGCCTATGGAACCCAAATACTGGTGCGAACATACGAACTTTCATGGGCTATAAAAGGGGCTACGACGCAGCATTAGCATTCAGTCCTGACGGAAACACTATCGCCGGTGAAAGTGATGCCTGCATCTATCTGTGGGATGCCAATACCGGCACCCATAAACGCACGTTTGAAAAAAGACACAGAGGGGTCCAGGCGATAGCGTTCAGTCCTGACGGAAACACTATTGTTAGTAGCGGTTATGGAGGTCTGTCAGACCACCAACCACTTCTATGGGATGCCAATACTGGGAAACTCAAACAAAAACTCAGTGGTGAATTTGGTAGATATCGTATTGGTAAGAACGGTTTTCCGAACTTAATATTCAGTCCCGATGGAAATACTATCTTCGGTAGTGACGGCCATGTCTACCTATGGGATGCCAATACTGGGGAAGTCAAGCAAAAACTCACTGGACATAAATATCGGATCAGGGACATAGCACTCAGTCCTGATGGAAGCACCATCGCCGGTGGAGGGACTAATGACCTTCGTCTATGGAATGCTAAAACAGGGAAATTCAAGCAAAGATTCACTGGACATACCCATTGGGTCGACAGCGTGGCATTCAGCCCTGATGGAAATACTATCGCCAGTGGAAGTCGAGACAACACACTCCGCTTGTGGGATGCGAATACTGGGAAACTCAAACTACCTCCCATTGAACACACCAACTGGGGCGGCAGCGTAGCATTTAGTCCTGATGGAAATACTATCGCCAGCAGCGGGTTTAACTATAATAATGTTCCTGTAGATGGCACTGTCTACCTGTGGGATGCCAAAACAGGGAAACTTAAGCGAAAACTTACAGGACATGCCAGTTGGGTCCGGGACTTAATATTCAGCCCTGATGGAAGCACGCTTGCCAGTGCAAGTCAGCGGGATGGCACGACGCTCCTATGGGAAATTGCGCCTGTCAAACAAGTATTAGTCGCTGCATCTCAGCGTCCACCGATGTATTGGGTCAACACACAGACAGGCACGCTCCACCGACTTGTCGGGGCTAAGATTGAAAACTTGGCACCAAGCGTCAAAAATGCCACCAATCTCGTCGTGGACACGACTAATGGAAAACTCTACTGGACAACCCAAGTAAACAGCAGACACGGGAAAATCCAACGCGCGAATCTTGACGGATCAAACGTGCAACTCGTCAAGAACCTAACGCGCGTCCCACTTGACATCGCTCTGGATACCACAAACGGGAACCTCTATCTGACGAATTCTTGGGGAAAGTTGCAGCGGCTCAACTTAGACGGTTCAGACTTCCAACCTAATCTTATTACTGGCCTGCAGTCTCCAAACCATCTCGCATTAGATGTTCAGCGTGGAAAGGTCTACTGGACAGAGCAGACAGATGACAGCACGGGTAAAGTCCGAAGTGCGAATCTCGACGGTTCAGATGTGCAATTAGTGAAGGAACTGACGAGTCCACCTCAAGGCATTGCTGTTGATGTTGTAAACAAGAAACTCTATTTGACGAGTGCTTCGGGACACATTCAACGTATGACACTTGTAGGCTCCTATTTTCGACCGAATCTCATCACAGGTTTAGGGTCTCTGGGAGAAATCAGTGTGGATACGGCAGGTCGCAAACTCTACTGGACAGAGAGTGGTAGGATACGGCGGGCCAACTTCAACGGCAAAAATATCCAAGACATTGTTACACGCATAGGCACGCCTGCTGACATCGCCTTGGGTGTTATGTCAGCTCAGGTTGCTGCCGCGCCTGCGACAACGGCAGCCCCTGAACAAACTTTGCTCCTTTCCAACTATCCGAATCCGTTCAACCCAGAGACATGGATCCCGTATCAATTGGCAGCACCATCAGAGGTGCGAGTCACCATTTATGATACGCGTGGGATTGTTGTGAGACGTTTGGCGTTAGGACATCAACCGGCAGGTTTTTACACGAGTCGGAGTCGTGCGGCGTATTGGGACGGTCGCAATAGTGTCGGTGAGCGCGTGGCAAGCGGAATCTATTTTTACCAGTTGGAGACGGACGAAATTTCATCAATGCGGAAGATGGTCATTTTGAAGTGACGTGGATTTGCCTTGGCTTAAGGATTGGAGGTTAGTAGGAACCTACTATTTTTCTCAGGGCTATTTAGTTTTAAGGTTTTTGTTCAATTTATGCAAAGAGTCGGGATTTGAAAATAATCAACGGTATGAATGCGCGTGTGGCATTCACCGTCCTACAGCGGATTCGGAAAGATCGAAAACCTAAATTGCGGAGAACTGAATGGCCCTGTACTTTTCTTTTGTCTATTTATCATGTATATGATACAATTTTACTATGGATCATTTGTAAACCTATGACTAAAAGAACGAGAAGGAGAAGGTGGAGAATGCAGAACGAACTCACCGAATCGCAAATTAATTTCTACCAAGAAAATGGCTATCTCGCTATTGAGAACTTTCTTGACGCTGAAGAATTGGCAGAATGGCGACGCTGCACGGATGAATCTGTTGAGGAACGACTCGGAAATTCAGTAGAATTCATGACGAATCAGATGGACGCCAAGCAATTTTACGCTCGCGTTTTTACGCAGTGTCTCCGTCTAACTGATACGCACACTGGCATGCGGAAACTCGTTCACGACCCAAGACTCGGCAAAATGGCAACTGAACTCGCAGGGGTTGACGGCATGCGAATTTGGCACGACCAAGCCCTGATTAAGCCGCCCCACGGTAATCCCACCGCATGGCATCTTGACGTACCGTACTGGTCGTTTGACTCACGGGACGCAGTCTCTTTCTGGGTTGCGTTGGACGATGCCACCCTCGCCAACGGATGCATGTGGTATTTGCCCGGCACGCATAAGACGGCACGTTTTGATAATGTCGGAATCGGCATAAACATCGGCGAATTGTTCAATGTCTATCCAGAATGGAAACAGATTGAACCGCAATGCGCTCCGTGTCCTGCTGGCTCTATTGTATGGCATAATGGACTCGTCGCACACGGTGCCGGTGCGAACATGACAATCCAGCATCGAAGAGCAATGACGTGCGGTTTCATGCCAGACGGATGTACATTCAACGGAAAACGGAACATTTTACCTGAGGACTACTTTAATTCATTAGAAATTGGCGATTTGCTTGACAACAACAAGCAGAATACGCTTATTTGGCATAAGGATTGGGAGACATAAAGCGTGGGTACTGCAGGATCCACCTATGCAAACAAAGGAGAATCGAAGTATGGCAAAACAGCCTAATATTGTATTAATGGGAATTGACTCTCTCCTCGCAACACACATGAGTTGTTACGGGTATCATCGACAAACGACCCCTCACATTGATCGGTTTGCGGAAGGGGCCACCCTCTTTGAAAAAACTTACAGTGCACACATTCCAACAACGAGTGCATACGCCTCTATGCTAACCGGCTTAGATACGTTCAGCACACAGGTTGTGGCTTTGCGGCATCAGGGACCGCTGCGTGAAGAGGTGAAAACGTTGGCGGAAATACTTCGAGAATCGGGTTACGATACGACCTGTGTTGGATTCGGTGGACCGAGTGCTCGCGGGTTTGATACCTATCTTGAGTATTCCGGTTGGGGTCCCGACGAGAGTGGACGTAGTCCTAAAGCAGAAAATCTTAACAGAACAACCCTCCCAGAATTGAACCGGCTGATCGATCAGGGGGATGAAAAACCGTTTTTCCTATTCCTGCGTCACATGGATCCGCATTCCCCATACTTACCACCCGCACCATACGAACGCACGTTCTACCACGGAGATGAATGCGATCCAAGCAACACGTCCATGGAACCGGTAATGGCATTTAAACCGTTTTGCGACTATTTTGCCTCTTGGATGCCACAAGGCATCACCGATAAAGATTATGTCATTGCACAATACGACGGCGCAATCGCCTACATGGATGCGTGTATTCAGACGCTTTTTAATGCGCTCGAAACGCGTGGCGTCCTGGATGAAACAATAGTCGTTATCAACGGCGACCACGGCGAAACCCTCTACGACCACGAGTGCTGGTTCGACCATCACGGAATCTATGATGTGACTTTGCATGTACCGCTCATTATTCGCTATCCGGGACGCGTCCCTGCTGGGAAACGGGTTATGGGATACAACCAACACAAAGATCTCGTGCCGACCCTTCTTGAATTAGCAGACATCGACACAGACATTGAATTTGATGGGAAGAGCCTCACCTCTCTCATTAGCGGAGAGATAACTTCTTTCGACAGCGAGTTCTATATCACCGAGTGCACGTGGATGCGTAAGCACGGTTGGCGTACCCCGGAATGGAAACTCATTGTTGCGCTTGAGCCGGACTTCCATTTCAAGCCACCTGTCGAACTCTACAATCTCATTCAAGACCCCGATGAGAACAACAATCTCGCTGAGACGCATCCTGACCTCGTGAACGTTCTCGAAACAAGGATGAAAACCTGGATTCGCCAGCGCGAACAGGAAACTGGACTGACAAATCCAATCATGACACAAGGTGATTGGCATGGACACAAAGGAGTCGGTCCATTTAGGACATCCGAACAGGCGTATAACACGATGCACATCGGTGATCCGGGTCAAGCAGCACGGCTACAAGCAAAATCGAGAGATGAATAGCTATTGATCGTCAACAATCAGCTACCGACTGAGGCAACCAATAGCCGATAGTTATTAAGAAAGGAAAATTCAATGCCAGATTATAGACGAGATGAGGTCTTAGGGCGACTGAGAGCAGAACTAAGTAGAGACAAATCGCTACTCGCTGTCGGTGCGGGAACAGGTATCACAGCGAAATTCGCTGAACAAGGCGGTGCGGATCTGATTGTCATTTACAACTCAGGTCGGTATCGGATGTCTGGGTTTGGATCTTGCGCTGGACTTTTGGCTTACGGCGATGCAAACGCTATTGTCATGGAGATGGGTGAGCGTGAGGTGCTGCCTGTTGTCAAGGAGACACCCGTCATCGCTGGTGTTAACGGCACTGACCCGACGCGTCGGATGCGCAATTTTCTCAAGCAGGTTCGCGATGTGGGCTTTGACGGGGTTAATAACTTCCCTACGGTTGGCGTAATTGATGGTACTTTTCGAGTGACACTTGAAGAGACAGGAATGGGCTTCTACAAAGAGGTTGAAACGATCGGTATCGCACACGAGATGGATCTTTTCACGATCGTCTACGTCTTCAATCCCGAAGAATCTGAGAATATGGCGAAGGCTGGAGCCGACGTTATCATAGCACACATGGGGACGACGATAGGTGGAACTATCGGTGCTGAAACGGCTTTCACACTCGAAGACGCGGCAGTGCGAGTACAAGAAATATGTGACGCCGCACAAACTGTGAATCCAGATGTTATTTGTCTCTCGCATGGAGGTCCCATCTCAAAGGCACCAGAAGCAGCCTTTATCAATGAAAAAACAGATACCGTTGGCTTTGTGGGTGCCTCCAGCATTGAGCGATTCGCGTGTGAGGAGAGTATTCCGCGGGTTACGGCATCTTTTAAGGAATAAGAAAAACCGATAAAACAGCGGAGAAAGTGATGTCCAGTACAGTCCAAGAAATAGAGATTTTAAATGCGGATGATACTGAACTCATGCGTATCAGCCGAGAAGGAACGCTATCCCTGAACCTGAATGAGATGCGGACAATCCAGACCCATTTCCTGGGATTGGGACGCAACCCAACCGACGTAGAAATCGAGACCATCGCGCAAACCTGGTCAGAACATTGTGTTCACAAAACGTTTAAGAGCGTCATCCTTTATGCCGAAGAAGGGAAAGACCCAGAGCGAATCGATGGCTTGTTCCCAACCTTCATCCAAGGCACAACAGAAGAGATAGCCAAGCCGTGGTGTGTCTCTGTCTTTTCAGACAACGCTGGCATCATTGAATTCGACGACACCTATAATCTCGTTTTCAAGGTAGAAACGCACAATCATCCATCAGCGATTGAACCTTACGGTGGTGCAGGCACAGGCATCGGCGGTGTCATTCGTGATTCGCTTGGCACTGGACTCGGGGCAAAGCCGATTCTCAATACGGATGTCTTCTGCTTTGGGATGCCGGATACGCCTTATACGCAGCTTCCAAGAGGCACACTTCACCCAAAACGCGTATTTAAAGGGGTTGTCGCCGGGGTACGCGATTATGGCAACCGGATGGGTATTCCTACAGCGAATGGTGCTATTCTATTTGACACCCGTTATACCGCAAATCCCCTCGTCTTTTGTGGAAACGTAGGTGTAATACCGAGAAATCGGTGTGAGAAATCCGTTGAACCCGGAGACCTTGTGGTTGCTATCGGTGGTCAAACGGGTCGTGACGGAATTCACGGTGCCACTTTCTCCTCCGCTGAATTGGACGACACCTCTGAAAACCTCGGCAGTGTGGTGCAAATCGGTAACCCGATTATGGAAAAGAAAATTGTCGATGCCTTGCTACAAGCGCGAGACCACAATCTCTATCGCTCAATAACAGATTGCGGTGCTGGCGGGTTCTCTTCTGCAGTGGGTGAAATGGGGGAACACGTAGGAGCGGAAGTACATCTTGAACGGGTTTCTTTGAAATACGAAGGACTTGCGCCGTGGGAAATATGGCTCTCCGAAGCACAAGAGCGCATGGTCATTGCTGTGCCACCTGAAAATTTAGACAAATTAATAGAGATATGTGAGGCAGAATTCGTTGAAGCGACAGTCCTCGGTACTTTCACAGATACACACAGACTACAAGTTTTTTATGAAGGCAGCATTGTTGCGGATTTAGAGATGGAATTTTTGCACAACGGCTTACCACAACCCGTCAAACAGGCAGTCTGGCATCCACCACAGCATCCAGAAATGGCGTCTCGTGACGAAGAGACTGAAGATTACACAGCCGATCTCTGCCAGCTCCTCGCGAGTCCAAACATCGCAAGTAAAGAGTCTGTTATTCGACAATACGATCACGGCGTCCAAGGCGGTATAGTCATCAATCCGCTTGTTGGTTCAGAAAACGATGGACCGAGTGATGCCTGCGTCGTTACGCCGGTAATCGGGAGTCGAAAGGGAGTAATCGTTGCCAACGGGATCAACCCAAAATATAGCGATGTAGACCCGTATATCAGTGCAGCATCGGCGATCGACGAGGCTTTGCGGAACATCATCGCTGTCGGTGGAAGCCTTGAGCAGACGGCGTTATTAGATAACTTCTGTTGGGGGAACCCTGACAAATCCGACCGGCTTGGGGAATTAGTGCGCGCGGCGAGAGCATGTTATGACATCGCAACCGCTTACGGTACTCCGTTCATCTCTGGTAAGGATAGCCTCTACAACGAATACAGCGACACGACAACTGGCGAGCAACGCGCAATCCCGGCGACTTTGCTTATATCCGCTATCTGCGTGATGCCTGACATTCAGCGTGCAGTCACAATGGATGTGAAAACTCCCGGCAACTATATTTACGTTGTCGGGAACACTTACGCTGAATTGGGTGGCTCGCACTACTTTGGCATCCATGGATTTATAGGAAATAACGCGCCGGTTGTCCGTCCCGATGAAGGTAAGTTGACGATGGAAAAACTTAGTGCTGCCATTAGTAATGGATTGGTTCGTTCTTGTCATGACTGTTCTGAAGGGGGTATCGGTGTAGCGGTGGCGGAAATGGCATTTGCCGGTGGATATGGGATGTCTTTGGATCTGAGCAACATTCCAACCGGCGGTGAGATGGCTGCTGACGACATGCTTCTATTTTCGGAGTCGAATAGCCGTTTCCTTGTAGAGATTGAACCGGAACACCAGCAGGCTTATGAGACCCACATGACAGGTGTACCGACAGGATGTCTTGGGACCGTTACAACGACACCAGAATTTATCATCAATGGAACAGCGGGGCATCGAATCGTCGCAACTTCGATTGATACACTTAAAAACGCGTGGCAGGCACCGTTGCGGTGGTAAATCTTTAGGCGGTTTAAAGAACAATTAGGTCTACCTCAAGGAGATTTTACAGTTAAAAAATGCCGAAACCAAAAGTCCTTATTTTACGAACTGCGGGAACCAACTGCGACGCAGAAACGGATGCGGCGTTCCAACTCGCCGGCGCTGAGACCGCGTTAATCCACATCCAACACCTTATATCTGAAAAAGTCGATCTAACTGACTATCAGATCCTTGCCATTCCTGGCGGTTTCTCCTACGGCGATGATATTTCAGCGGGCATTCTACTGGCAGTCGAGATGAAACACAAACTGACAGACGCTCTGAATCAGTTCGTTGCAGATGGCAAACTGATACTCGGTATATGCAACGGATTTCAAGTCCTTGTGCGGACAGGTTTGTTGCCCGGGATAAATATATCTGACAGTAGCGGACCAGAAATGACCCAGCGAACGACGTTGGCAATGAACACCTCAGCGAAATTCGAGTGTCGATGGGTAAACTTAGAAAAAGAAGAGAGCACATGCGTCTTCACAGAAGGCATCAAAGATCACATCTACCTCCCCGTCGCACATGCCGAGGGACGGTTTACTGCCCCGTCAGATGTCCTGACAGAATTAGAATCAAACAAGCAGATTGTGTTTCGGTATGCCAAAAGTCAATACCCACACAATCCGAACGGCTCTGATGCTGATATTGCCGGTATCTGTGATCCAACAGGTCGGATCTTCGGATTAATGCCCCATCCGGAACGGTTTCTGATGAAATGGAACCACCCGCGCTGGACCCGACGCGCAGCGACAGAAAGGAAAAGTTCCGAGGAAGGCGATGGACTTGCTATCTTCAGGAACGCTGTTAATTACGTCAAATCGCATGTCAAATAAATTATATCGCCGCCTCCTTCCGTTCTATATGAAATTACCGGTTTTTTGGGCATTTATAGTAGTGTCTGTGTTAGGGCAGCTGCTTTGGGTGGTTGCTATCTCGCATGACGTACGTATTGACCTGCGATGGTCGAGTTTCGGATACGGTCTGGGAATTGGCTTGGGTTTTATGCAGGGGAAGTGGACGTCTCGACTATGGGATCAATCGTACATAAAGGTTTTAAGGCGGGAGATAACCTTCTGGGAAGCAAAAGGGGCTAAACTTTTAACTTTTTACACCTGCTTTGCACTCGGTCTACCGATTCTCTTCCCCTTCCTCACTCGTTCACTTGATACGTTAGCAGGTATTCAGTCCTATGTGTTCGGTTTCATTGGTGCGATGAACGTGGCATTGCTGCTATGGGTTCGGCGTATGCCCAAATAAAAAATATGAGACTCGACAGAAACCAAGAAAAAGCCGTTAACCACACAACAGGCCCCGCAATCGTCATCGCAGGACCCGGCAGTGGAAAAACGACAGTTGTAACGGCACGAATTTTAAACCTCATCCAGACACACAGTATCCCGCCCTCACGTATCCTCGCCATCGCTTTCAATAGAAAAGCCGTCGAAGAGATGGAGACACGAATCCTACGTGGACTCGTTTCATCAAAACCGATTGACAAGACTGAGCGACATAGAAAACCTGAGATCCGAACCCTCCATGCATTCGGTAAGGATATCATCGTTGAGAACTATAAACGCGCAGGATTGAGGGAGCACCCTGAGATTTGGACAGGACGAATCGACCAAATCATTTCAGAGGAACAGAAACACATTGAACAGAAAGTCGCCGCTGCCACAGTCACTATCTATAAAATCGAGAATCAAAAAACCGGCAAGTGTTATATCGGCCAAACCACAAATCCAGATCACCGTAAGAAGGAACACTTCAGTCATTCATCAAACGATAGACTCCGGCAAGCGATCCGATCTGAAGGCAAAACACAATTCGATTTTAAAGTGTTGGAATGTGTCCCTGGAAGCCAAGCAAACCGCCGCGAAGCGCACTGGATTGGGTTCTACAGGAAACGCGCTGGCGTATTTAATCGAGCAGATCCGTTACGAGTGCAGTATAGCAATCAACTCCTTCTTGAGATGTTCTGCCAACATTTCGCTATCCCCTATAAAGAACACCTTGATAGAGATCCTGATTTTGAGGATTTCCGAGAGCGTTTCAACGACATAAAAGAGACTATCATGCGAGCGAAGCGGCAGGTTGCAACAGGGGTGTTCGACCCAAAGACACTTGATGATCGTGTGGCACAGGCATTTGCTGTGAAATATGAAACGCTCAAAACCGAGGCAAACGCCATCGATTTCGAGGATATGATTATCCATGCCGCGAATCTACTCGAGACCAATCCAGACCTCCGACAAACCTATCAGGGTAAATATCCTTACGTCCTCGTTGACGAGTTTCAAGACATCTCTGCTGCCGATTTTCGACTGATTTCGCTCCTTTCAGAGAATATCTTCGCCGTCGGTGACGATGATCAGGCGATTTATAGCTTTCGTGGTGGCGATTCGGGAATTATGCAGGTATTTGCCAATCAACGAGATGTGACTAAATATGAGATTACGCGCAACTATCGTTCCACATCAACGATCACTGAACATGCAAGAGCCTTGATTGAACGAAACGCACCACGCATCCGCAAAAACCTGCGCGCAGACAATCCGGACCAGCAGGACATAAAAATCATTGAGACGACTCCCGAAACCGTAGAAGCCGTCTTACTACATGAATTGGAATCACCGCAAGAGACTGCTGTTTTGGCACGAACCAACTATGAGACGGAACGGATTCAAGGAATACTCGCGAAGTACTCAATTTCCGCTGAGGTAACAACGATCCACAAAGCGAAAGGACGGGAATGGGAAAAGGTGATTCTCATTCACAACACACTGGAGCGGCGTTTTCCGCGCAGAAACAGCAAGATGTTAGAGGAGCGGCGGATTTTTTATGTCGCCATGACGCGTGCCAAATCAGCATTAGTTGTGATTGGTGGGAGATGTCCGTTCGTGCCAGAATTCGAGAATATCCCCAAAAATTTCGGGTATTATCTCCGACAGTTTGGATATTGGTGGGCGCGAAGACAATTAAAAAAATAAGATGTCAGAGAACAGGAATTATGGTATAATTTTCATATTCTAATTAACGACTTCCCAAAAACTTGTAGCATAAACTTGTTAGTTTGCGCAGATTTCTTCCGCTGAGACGACATCTATTTTCAGGAATAGTATAATTTCCAAGAAGCCAAAGGAACAGAGAAAAAATCACAAACGAAAAACTCTATCAACTGATGAAGGATGGTTTCGATCAAATCAATCAGCGTTTAGATAGGATGGATGATCGTCTAAATGAGATGAATACCCGGCTTCACACTGTTGAAAATGGCATATCCGAACTCAAGGGTAGGCAAAGTGGGGTTGCGGGGGTGCGAAATTGGATAGTCACCGCATGTGCCATTGGTGCCCTGATTATTTCCATTGTTGTCACTATTTTCAAGTAAAAATTCAAACTTTTGTCGTAAGCCCAATAGTTTTTTGACCACACCTGATCAAATTAAAAAGGAGATAGACCCATGGCATTTTTGAGACACATTGCACTCCGAACGAAGGATATGGAAACCTCCCGCCGTTTTTATGAAACGATCGGTTTTGAGTTTGTTGGGTACCGCGGACGTGGCGGACTGGATCTCTCGGACGGCACTCTGAATATGACAATCCTCCAATATAACGGTGAAGAACGTCCACCCTTTGAGGAAGGAACAGAGTTCATCCACTTCGGCATAATTGTTGAGGATTTGGGAAGTATTTATAACACACTTCGCGATAGTGGTTTTGAGTTGATTATGGATAACGTGAAAAAGGGTGATGAAATTGACCATGACAAACCGCCGGAACGCTCTTTCAAGGTTGCGGATCCAGATGGAAACGTTGTGGATATTACATGTGCAACCGACGAGTGGCGGGGTGTAACAGTCTAATCAGAGGATATCAAAGCATGCATCATACCCTTGCCCGATTCGAGATGCCGATCTGGGATCCTTGTCCGTTCTGCGATATAGCTGCTGGGCGTAGCGAAACCAGACATGTCATTGACGCGACTGAAAAGACGCTCACATTTATCAATATAAGGCAATTTGAGATCGGGCAATTGCTGGTTATTCCGCGCCGACACGCTCCAACCATATTGGATTTAAGGGACGATGAAGCGACTGAAATTATGAATAAGATTCGAACAGCCGCTGACGCTCTAACCGAAACTTTCAACCCAGACGGCATCACCGTTTATCAGAACAACGGCGTAACGAGTTTGCAGGAAGTTCCTCACTTTCACATTCACGTTGTCCCGCTCCGGAAGTCGAGTGATTGGGGCGTTGGGCCACCACACATAGCAGCACTTCAACCCAAAAATAGTGAGATGAAGCGGAAGGTAACGGTATCTTGGGAGCGTGCGGGAGAAATCGCGGCTATCGTGAAACCAAACTTCAAATCTTAGTAGATTGCGACAGGATCAACTTCTGTGGCATTGGGAAATACAATGACCTTTCAATTTCAAGATTCCATGGTCAATGCGTATCTCTCGCAAGGGTATATGATTTTTCGTGGGATTGTTCCGCCTTCTTTGCTTGGTGATTTGCGTCGCGAGGCAGAAAAAGCACGCGATTTGGCGCACAAACTCAACGGACCCCAGACCCAACGAATTCAACCTCTATCCAATTATGGCGATGAACTAAATCTTCAGCCTTTTTATGATTATACTGAGTTGCCAGAACTTCGGGATGCCATTGAGAAATTGCTTGGCGATAACTACACGCATGGCCATGTCGATATCATGGGTTTACTCGTTGAACCGCTTGAGCATCCGTGGCATATTGGATGGCATCGAGATGGTGTTGTAGAAGTTCCACCCGAGGCGCGTGATGAGATCGTCAACGCAAAATTGGCGGAGGTCTGGTACGACTTGCGGCATTTCAATCAGGTCAACTGCGCGATTTATGCCGATTCGTGTACGTGGTTTGTTCCCGGAAGCCATCTTCGTCAATGGGATATGCCCGGTGAGGAACAGTCTACAGGCAATCCAAAGCTTCGGAAACCCGCAGAAGGGCAGTCCAATGCGGAAGCCGAACGGTCCTGTTTAGAACACTGCCGACAGTTTCCCGGAGCGATTCAGGTGCATCTGGGTCCAGGAGACTTTATGGTTTACCGGAACCTTGCGTGGCACACCGGAAACTACATAACCTATCAACCGCGCGCGACGATTCACGATGTTGTTCGGTATGAAGGAAAAAAGGACTGGACAGATTGGCAGCAGACTAAACTGGATGCTGTCCAGCGAATGAAGGAGAAATCGCCAAGAGAGCACAGTTAAATACCCCCCAATTTCCACTTTTTTCGATTGACACAATATATCAGATGTGTATAATTGCCTAAAACTGGATGCCTATCCAGTAATCACAAGGAGATGCTGAAAATGAGTCAAATTGGATCGAGACCCGTTACTGCTCCGGGTCGGACCGCTAAACCGAAAAACGGCATCGCTATCGTTGATTGTGATGTTCACCATAATTTTCACCACCCTACGCAATTGTTGCCCTACCTATCGAAGTTTTATCAGGAACACCTTCTCGACCAAGGGTTGCACCTTGGTGGATATCCCAATATCCCGATTCGGAGCAATCGTGTAGATCTCAAAGGTAGAATCGATGAAGCCATCGAATCGACGCCCAAGAACACTGGTGGTGATCCGAGAGATTTCAACTTCACATTAGAATTCATGCAGGAAGAACTCCTGGATGTTTGGGATATAGACGTTGCCGTGCTGACAGGGCCACCTGTATTCTACGGATATTCTGGGCTCCCGGATGTTGATTGGGCCGCTGCCCTCTGTCGGGCTTTTAATGACTGGACAATTGAGCATTGGCTTGATAAGGACGAACGCGTCGTTAACGCCATTCTTATCTCTCCATCGGATCCACCTCAAGCTGTTGAAGAGATTAACAGACTTGCAGATCGTAAGGATACTGTTGCGGTTATGGTCCCGATGGGAACGAGCCGTCCGTTTGGTAACCGCTTTTATCATCCTATATGGGAGGCGTGCGAAGCGCACGGACTGCCTGTGATATCGCATATCGGCGGCGGTGGTGGTGCAACCCGAAACGTACCAACACCGGTTGGACATCCATCATATTACATGGAAAGTCGGATGAGTCGTCCGTATGTCGCCAGCACACAAGCGACATCTCTTATCATCGAAGGAGTCTTTGAAAAGTTTCCCAATCTCAAGTTTGCGCTTATTGAAGTCCAGCAGATGTGGGCGGTGCCGGTAATGTGGCATCTGGATACCGACTGGAAAGCATTGCGCGACCAGACACCGTGGCTCAAACGGCTGCCAAGCGAGTACTTCCGCGAACACATCCGAATCGGTTCACAACCGATGCACGAGCCTGAAAAACCCGAACAGATGTATCAGATGTTAGAAATGATACACGCCGATGAGACATTGATATTTTGTTCAGATTTCCCGCACTTCGACTGGAACGATCCAGTGACTGTTTTGCCTAAACTTCCCGACGATGTGAAACATCGCATTTTTGCACAAAACGCGTTGGATATCCTTCGGATGGAGGATAAGTCGTAATGGCACGTGTGGTCGTCGGAAAAGTGTCGGAGATCCCACCTGGGAAACGCAAGATTATTGTCCCATTCCGTGGTAAAGCAGGTATCGGGGTCTTTAATGTCAATGGTAAGTTTTATGCCGTTCGTAACATCTGTCCACACAAGCGAGGACCTCTATGTACCGGCGAACTTACGGGTAGGTTCGCTGCCGACGCGCCGCCTTCTATTCACGGTGCAACGCTTTCCGTTGATGGTTTAGGTGAGATCCTTCGTTGCCCTTGGCATCAATGGAGTTTTGACATCTCTACTGGGCAATGTCTCGTTGATGATACATTGCGGGTAGCAACTTACTCGGTCAAGGTTGAAGGCGATGATGTTGTCGTAGAATATGATGGTTGAGATGGTTAGACGATTTATAAAATGGGAATCTGCAGTGCCAATCGTCTGAATCAGATTTGTCTTTTTCGTGCCTTGGTTGAAAATCGTTCTCCATTGCATCATTGTGTTATTTTTCTCAACTTCATTTAGATTTTTGTCTTTGTGAGGTATGCCGCGTTAGATGATGTCTGGCAGCTCGCAAACCAACACTTTACGGTAAAAAAACACAACGGAGGACAAAATGATTAACAGAACTCCGAGACAAATTTTTGTTTTAGCCGTTATCGCAGCTGTTTTAATGGCTACAAATGTAGCACACGCTCGCCAGGCGATTACCGATGGGCTGGTGAGTTACTGGTCCTTTAATCAGGATTCGGTCACAGGTAAAACGGTTAAAGATGTTTTTGGCAGCAACGATGGGACGATGGATGGGAATGTTGAGGTTGTTAACGGTAAAGTCGGTGAAGCACTTAAGTTTAGTGGTGGTCATGTTGATTGCGGAGCAGGTAAGGATTTAACTGAGATTGGCGATCAGATTACACTGGAGATGTGGATAAAGCCCGAAAAAGCAGGTTGGGGGATTTTCGCAGGTATATCAAGGTCAGCTAATAATTCTTATGTGGTTGCGTGGTCAGACCAAACCCGTATTGACTTTAATCTTTGGAACGGTGTCTTAGAGACCTGGCCCTTTCACAGCTTGGCACAGCCTGATTTAGATAAATGGCATCATGTCGCAGGCGTTTACGACGGCTCTCAAGCCATAATTTATATTAACGGTGAAGAGGACAGTAATAAAAAATTTGAAGGCGATCTTAAGCATAATGGAGAGAATTTTTGGATGGGTGCCAGAAAATCGGATGGACTTCCTTACAACGGTCTTCTTGACGAACTGCGCCTCTATAACCGCGGTTTAAGTCAAGCGGAGATTGAACAGAACTTTGAGGCGGAAGGGCTCGCTGTGGAACCTACCCAGAAATTGGCAATCACCTGGGGAAGCCTAAAAGTGCTAAAATAACTGACTTGAAAACGAGCCAGTAGATGAACAAACCATCGCACCTTTCGATTGAAGAACTCACAGCCGACCATCCGGATTGGCAGGATTTTGTTGCGCTTGTCAAGGATGTAAATCAGGAAGGCTGGGCATTTAATCCGTATTTTGAGCAGTTTTCACGCTATTTTCTGGCGGCAAAACAGGACGGAACTATCGTTGGATTCCTCATGTTTGTCGTGTGGGACATCGGTCCACATGATCGCGATCATCCACCTATTCAGATACACGGAAAAACACTCAAAGAGGCGAAAATCCTTGCGTTTGGTGTGAAACAGGGATATCGAAGGCAAGGTATCGGGACGGCACTTCAAGAATATACTATCAAGCAAGCAAAATTGTTTGATTGTTATCAAGTTCGATCTGTTAGCGGCGAGAATCACCCCGAAAACCACTATCTTAAACTCTCTATGGGATTTGCCGTAGAGCCGATGGAACGTGATGAAAAGTGTTTGGCTTTTGTCATGTCTCTTAGATCGCCACAACGGCAATAGACAAGGTTAGAATCCCTGATTATGTCAACACTCATTCTTGTAAAACATTCCTTACCACAGATTGAACCCGAGGTCCCTGCCAATCAGTGGAGGCTTTCTGAAGAAGGACAACGTCGGGTCCAAGTGCTTGCTCAGAAATTGGCACAGTATGAGCTTGATCTCATCTTCAGCAGCATTGAACCCAAAGCGATAGAGACGGCACATATCGTAGCAGCTGCGCTTGAAAAGCAGGTTGAGATTGTAGAAGATTTGCACGAACATGATCGGCGAAATGTAGGGTTTTTGGAGAAGCAAAGATTCGAGGCATCGATCGCCCAATTTTTTGCTCAGCCCGATGTATTAACCTTGGGCAACGAGACCGCAAACCAAGCATATCACAGATTTTCAAGAACTGTAGTAGGGATAACTGAAGAATATGCTGATAAGAATGTCGCATTGATCACACACGGCACTGTCCTGACACTTTTTGTAAATTGATTAGCAGGTGTTGAGCCTTTCCCTTTCTGGAAGAATTTGGATTTGCCATCATGGGTGGTCCTATCTCATCCAAACCTAAGCTTGGTGGGTGTATGCAAAAGTATTGACACCGAAAGTGGCAGAGGAGGGAAACCTTCATGAGGCAGTTAACCAATGCTGAAAAACAGCACCTTGAAGGAAAAATTAAAAAGGAGCAGGAACGCCAGCAAACCCTTCGGGAAACGAACCCAGACCTACCGAAGTCTTTTGAAACGGCATCGGCAAAAACGGGATTTGTAAGAAAATTTACATCAAAGAACCTCTGGAAATACGGTTTGCTTGGACTTATTCTTTGTCTGCTTGCTTTCAACGTGTTTCAATTTTTCACCTGGCACAATTTTGGTGCTCACAGGCTTCTCAATCTCAACATCCTCGTTGCGTTGATGTTATTGTTCACTCACATCGGCTTTAACTTCACAAAAACAGGATGGAAAAGTCACGTTATGAAGACAGTTGCCTGTGTTTGGATAGGACTTGTGTTTGCTTACATATACAAGTCTGGTTTACATAGATATATCTTGAATAGCTTAGGCATCAGATAGCTTGTCGGTTCGTTATTTTTTACCATCTGAGGAAAGATGATTAAAGCAGTATTCTTCGACCTTGATGACACACTCTGTAACTCTGATGAAGCATGGAGTATTGCGACAAGAGAAACTTTTCAGCTTTTACGCAAGCATTACCCAGATATCTGGGAAGCAACTCTCACAAGGGCATGGACAACAGTTCACCAAGAACTTTTTCAGCAACTCAATGCAGGAAAAGGTTCTATGGCAGAATTAAGAGACAAACGCTTCCACTGTTTATTCCAAGAACTGGGTTTACCAAGAGGTAAAATTACAGACGAACTCAACGACTTTCTCAGTTCACGCTATCTCACGAGTTTACGTCTCTACGAAGACGTCTCGGTACTGGCGGCGTTGCCCACCTACCATATCGGTATCGTTACAAATGGTGCACATGATAACCATACCGATAGCCAATTTTCTAAAGTAAATCATCTTGGACTCAGCGAACGCATTCAGTCGCTTACGATTTCCGATGAAGTCGGTGTCAGAAAACCGAACATCAAAGTCTTTCAAGTGGCTTGTGAACGTGCTAATGTTTCACCGAAAGAGGCTATGTTCGTTGGCAACTCCATTCAAAATGACATCGTCGGTGCCAACCGTGTGGGCATGATAAGCGTTCTTATCGACCGAAAATCAGATGGACCGATACCGGAAGTAGGGAATGAACGACCCGATTACTCAGTTTCAAATCTGCATGATGTTTTGTCCTGTTTGGCGAGCGAACAGGATTAGAATCGTGATGATAAGACCAAAACATGGCTTAAGAAACGAGAGGAATCCACAATGGACAAAAACTACAACGTTGCAATAATTGGGTGTGGTGGGATTTCTCACATGCACGCCGGATGGTATGTGAATGAACCGAGGGCTTCTCTGACTGCAATTGCCGATATTAATGTAAAGGGGTTGAAGGCATACGGTGAAAAGTACGGTGTCGAAAAACAGTATACCGATTACATCGAAATGCTCGAAACGGAAGAGATCGACCTGGTTTCTGTTTGTACGCGTCCAAAATTGCATGCTCCGGTTGTGATTGAAACTGCAAAACGTGGTGTGAAGGGTATTTTATCTGAAAAGCCGATGGCGGAGAACCTCGGACAGGCGAGGGAGATGCTTGAAACATGCTCACAGCACGGCGTGAAATTGGCGATTGATCACCAAACACGGTTTAACCCACCTTATGTGCGTGCGAAACAGATGATTGCGGACGGTGTTATCGGCAACATCTTTCGCATTCACGGCATCTGTGGTGGAGGCGATCTGAAGGACAATGCGACACATACCGTTGATATCATGCGATTTCTCTATAGCGACCGTCCTGTCGTTTGGGTGATGGGTCAGATTGAGCGTATCGGCACACCTACCAAGTATGACCTGCACTCCGAGGATTTCTCAATCGGTTATTTTAAGTTTGAAGACAATGTGCGGGCAGTCATTGAATCGGGAAGCGATACCGCACCCGGTTATCACCATATCTACTGCTATGGAACAGAAGGTGAAATTGAATTGGCTGTTCCGGGCGGTCCTTCCCTTCGTTTCCGAAACGCAGCATCCGGTGGTGCTTGGGTGAGTCCTGAACTTCCATCGGAAACAAGCCCTGTGCAAGACATGATCGCAGCTATTGAAGAGGATCGGGAGCACCGCTCAAGTGGTTATCAGGGATACGCCACTCACGAACTGCTCATGGCGATTTACGAATCGTCTCGGAAACGGCGGCGGATTCATTTACCTCTTGAAGAGATGGAGTCCCCATTGACTTTGATGATTGAGGATGGCTGGATATAAATGAAAGCGTTATTCATTGATGACCATGTTGTTGAGGAAATCAACAACCTTGCCCGGAAACTACACCCACTGCAAAAGTTTGACAAGAACGTCGCGCTTCGCCCTGAACATCGTTGGGAAAACTGCGGTATTATGATGTGGACAACTCCTGCCTGGATTCCAGATGAAGCGGTTTTCAAGACGCTCTACTACGCCAGTTCAGAGTCAGATAGTCCAGAGGTCAAGCTTGACGTAACCGGGGCACCGATTGGTGGGCAGAGTTTTATCTGTTATGCAACCTCGGAAGACGGTGTGAACTGGGAAAAGCCGGCATTGGGACTCTACGATTACGATGCCCTTACATGGCGGGGAACTCCGATTGGCAAAGAGAATAATATCCTACCGACAGGGATACCGCTGGGACCAATCTACGATTCCCATGCTCCTGAGGAACAGCGTCGCTACAAAGGCATGGGATGGGGAAAAGGTGGTGGGCTGACACCAGCAGTTTCTCCAGACTGTCTTCACTGGACCTACCTTGATACGCCACCCGTGCCAAGCTCGGATGAGGCACACTTGGGTTATGACCCAGAGAATGGACTCTTTATCGCTACTGTCAAACATAGTGGACCGGATGGCAGATCACCTTATGGACGGAGTTTCTGTTTAAGTACCAGTGAGGACTTTGAAAACTGGAGCGGGTTGGAATTGGTTTTTCATGCTGACCAGATTGATCAGGAGAACGGGGAAGAGCGGATACAAAAATTTATTGAGGATCCCGATTATCTTACCCCGATATACAACCGACCTGAGGAATGGCGCACGGATGTTTACAATTTTCCTGTATTTCGCTACGAAGGATTGTATCTGGGGCTACCTGTGATGCACCATTGGACAGGGAAGCATCCACCGTTATACGAAAACGTGGACAGTCGCAAGTCTGTGGAACTGGCTTCGAGTCGAGATTTGCGGCAATGGGAACGGGTCGCGAACCGCAAGCCATTCATTGAATTATCACCTGTAGGGGATGGCAGTGCTTACGATACAGGGCAGATCTCAGTTGTCAACGGACCGATTAGACGCAATAATGAACTGTGGTTTTACTATCTTGGTGTTCGGCACCGCAGCCAGCCACTGACGGACATAATGAGTAGAAAATACCTCAACAACTTCGCTATGTCACTTGCGAAACTGCGCGTTGATGGTTTTGTCTCTCTCAAGGGTGGGATTGAGTGGGGCTCCGTGCTGACTAAGCCGATGGTTGTGAAAGGCAGCGAACTGCACGTTAATGTGGATTCCTGGCGCGGTCGGGTTAAGGTAGAGGTCCTCAATGCGGATGATTGCCAGCCCCTTCTGGGATACACCTTGGACGAAAGTATCGCGGCGATGGTGGATAGTATTGACGAACCGATACGTTGGAAGGAGAAGACTGACGTTGCTGAGCTTCGCGGCAGGACCGTGCGCCTTCGCTTTTCTCTACTCCAGTCAGAAATTTATGCCTTTTGGTTTACCAACTGATTTGGCACAAGGAACAACAAAACTATGAACACAGCCATTGAAAAAACGGAAGCACTTATTCATTCTACACGAGTGCTTGATGCGATGTATGAGGACGACCCTTATCGACCACGCTATCATTTCACTCCACTGTTTGGTTGGATGAACGATATTAACGGTTCAATATTCTGGAAGGGACGATACCATATTTTTTATCAGCACAATCCAGAAGGTGGCTATTGGAAGTGGATGCAATGGGGACACGCATCAAGTGTTGATCTGGTGCACTGGGTGCATCACCCGATCGCTTTAACACCCGACCTTGACGGACCAGACCGCGGTGGATGCTTTAGTGGTGGTGCCCTTGTGAATCGTGAGAACATTCCGACGTTTATCTATCACGGAATCCCAGATGGAACGTGTATCGCAACAAGTGATGATGATTTGCTTCTTATATGGGACAAGCATCCAGCAAATCCGGTGATTCCAGTGCCAAAACCGGGGGAGAAAGGACATGGCGAGTATATTGTATTTGACCCGTGTGCTTGGTTGGAAGGTGACACCTATTACGCACTCA
>JAPPNJ010000151.1 GCA_028818705.1 Candidatus Poribacteria bacterium
CTACAAGAACACATGTAACTATTGAAGCAAACAATCTTTTGAAAAATATCAGTATAGTATTTTTACGCGACGTGTGTTATGATGAAGTCAGAACTTTGTCCTTAATGAGGAGATTGCTATTTTGGATAAGAAACGGATCCCATCTGATACCTCAGAATCAGGAGGCGCTGTCGAAACGGACACGGAAGTAAGCAATTCCTCGGCACCCGTCCGTACTGCTCCCACGGCTGATCGCGTAGATTCTGGCTATACTTCCCTCCACGATGCAGCGCGAGATAATGCTTGTGAAGATTTGGAGATGGTGCTAAAAAAAGGTGTTGATGTTAACGCAAACGATCAATATGGGTATCCTCCACTGCATTGGGCAGCATGGCACAATGCTCATGAGGCTGCGGCGGTATTGGTAAAAAATGGTGCTGATGTTAACGCACAAAATGATAAAGGTTTCAGTTCTTTACATTGGGCAGCATGGAACAACGCACATGAAACAGCGATAGTGCTATTAGAGAACGGTGCTAATGTTAGCATAGAGAACGACGAAGGTGATACACCCCTGCACTGGGCAGCGTGGCGCAATGTTTATGAAGCAGAGGCACTATCACTGGAAAATCGAACGGGTGTTAACCCGAGGGAAAAATCTGGCTATACCCTCTTGCACTGGGCAGCATGGCGTAATGCTTATAAAACAGCACTCGTGTTAATAGAAAATGGTGCCACTGTTAATGTCTATAATCATAAGGGTTATACACCCTTGCATATCGCTGCTGAGGATAACGCACATGAGGTGGCGATCGCGTTGATAGATCACGGTGCTGATGTTAACGCAACCGATGAAAGTGGTAATACCCCTCTCCATGTTGCGGCATCTCACAATTCCCATGAAACAGCGAAATTTCTCATAAGGGACAGGGCCAATATAAACGCCGTGGGTGAAAACGGTTATACTCCTTTACACATCGCAGCACGAGATAATGCCCGTCAGACAGTGGTGTTGTTGTTGGAGAATCGAGCAAATCTCAATGCAGTGGACAAAGATGGTCATAGTCCATTGCACCTTGCTGAGCAGACAGAAGCACTTGAGGCGGTGAAAATGCTAAGTGTTCACCGAAGCAGAAGGCGATGGTTGTGGTGATTGTTCATCCCGATACAGAAGTTACCCCAAAACTCAAAGTGGCATCGACCGAGATGTTATGAACGGGAAATGAAACTGATAGTTACCCCGATGTGTCGTGAGACCTATTCCCAATCCTAAAATAAACATGGTTTGTCTCTGATGTGTATCTTTCACTTTTGGGACAGGCAGCAATACTTCTTGCCCAAAAAGGCTTTAGTAGGGAGTCAATGGCAAACACAGCTACAAATAATCTTATTTTATGGTATCAAAAACCATCTGAAGAGTGGACAGATGCCCTACCTGTCGGAAACGGACGGCTCGGGGCAATGGTATTCGGAGGTGTGGAACGCGAACGTATCCAGCTTAACGAAGAAACTCTTTGGGACGGCGGTCCTCGCAATTCCAACAATCCAAAAGCTTTAGAAGCACTCCCCAAAGTTCAGCAGCTACTTTTTGATAATCGAAACGAAGAAGCGACGCAGCTCGCCAGCGAAACGATGCACGGGATACCCGAACGCATCAAATCCTATCAATCCTTGGGTGATCTATTTCTGGAATTTCCACACGGTAACCGCGTTACGGAATATCGTCGAGAACTTGATCTGAGGACGGCTGTTGCAAGGACAACCTATCGCTCCGCCGATGTCTGTTTTACAAGGGAGGTCTTCGCGACAGCGGTAGACAACCTCATTGTGATTCGGATTGAATGTGACACACCGGGCCAGCTTGCTTTCGACGCAACGATGACGCGGGAACAGGATGCTGCTGTTGAAACTATCGCTGACAATCTTCTACGACTTGACGGACAGTCCGGCGATGAGGGTATCCTGAGATTTTCTGCATACTTACAGGTGAAAGTTGAGGGTGGAACGGTCGATTCAGAAGGCGATAGGCTCTCTGTGCGCGGTGCCAATGTTGCGACGCTTTTTCTCGCTGCTGCGACAAGTTACATAAATCAGAATAATGCGAGTGGAGACCCACATGCCCTTTGCAAGGATTATCTTACAGGTATTGAGGGAAAATCTTATTCCTCAATTCTGAAGGATCACATCGCTGATCATCAATCGCTCTTTCAACGCGTAGATCTGAGTCTCGGCTCTACTGATGCTGGAAATTTGCCGACCGATGAACGCTTGGCAGCGATCAAGGAAGGCGCGTCAGATCCAGAGTTTGTTGTCCTCTACTTCCAGTATGGACGTTATCTGCTCATGGGAAGTTCAAGACCCGGATGCTTACCCGCGAATCTGCAAGGCGTCTGGAACGAACACATGGAGGCGCCTTGGAACAGCGATTACCATACCAATATCAACATCCAAATGAACTATTGGATCCCCGAAGTCTGCAACCTTCCAGAGTGCCACGCTCCGTTATTTGATTACATGGATACACTCGTTGAACCAGGGAACCAGACGGCGAAAGTTCATTATGGTGCTGACGGATGGGTTATCCACCACGTCTCCGATATATGGGGTTTTACAACACCTGCCGACGGGGTCTGGGGTATCTGGCCCATGGGCGCGGCATGGTTGTGTGAGCATCTGTGGGAACACTACCTTTTCGGAGGCGATCTGGAATTCCTTAGAAAACAGGCGTATCCCTTGATGAACGGTGCAGCGCGTTTTATCCTTGATTTCCTTGTTGAGGCACCTGAGGGTATACCTTTTGCTGGTAAGCTCGTCACAAACCCGTCTCACTCACCCGAGAATAGTTTCCTAAAACCTGATGGCACGCGTTCACTCTTTACCTACGCTGCGACAATGGACCTGGAAATTATCCACGAACTCTTCACTAACTGCATCGCCTGCATCGACATCCTCGGAGAAGATGCCGAATTCCGTGCCGAATTGGCTTCTGCGTTGGAACGCCTTGCACCGCTCCAGATTAGTGAGAAGACGGGCCGGCTTCAAGAGTGGGTATTCGACTACGACGAACCGGAGCCCGGGCATCGCCACATGTCGCATCTTTATGCCCTCCATCCGAGCTGCCAGATTACGCTTCGCGGCACGCCAGCGTTAGCGGCGGCAGTAAAGAAATCGTTGGAGTATCGGTTGGCACACGGCGGTGGACATACAGGATGGAGTCGCGCATGGCTTGTCAGTTTCTGGGCACGACTTGAGGATGCCGAAGAGTCATATACCCATCTCCAAGCACTTCTCGCGAAATGTACGTTGACGAACCTGTTTGATACACACCCACCCTTCCAGATTGACGGCAATTTTGGAGGGACCGCAGGCATCGCTGAGATGCTACTGCAGAGCCATGCGGGTGAAATTCACCTACTACCTGCGCTGCCTAAGGCGTGGAGCACTGGATACGTCAAAGGGTTACGCGCTCGCGGTGGGTTTGAGGTAGAAATGGCGTGGGAAAATGGACAACTCACCGAAGCGAAAATTCACTCTTCACTCGGTCAAGACTGCACTCTACGGACAGCGGCAGCTATCTCGGTGACGTGTAGTGGTATATCGGTTGAAATCGGGCAGTCGGATTCAGTTGTAACGTTTGGAACCGAGATAGGGAAAACATACACAGTCTCAACCTAAGTCTACTTATACTGGTAATCGGGTTTGATCAGCATAGGCTTTGATGCGTTCGGTTGCTAATTCTGTATATTTTTCTTCAATATCGTAACCGACATAGTGTCTCCCCGATTTCAAGGCACTCAAGCAGGTTGTGCCGCTCCCACAGAACGGATCCAAGACGACATCCCCGACGAAGGTATAGAGTTGAATTAACCGATGCGGAAGTTCCTCAGGAAATGGAGCGGGGTGCCCGATGCGTTTGGCGGAGACAGATGGGAAGGTCCAGACGCTTTTTGTCCACTCTAAGAAGTCCTCTTTGCGGATTGAGTTTTCTTTTCCGTTACGTTTTCGAGAGAAGGAGTCTTTGGAGAAAACGAGGATGTATTCGTGAACATCCCTCAACACTGGATTTGCTGCTGATTGCCAACTCCCCCATGCCGTCGAGGATCCCGCACTTGAACCTTTATCCCAAATGATTTCACCTCGCATGTGGTAACCTATCGCCAACATATCTTCTATGATGTAACTGTGCAAGGGGATGTATGGCTTCCTGCCTAAGTTGGCGATGTTAATACACGCTCTGCCGCCCGTAACCAGTTTTTTGTAGGTCTCAGCGAAAACAGCATAGAGAAGTTCTCTGTATTCATTGAGCGACAGGTCATCGTCGTACTCCTTTTTGGCGTTGTAGGGCGGTGACGTAACCATCAAATGAACGCTGGCATCAGGGATTGCGGACATATCCGTGCTGGAGGTACAGTAAAGTTGATTGAGGTTTTCCGGGGGTATAGGGTTTTCTGTCCATGTATCGGGTTCGGGCGGCTCCTGATCAGTATAGAGTTTGCTGCCATAGAATTCGCTGGCGTCGTGATTGATTCTTCCAGATGTCCCGAACGCACTGGTTTGTGTTCCACCCTTTCGAGACTCCAAATTGTTTTTACTTGTATTCTCCATGCTTCTACACCGTCCGGGCTGTGCCCGTATGACCTTTACTGCTCTTTTGAGTGCTGCCTAACTACTTCCCCCAATCACAATGAGGAACGCACTATCTTCACTGGCATAGACACTGTGTAGGATGTCAGCTGTAAAGGTAACGCTGTCCCCCTGTTCCAGCGTTATTTTGTCAGTGCTTGTTGTAAATATAATGTTTCCGCTAAGCGTAACGACAGCAGCCGCGGCGGGTGCCGAATGCTCCTCAAGCGTAGTTCCTGCTTTCAGAGCAGCAAGAACAAGAGTCAATTCATCACCACGGGCTAAGGTCAGTGAGGCTCGACCTGACGTAGCGGATGTGGCTTCTTCCATGAGTTTTTCAGCCATTGACATAAGTGGAAATGACTTAGTCAATGATATATCCAAATCTACAGGTCTGTAGGGTCTTTCAAATGATGTGTTCATCGCTTTCCTCATTTATCAATACTGGTCTGGAGGCCAGAAGATGACATCGCGTTTGGGAAACAACGTGGCTAAAAACGCTGAGATCTCTGGAGGGCCTGAAGCATTGGCGTTTATCTGTTCCCATCCTATCTCACCGAACAGGAGTTGCCAGAAATCTGCTTCAGAGAGGTCTACCCCAAAGTCAACTGCGTCGGTGTCCTCAGGAAAGATTTGCAGCGTTCCATCGGCATTGTGCCGTAGCACGGTTTCCTGGTTGTTGATGGCTGGCAGTTTGACAACAAGCGGTGGAAATGTCCTTTCGGCATCCGCAATTCGCGATTCCCACTGAACTATGAGCCGACGCAGAAACACAGATGGGCTAACAGCATAGAGCATCATCCCTGTGTATTCTGTTGGGGTTACCGGACTATTGCCCCTGGCTATCAAGCGTTCCGCAAACGGGTGTTGAGGCGGAAATCTGCCCCCTATTTCTTCGATTCCTTCTGCTTCGCAGACTTGCAAAAAATGGGATACAAGTGCGTCCAAGGCCATCAGATTATCGGGCACATATCCCACTTCGCTCACCTCCACACTCTTTCCGTCTGTCTCATAGTTGAGATACCCTTCAATGTGTTCATCTTGGCGTGCGACAACGGTTGGGAGAACCCCACGAATACGGGACGGTGCCATATCCCAATAGGCGCGCGTCCGTGTAATAGTTCCGCTCTGTTGTGCATTGGTGATGTCATAGAGCCGTGCCACGGCATCTAAATCCGTTTCTGGATTAAAATCGGTTACTTGCCATTCCAATGAATCGGTGACATCTGTTGCCGAGTCGCACGTTACATTGAAACCGTGTAGCGGTAAAGAAGTCCACCCCAATCGACGATAAAACGCCTCCGGGATGATAGTAAACAGTACGCCGAGATCACACCCTGTTGTCCGTAGATAGTCGATTGTATCTCGCATAAGGGCAGATGCATATCCGACGCCACGGTAGTTTGGATGTGTGCAAACACCGCCGATACCACCGATTGTTACGAGGGATGCGCCAACCCGCAGCCGTCGTTCCCAGACGCGCAGGGTTGAAATAACCCTGTCGTTTACGACGACAACACGCGTCTGTGGAAGTCTGTAACTGCTATCCCCTTGGACATACTGCCAATAGCGTTCATGCCCGTTGGGGTTAAACGCCAAGCAGCTAAGTTCAACAACCTGCTCTAACTCTGATTCACGCGCACCTCTAATCTCCATTTTTTATCCTAATTTCAAAAAATGTTGTGTAAGGTCCCTGTGCCTTACACAACTCAACTACTGCATCGTAAAGACAACACCTAACGCCTCATTCGGCGTTTGGATCAATTTTTCGCATCCTTCAGATGCTCGATCTATCGGGATAATGTCTGTAATTACTGGTTCTACCTGAACTTTGCCTTCGGATATGAGTCGTAGCGATAACTCCAGGTTGCGTTGTGTGGGCCACGGAACAAATACCGGTGGGTAATCCGCGCCGTGTTCATAATCTTCATCATGATAACCTGGTCCGGTCCGCGCTGCACTGATAACATCTACATTGCCGAGACCGGCTGCGAAGCCGTGTGTAATATTTGCACCGCCAACAATAACAATTCGTCCGAATTTGTGTGTGTCGGGTGCTGTCTTCAGCATCGCTCGGATTTGCTGAAACGCACTCGTTGCGTCTCCACCGAAGGCGATGATTCCACAGTCCATGCCGTAGCCGTTGGTAAATTCGTTTGCAATGGAAATCGGATCCGTTTCCGAGACGTTTATCGCTCGAAGTATCCCCGCATTTTCAGCGACGCCTATCCGCAACGGCAGTCTGTCCAAGCCGATCACATAGGCACCCGCGGCTTTGGCTATCTGGCATGCAAACTGACCAACGATACCCAGCCCGGCGACGACGACGTTCTCGCCAATACGGATACGTCCGCGTTGCACGGCGTGCAATGCCGTTGCCACAAGGTGATTAGCCGCTGCGTCCTCGTCCCTGACGTTATCGGGAATCCTCGCACATAGATTATGCGGAACACAGGCATGCGTGGCGTGAAGCGCATAACCACCGCCCATACCGGTCACCCTATCGCCGATCTCAAATTCATCGCAATCGCCTTCTTTGCCGATGACGATGCCAGCGTTTTGGTATCCAAACGGACGTTGTCGCGCTTCGGAACCCGGATTTTCACGTCGCCGTTTGACGCCGCCGAGTTCCGAGCCGGGACTTACCATAGAGGCGTGGACTTCAATTAAAAGTTGTCCGGGTTTCGGTGCAGGGGTTTCCTGTTCTTCCGTCCAGATACGACCTGCTTCGTTCATCATCAGAACTTTTCTCGTTTTACTCATAGCAATCCTTTCTCGTTTTATTTTCAGTTGTTTTTATCGGTAAGGCTCCAAATCAATCCCCGGATATGCCTGCTCAAGGCGTGCGAGGGCTTTCGGTGTGTAATATGCATCGCCAGGGGCGGGCCAGCCTAAAACGCGTCGCGCAGCCGGAGTCGTTTTCGCCACAAATTTCATATACTGTGGACTTCCCCAACCCGGTACAGGACGCGTTGTTTTGCACCAATCGGCGTTGTCCGCACGATGGAAGTGATAACCCATCCATCCGCGCTGTCTGCTCTTGTTCTCAAACGGTTGTGCGGCGTGGACCAAGTAACTGGAACGGAATGAAACGCTCCCCGCTTTCGCCGTAAGGGGAACCGGATCGGCAAGTTCTCCTTTAAATTCACGTAGGTCAGGAATACCCATTCCGCCCGCTCTACCCGGGTACTTCGCCCATATTTTATCCAACTGGTTCTGTGAACCCGGACAGACGAGCATCGGTGCTCCATCTAATTCGATGTCGTGTACGAAGATAGCAGTCAAAATATATCCATAGCGTTGCCAATCTGGGTGTGGTGGCAAAGGTGAGTTCGTCGCATTATCAATATGGTAACCTTGCCACAGATGTTCACTGTGACGGCTATCGGTGAGTCCTTCGCGAAGAAAGATTTGTCCGTAACTGAGCCGAATTTCCTCCGTGCCTAACAACTGTTGGGCAATCGCCAAGTATGCTTCGTTTTCGAGGAGTTTATCCACTGCTTCCAAACCTGTCGGAAAATGAATTGCTTTGCCAAACGGTCCCGCAAGTCGTTGCATATCACTGTTCTGCTCATAGGCACTTTTTAACGCCTCGGGTTGCGGGTCCCATTTCGCTCGATATTCAGCGTAGGTTAATCCGTCGTAAGCGTTTCGTTCGACCTCTTCCAGCGCAGGCCCAACCATTTCCGGTGAAAACACATTGGGCACTACGATTATTCCATCTCGTTTCCATGTTGCCAGTTGTTCCGTTGTCAGTTGCATTGCATTTACCTCCGTGTGAACGTTTCCCATTTATCCTCTTGAACGACTCCATCATCTACTTTCTGTTGAATCGCCTGCCACCATTCCTGGTTTTCTATGTACCACCGAATCGTCTCGCGCATCCCTTCTTCAAAAGGAATCCTCGGTTCCCACCCAATTTCGTGGGTGATCTTCTGTGAGTCCAGCAAATACCGGCAATCGTGTCCTGGACGGTCGGGAACATAAGTTTTTAACTGCTGCGGTTTACTAAGCGTGTCAAGGATAAAATCGCTGATTTCCTCAATGCTTTTTTCTATTCCACTCCCGACATTGTAGGTCTCACCGATTTTGCCGCGCTCAATCACTGCTGCTATTGCTCGACAGTGGTCTTTGACATGCAGCCATTCCCGTCGGTTATGGCTGCTTTGATAGAGCGTTAGCGGCAAATTTTGGATCGCATTCGTTGTGAATAACGGAATGAGTTTCTCTGGATGTTGGTATGGACCGTAATTGTTCGCGCAATTGGAGATAGTAATTGGCATGCCGAAGCTGTGAAAATAGGCGTTCACGAGATGATCAGCTGCTGCTTTGGAGGCGTTGTAAGGGGTCTGTGGGCGGTACGGAGCACTCTCACTAAACGTATCGGGTGAGTCTAATGGGAGTTCTCCGTAAACCTCACACGTAGAGATATGGTGAAACCGTTGCACGCCATATTGTCGAGCAACATCCAGTAATACCTGTGTACCCATTACGTTTGTTTCAAAAAAACGTCTCGGATGTAGAATCGCGCGACTGTTATGCGACTCAGCAGCGAAATTAACAATTACATCTGGATGTTCCGTTTTCAGAACGTCTTCTACAAAAGCGGAATCGAGGATGTCGCCGTGGGCAAACTTGTAACGCTTTGGATAATGGGTTTCTGCTATATCTGTCAGGTTAGAAAGATCTCCAGCATAAGTCAGTCGGTCAAGGTTGATAACAGCGTCATTCGAGTAGTGCCGCAGCCAATATCGGATGAAGTTGGTGCCGATAAATCCAGCACCTCCCGTAACCAGTAATTTCACTACTTGTTTCCTTCTGAAAGGTCGGATATTATCGTTTGGTCTGGATGTATCTTTTTAGTTGCCATAGTGTCGTCCTGCGGTATTTCCATTTTGCTGTTTATAGTTTATATCTTATCAGAAATAGGCGTGGTGTGTCAACGCAAATTCGCTTAGTTTTCGGTTGTCGGCAATCAGGGGTTGGCGTTTCGTGAGAGATCGGGAAATGTAATGCTAAGACAAATTTTGCCGTGTAAATCAGAATCAACGGTATTCATACCTTATAGGCATGAACCGGGTATGAATGCCGTGTGGCATTCCAAATCAACGGTATGAATGCCTTAATGGCATTCACCGGGGGCAAAATTTCCTCCTACAGGAAAACTGAATGACCGTTGGAGAAAATTGTATGTCATTGACAAATAATAGGAAATCTTGTAAAATAGCGAACAAATTCGGATCATAAAACTTGCTACAACACACGGACCCTGACTTGTGAGGGAAGAAATAATGCACCAGCGCAGATTGGGAAATACAGGACTGATCGTCTCCGAAATTGGTATGGGGACATGGGAACTCGGTGGACGTGAATGGGGTGACATCGGTGAAACGGATGCCGTGGATCTTCTCCGATACGCCTTTGAAAGCGGTGTCACCTATTACGATACGGCGGACCAATACGGCGGCGGACGTGCCGAACAACTGCTCGGTGAAGCTTTTTCAGCACTCGGGGACAGGGTTGTTATCGCCACGAAACTCGGCTATGAATTAGATTCTGATGGCTGGATTAGCCACGGTTGGGAACGTCCATCGTTTAACGTCTCGCCCGACTATATCCGATCAGCGGTCGAAGGAAGCCTCAAGCGATTAAAGAGGGATGTCATAGACATCTATCAATTCCATGGACCACCCCCTGCATCCGAGTGGGACGATGCCTTTGGAACGATGGAAGAACTCAAAGCCGAAGGGAAGATTCGCTTTTATGGGTTGTGCCTCGGCAGCGAGGCGGACGCACTCAAAGCGATGACAGAAACGGGTACTTCCTCATTGCTACTCACCTATAACATCCTTTCCCAAGAGATGGTAAAGCCTGTGATGGAGACCGCTGCGGAAAAAGGTGTTGCTATCATTGTTCGGCAACCTTTGTCGTCAGGACTTCTCTCTGGTCAACTCGGACCGGATACCGTATTCGCCGAAAACGATTATCGGAAGACCTGGTCCCGTGAGAAATTCCTCGCCGATCTGGAGCGCGTAGAACAGGTGAAGTCAATAGTTGGCAATAGAGCAAAGAGTCTTCCGCAAGCCGCTCTCAAATTTATTTTGGGACATCCAGCTGTCTCCAGCGTCGTGCCGGGCATGATGAACCCAGCGCAGGTTGACGATGGTGTCGCGACTTCAAGCGCGACTCCTTTGCCTGACGCTGTTTTGGAACAGTTACGCAGCGATTGAGGAAAGTGGTATGAAAGTCATTGCAGATCTCTGTGTCGTTCCGATAGGTGTGGGTGTCTCGGTCTCGGAGTACGTCACTGCTTGTGAGAAAGTACTCAAGGAGGCAGGCTTAAAAACGAAATTGCACGCCTACGGCACTAACATCGAAGGCGACTGGGATGTCGTGTTTGCAGCAATCCGACGCTGTCATGAGGTCGTCCACGAGATGGGGGCACCCCGAATTACAACGACGCTTAAGTTCGGCACCCGCATTGACAAAACGCAGACCATGCATGATAAGGTCACCAGCGTCCAAAAGCAGTTAGCGGAAGAATAAATCTAATACTTTCAATAGCAGCTGCGGATGAACATTTGTTTGCTCGGTGGACGTAACAGTAAAACCGTTTATGGCGTTATATTTTAGTAACGTTGGTAACTTTCTTGAGTATGTTTGGTTTTCAATTTTCTATCCGTTTTAAGCGAAACACCGGGGATTGGTGGTTCCCTTCCGCAGCAAAAATGCATTAATTGGGGAATCAAAACTATATAGGGAATTGGACGTTTCTAATAATTTTCTTATGGAGTGAGGAGAGTAATTCTAATGAAAATCAAAATCGTGTTTTTGGCAGTGTGTGCTATCGGCTTTCTTCTGACGGCACAGTTGGTCGCTGCTCCAGATAAAATCGAAGGCCCTTGGATGTGGATGATTACTGAGATGGAGGCCGGTCAAGGTGGTGCCGCTTCAACCGACATTGACGGTATAGATGAAGCGACAAAGGGCAAGTTAACGGAAGAAGAGGTCGCCTTGGAGGGGATTACAGATAGGGTCCTCAAAGTTAAATTTCCGGACAAACTTAAATGGACTGAAGGTGAAATTGCCCCAGTTGGTGGGAACAACATCAACGACATGCTTATTAAAATTAAGTTGGGACCTGGCGGTGATGTCAACGACTATTGTTCCTATGCGGTAATCAATGCTGTATCAAAGGCTAAGAAGGGTGGTGTTGAGGCCCGGGTTGGCAGTGATGATTCTGTTAAGGTGTGGATGAACGGCGAAGAAGTTCATAACAATCCAGTCAACCGCGGTGCTGGTAATTTTCAAGATACGTTTGAAGTGGATTTAAAAAAAGGTGATAACGTATTTATGGTTAAGGTGTGTGAGCGTGGTGGCGGTTGGAGTATGTTCGTCGGTATTGACGCACCTCTGGAATACAACTTGGAATTCAAAGGGCTTCCCGTTGAACCCGCCGGAAAACTGGCGACGCAATGGTCAGAAATCAAGAGTTCTTACTAAGTCGCAGTCCAGTGTCGCTTTTATCGACTGAAATTACACAATATATTTTGTGCTTGATTTAATTGTAGTGTATTTGTTATATTGCAGTGGAGAGATTGTTTCGTCTTTGTAAGCACCGATGTTCTGTTAAAAATCTGAGTGCGCAGGAACAAACAATGCTTATTTCACTTTCAAAAAAGATAAAAAAATTAATTGGAGGATTTTCATGTATAGAAAACTTTTCACAATAGGGGTGACATGTCTCATGACCCTCTTTGTCATGACGCTGACGCATGTCGCTGATGCCCAAGACAAAATTACCGGTCCCTGGTTGTGGATGATTGCAGCGACGGAGGCGAATCAAGGCGGTGCGAATTCCACTGACGAGGATTCGCTTGCTGAAGCCAGTGGTGGTGATGTCACTGAGGCCAGCGTTGCTGCGAACGGTGCCAATGAAGGCGACAAGGTTGGTGACTTGGAATGGACGCTGGGTGAGATTTCCGAAACCGGCGGTAATAACGTCAACGATCTCGTCAACGAAATCGGTTTGGGTAGCGGCGATGTCAACGACCATTCATCTTATGCACTAATCACGCTTGAATCCGATAGCGATCAGGCGGGTGTAGAGATGAAGGTTGGTAGTGATGACTCTATCAAAGTCTGGCTCAACGGTGAGGTGGTTCACACCAATGCAATTAACCGGGGTGCCGGTGATTTTCAAGACACGTTTGAAGTTGATCTTGTAACCGGTGATAATACCTTGCTGGTCAAAGTCAGTGAACGTGGTGGCGGTTGGAGCATGTTCGTCGGTATTGATGCTGATGTGAATGCTGTTGTTAAACCGTTTCCGCCACCAGTAAGTGGAAAAATTACCGGTCCGTGGCTGTGGATGATTGCAGCAACGGAGGCGAATCAAGGCGGTGCGAATTCTACTGATGAGGACTCACTCGCTGATGCCAGCGGTGGTGCTGTCACTGAAGAAATGGTCGCAACAATCGGTGCCAGTGCAGGCGATGCTGTTGGTGATTTGGAATGGACGGTCGGTGAGATTTCCGAAACCGGCGGTAATAACGTCAACGATCTCGTCAACGAGATTGGTTTGGGTAGTGGCGATGTCAACGACCATTCGGTTTACGGACTAATCATCCTTGATGCTCCCGAAGATCAGAGCGGCGTTCCGATGAAAGTCGGGAGTGATGACTCTATCAAAGTCTGGCTCAACGGTGAGGTGGTTCACACTAATGCAATTAACCGGGGTGCTGGCGATTTCCAAGATGACTTTAAAGTTAACCTCGTAGCGGGTGGTAATATCCTGCTCGTGAAGGTGAGTGAACGCGGTGGCGGTTGGAGCATGTTCGTCGGTGTCGGTGGCACGTGGGATATCCGTCAGGATACTTTCGTTTCCGTCGAACCCGCTGGTAAGTTCTTCACAACTTGGGGAAGTTTGAAAGCCAGATAATATCTAACTCAGGCGCGAAACCTCCGCACCTGATGTACCATAAAGGACGTAGCCAAAATATGTTGGCTACGTCCTTTTTTCTTTTTCGGTCGGTTTATCTCCCCATAAGTTCCATAAAAATGGGGAGAGATTCTCTGAATCCGTCCTCGCGCGTCCCACCGACTGGGGTATAGACGCTCTCTAAAGAGATTGTACCGTCGTATCCATCTCGATCCAGTGCTTTCACGATATCGTTGTAGTATGGGTCCATCTGTCCTTGGCGCATCGCGCAGAAATCAAATGTCGCCGCTGGCAAATTCACGACGCCATCCTTGAGGTGTACATGTGCGATGTGCTGACGGATAGCCTCGTAACCGTCTGGATATGGCACCTCTGTACAGTAGAGAGAACTGCACGGGTCCCAGAGCACTTTCAGGTGTGGTGCGTCTAATTCGTCAATTAACTTTTTCGCGAGGAGTGCCGATGTCACATTTCCAGAGATTGCAGTTTCCATGACGAGCGTGATGCCTGCAGCGTCGGCAATCTGCAGGGGTTCTTCCAGCCGATCCAACAGCATCTCCCATACCCCTTCTGAGATAATCGGCTCCGCACCGAAGAGTACCATCTCTTTTCGGAAACTGAAGATACGAACTAAATTCGTGCCGAGCGTTTGTGCAACCTCAATACACTGTTCCAGCGTTTTAATGTGTGCGCGATACGCAGGCGCGACAACCGATGTATCGACTGGGATTGTCGATAGATTGTGATGCGAGATGCACGACACTTTTAAATCTCGCGCCTCGATTAATTCCTTGACTCTTTTAATATCCCTATTTGTCAGATCGCCGACCTGTTTCTCCCAAAGATACTGTAATTCGACGTATTCCAAACCCGTTTCTACCATCACATCTAAGGCATGCTCGAAGTCTCGACTGATTCCATCTGTGATAATTCCCAGTTTGCGCATTTTACTCTCTCCCAATGCTGTATCTTCGCGGGGGCCCAAAGTGCCAAGCGACGATCTCCCAAAATCTTAAGGCATGGTTATTCTGTTTTTTTGATTTCGATGCCCGCAATATTTTCCAAGATTTTGATAATAGTCCAATTATCTTCGTCTGGATTTACTGCTTTTCCCGCTTGAAATAGTTCGAAAGCCGCGCTCGCTGCGAAGAGCGGCACCCCGCAATCATTTGCCATGTTTTTCGCGAGGCTGAGGTCTTTATACATTGTGCCGATATTGCTCTGTCCCTTGAAATTTCGTGTCAAAATATTTTCTGTTGTGTCCCTGAAGAGGAAATTCCCGACAACGCTCGTGCTAACGACATCGCGTAGCATCTCAGGCTTTACGCCTGCTTTCACGGCTAATGTCAGTGCCTCAAAGATACCGGCGTAAGTGGTGCCTATCAGTACAGCGAGCGCGGACTTGACGGTTTGACCCATTCCAGCTTCTTCTCCAACGTGATAAATGTCTCTTCCCACTGCTTCCAGCACCGGTTTCGATGCTTCAAACGTTTCTGTTGGTGCCGATACCATCATTGTGAGTGTTCCTGCCGCTGCGCCGGGCGCGCCGCCACTAACAGGTGCATCAATGATATAAATTCCTTTTGCTGTGACGAGTTCAGCAACCTCTATCACTTGTGAGCGCCCGATAGTCGCTGTACAGATGACTGTGGATCCCGGCTTAAGCCCTGCGAGCAGCCCATCTTCTCCTAACAATGCTGCCTTGACTTGTTTAACATTCAGCACCATGATAAAAATGTTATCTGCGGCGCCCCCTACCTCGCGTGGCGATGCAGCGGCGCGTGCCCCTTCTTTTACTAATGTTTCCAGCGGCTCCGGGCGGACATCATACGCGATGAGTTCGTGTCCGGCTTTCAAGATGTTTCTTGACATACCCATGCCCATGTTGCCAACGCCAATTAATCCAACTTTTGCCATAAATTACCTCAAGGAGCCTCCTAAAAGAAAATTGTTAAGCACTCGCTTTTACTGGGCGTATCACGTGACCGAAACGCCTCTACCAACATACACTCGCAAAATTTAGCACAAATTTTTAGAAGTGTCAATTGATTTTTCCAACGCGGTAGGCAAGTTTACAACGAAATCTAAAAATATGCAAATATTTTAGTGAATGGCAGGTTCAAAAACAATTTTCATTTCCTTCGCAGTGTATCAATAGTTGTGAAGTCTACTATAATTTTTACACAATTTTCTTCTTTTGTGCTAAAATGGCGCATTCATATATGAAAAGAAGGAGCTAATATTAATGGCAGATACCATCAGAGGTGCCGTCGTCGGGTATGGGGCGGCATTTAATATGGGCAAAGCCCATGCAAATATGATGCAACGCACTGACGGCATTGAGTGTGTTGCTATCTGCGATATCGATCCAGCGCGGACGGCAGCAGCAAAAGAAGATTTTCCCGGCGTTCGTACGTATAATACAATCGAGGAACTCAACGCCGATGAGGGTATAGATCTCGTCGCTAACGTCCTTCCGCATAGTCTACACTGTGGTCCAAGCGTTGCAAGTCTCAAGGCAGGAAAGCATGTTGTTGTTGAAAAACCGATGTGTGTCACAATTGCTGAAGCCACGGAGATGATCAGCACTGCCGCAGAGAACGATGTTATGCTTTCTGTTCATCACAACAGACGGTGGGATGCTGATTTCTGGACGCTTCGTAAACTCGTCCACTCTGGTATCATTGGCAAGGTCTTCAACGTTGAAATGTGGGGTGGTGGTTACGGCAAACCCAACCCTAATTGGTGGCGCAGCGTCAAAGCCATCTCCGGGGGACAGTTCTACGACTGGGGGGCACACTACCTCGACTGGCTACTCAATGTACTTGAAGCACCGATGATTAACGTTACTGGTTTCTACCAACCCAACCTTGTCTGGGACGACATTACCAACGAGGATCACGTGCAAGCGATTATTCGTTTCGCAGCCGGGGAGGTGGTAGCGGATGGCGCGATGGCGAACATTCAGATGTCTAACATCGCCAAAATTGGTGGACCGCGCTGGAAACTGCTCGGATCGCACGGCGCGATTACCTCCGAAGACGGTGAATTTAAGGTGCTGTCTGAGGTTGAGGGCAAACCCAAAGAACAGACAGTAAGCTACCACGGTAGACCAGGACCGAGTTACTATGAAAATATCGTCGCGCATTTAAATGATGGCACGCCATTACTCGTGACACCAGAGTCTGCTCGCCGTGTTATCGCTATAATGGATCTGGCGGAAAAATCTGCCAAGACACATCTGGCAGAAACCGTGCCTTACGAATTTGAGTAATCTTATCTTTCGCTGGCAAGCGTTCAACTTTGCCTTACTTTTCCGTTCTTTGCTGGTGATGATTCCTAACTTCGCCCAATAAAATTATATGAAAGCGATTGTTTTTGAAAAAATTCAGCAATTACGCATCCACGAAAAGCCTATCCCTGCGCTCGCGACTGGAGATGTTCTCATTCAGATGGAGCTTTGCGGTATCTGTTCCTCCGATCTCGCTGCGCTCCGCGGAGATGTGTCGGATTATACACCACCCGTCGTAATGGGGCATGAACTCGCGGGTGTGGTTGTAGAGAGTCGACATCCAGGTGTCAAGATCGGTGAACGGGTTACTGTCAACCCCATGCTCTCGTGTGGTACATGCGCCGAATGCCAGAACGACCTCGACAAATACTGTAATACGATTGAAGGCGTTGGACACGACATTGATGGTGGCTACGCCGAATACATGCGGATGCCAAAGCACGGCGTGGATACTGGTAAACTCATCCGAGTGCCCGATAGTATTCCGCCTGAAGACTTGCTGTTTTTGGAACCGTTGGGATGCTGCCTAAACGCTATGCAAGAAACCCTTTTCAAGGATTCTGTTGCGATCCTCGGTGCCGGTCCCATTGGACTGATATTTACGCAACTGGCGAAACGAGCGGGCTTAGCAACCTATGTGCTGGAGCCGTTATCACATCGTAGACGCGTAGCAGAAACACTTGGTGCCGACCACACTTTCGACGCTTCATCTGAGGCTGTTGCGCATCTCCAAGACCTCACCCGTGGCGGCGTTGATACCGTCATCGCCTCGACAACGAACAAAGCCGCGGTAATCGCACTCGCTTTTGAGGTCGTTCGCAGAGGCGGTTGCCTCAACTTCTTTGGGCTGGCTCCAGAAGGCGAGGAAATCCGCGTCAACTTGGAAGAGTTTCACTACACGGGTCACAAACTGATGGCATCGTGGGCATTTTCTCGCGCCAGTCTGGCAGAATCGCGGCAACTTTTGATTGAAAGCGCACTCAACTTTGAACCCTTACTAACCGATCGGTTCCCAATTGCAGAGGGTCTCGCAGCGTTTGATAACGCCGCTGCACAACACGGGGTCAAAACCGTCGTGCATCCATAATAGATATGCCTACATCTCTCTTAGAATTGATATTTCCCTTAGTATTTGGTAGGCGAGGTTTTTAACCTCGCCGGTTTTTGTTGTTACATTCCACAGTTTTTTTGACAAACACCTCCACCTATCAACGGATTTTAAACGCCTCTTTACTTGACTTTCTGTCGTCTTTGTGGTATCTTTAAATACGAGTTAGAAACATCTCTCTAATTGTAGAACCCCGCACAAGGAGATACCAACTGAAATATGATTCTCGGCGCACACGTATCCACGGCAGGCGGTATACACAATGCCATCAAAAACGGGACCAATCTCCACTGCGATGCCATACAAATTTTCTTGAGAAACCCAAATCAGTGGCAAGGAAAGCCCCCTACCGATCTGATCATCGAAAAGTTTCGCACAGCATGGGCAGAAGCTGACCTCGCAGATGTAATAGTTCATGACATCCACCTGAGCAATCTCGCTTCCCCGAAACCAGACGTACTGAAAAAATCAAACCAAGCGTTCCGTGAACAGATGGAACTCGCACATGTGCTAGGACTCCGCCACATCGTCACACATCTCGGTGCACACCTCGGCGAAGGTGAAACGTTTGGATTAAAGCGGTTGACTGATAGTTTCGATCACCTATTTGAAACTACTGAGGCACCAGATGTTGTAGTTCTCCTCGAGACAACTGCTGGACAAGGCACAAATCTCGGCTACTCCTTTGAACATATCCGTGATGTGATTGGCATGTCGAAATATCCGGCTCGGTTCGGTGTCTGTTTTGATACGTGTCACGTCTTCGCTGCGGGGTACGATATGCGAACCGAGGCAGATTGCGCTACAACGTTCGATCAGTTCGACGATACCATCGGGTTAGCGCGATTAAAAGCTTTTCATCTCAACGACGCAAAATCGACCTACCAGAGCCGAGTGGACCGGCACGAGCACATCGGTGAGGGCAATATCGGCGCGACAGCGTTTACTTATATTATCAACGATCCTCGCTTCATCGAAACTCCTCTCATCATCGAGACACCAGAAATGAAAACTATGCATGAGGTGAACCTCTTAACCTTGCGAAAGCTAAAGGCATAATATTATGCAAAAAACGAAATTAAAAATCGGTGGTATGTCATGCCAGCATTGTGTCAAAACGGTGACCGATGCGTTGACCGAACTTGAGGGTGTTCAGCGCGCAAAAGTGAACCTACGTAAAGGTGAGGCGGTCGTCCGTTTCAATGAGCTGCGCATCACACCTACGAATCTCAGAGATGCAATAACAGAAGCTGGGTTTAAGGTGCTGTAGAGAGTTCCTTTGATTCAGGCATTAATCGGAAACCATCGTAGGAGTTGGGTTTCCCAACCCGATGACCAATGGGCAGAGAAGCTCTGCCCCTACGATTGCTGATTGCTGATTGCTGACCGCTGATTGCTGGAAAATGTAAGTCTATGGATACGGCGAAGATTCAGGTTAAAGCAGGCGATGGCGGGAACGGATGTATTAGTTTTCGCCGAGAGAAATTCGTCCCTCGTGGCGGTCCCGATGGTGGGGATGGCGGGGGCGGTGGGAATGTTGTTCTTATTGCCACTTTGGGAATGAGCACGCTAATTGATCTGCGTCATAACCCGCGCCAAGTCGCTGAAAACGGTGGACATGGCACGGGTAAACAACGAGACGGTGCAGATGGAACAGATCGCATCATTAAAGTCCCTGCTGGTACCATCGTTAGAGACCAGGACACACTAGAGATGCTCGCCGATCTGACAGAACCGGATCAAACTGTCATCGTCGCGCGTGGCGGTGTCGGTGGAAAGGGCAATGCCCACTTTAAAAGCAGCACCTTCCAAGCCCCGCGCGTTGCCGAGAAGGGTGAACCCGGAGAAGAACGCGAGATTAGCCTTGAAATCAAACTTATTGCTGATGTGGGACTGGTGGGTTACCCCAACGCCGGTAAGTCAACCCTATTAGCGCGAACCTCTGCTGCCACTCCCAAAATTGCCTCGTATCCGTTCACCACACTCCGTCCTAATTTGGGGGTTGTCCGTATTGATCGAGAACAGAATTTTATCCTCGCCGACATCCCTGGACTCATAGAGGGTGCGCACAAGGGAGCGGGTTTGGGACACCAGTTTCTGCGCCACATTGAACGCACCAAAATGCTCATTCATGTTATCGATCTGAGTGCCGTGGATGGGCGGGATCCTATTGAGGATTACGAACAACTCAATCGTGAATTGGGGCATTACAATACGCTGCTAACGAAACTCCCACAGATTATTGCTCTAAATAAAATGGATATGCCTGAAGCGAAGGCGAACCTGACGCGCGTGCAGACGTACTTCGGCAAACGGAAAATCTTCCCTATCTCCGCTGTTACGGGTGAAGGTGTCAATCCGCTCATGCAGCAAGCGTATCGGTCCTTACAATACCTTGAATCGCGCGCCCGAGAGGAAGCAGAGACGACGATTACATTCGAGCACGAATTACCGCCAGAACCACCAGCACGATTTGAAGTCGTTAAAGTCGAGGAAGGTTTCATCGTCAACGGGGCAGAACCGCGTCGCGCTGTCCTCATGACGGATATGGATAACGAACAGGGATTGATTCTGTTGTATCGAAAACTGAAGAATATGGGAGTGATAAATGCCCTCGCCCGCGCAGGCGCAGTGGAAGGAGACACGGTTCAGATTGATGAATTCGAGTTCACCTATAGCCCAAGAGCGATGCAGTCCAATTGAGACACGCGCCTGTTTGTCGGATGTACGACGTATCGTCGTGAAGGTTGGCAGCAGCACCATTGCCGATGATGGCCATCTCAACGAAGCAGCGCTGGATGGGCTGGTTCACGATTTAGCACTCGTCAAACAGGAGGGAGTGGAGGTCATTCTCGTCACGTCGGGGGCAATCGCCGCGGGCTGGCCCCAACTCGGTCTGAAACAACGTCCGCAGACGCTACCACAATTACAAGCCTCTGCTGCTGTTGGTCAGATTTGGTTAATGGCGGCGTACGAGGAACGGTTCCGCAACTACGGACAACGGACGGCGCTCATGCTCCTCACACGGGACGATTTCTCGAATCGGGAACGTTACACCCGCATGAACGATACCCTCCGTGCCCTGCTCCATCACGGCGTAATTCCTATCGTCAACGAAAACGACACCGTCGCGGTTGACGAAATCAAAGTCGGCGATAACGACACCCTCTCCGCTTACGTAACAAATCTCGCACAAGCAGAACTCCTTGTTGTTCTCTCCGATCAAGCAGGCTTTTACACCGGTGATCCAAGGCACGACCCGGATTCAGAACTCATTCATACCGTCAACGCGATTTCGGAAGAGATATGGCAAGCCGCTGGCGAGGCTGGCACAGAGAGTGGGACTGGTGGAATGGTAACCAAACTGCGCGCTGCTGATATCGTCACTGGATCCGGTGAGATGATGGTACTCGCACACGGACGAGAACCACTTGTTGTCACAAGACTCTTGAAGGGTGAGCTCCTCGGTACCCTGTTCCTTCCACAGTCCCGTATTTCTGGACGCAAACGGTGGATCGCCTATTCCCGTCCCCCGAAAGGTAAGCTTATTGTAGATGATGGTGCAAGGGACGCGCTCGTGAGAGGTGGTAGAAGTTTACTCCCTGCTGGTATCCGACGCGTCGAGGGTAGTTTTGACTATAGCGATACTGTTTCGTGTTTCACAGAGAATGGGGTAGAGTTCGCACGCGGCTTGGTGAATTATAACGCCATAGAGACCACAAGACTTGCTGGAAAACACACCAAAGATATTGAAAAAATCCTCGGTTACCGCGATTACGATGAAATCATACATCGGGATAATCTCGTCCTACTCGACTGATTTGTTCTGTCTGCCGACCCATTGGATACGGTCTTACACACGCGTTTTTAAAATACAGAGGTTGCCGCCCGAACACCGATACTTGCCAGCCAGACCAACACGACTAACCACTCCACTTTCCTTCTTTTTAGATCGGCAACAATCGCGACCCCCAATGAAAGGATAACAAGATACCATATAGAAAATGGGGTAATCTGACTGAGAAGCGTAAGCTGCAGAACGCCGAGTGGATGGTCTCCAAACAGAAGGTGGAGCCCCGGAATCATTTGAAGGTCTATAGAATCTCGAACGTCACTAATATCCTTGAAACATAACAACAACCCCGCATTGATGAGATTTGAAAAGACCAAGATGAGTTCTGAGTAGACCACCGCGGCGAACATAGGTTTAAAAGTCAACACCTTCGAGCCTCCGAGTAATTGGGCACTGAAATAGAGAAGTCCAGCAAAAATTAGCCATTTTAAGAGTAACGGAACCGGCGTAAAGAGAAGTCCTACAAGGCTCAATAGTTCTTCCATTCCGCGAGCTTGTTCGATTTGCGATGCATCCATACCGGTTTCGAGCATTTTGGTATGTGCAATCTGTTCTGAAAATGGCAAAATTGCCCACGCAATGCCAATTGACACCAAAGCGATGATAACGAATATCATAAACCAGCTGGGTTGATCCTTTAGCACCCGAAACGCTGCGCTCGGTTCAGCGATAATATCTCCAATAATCTTCAATGTTCGTCTCATACCTTCCCCTTTTGCTGTTAAGTCTCCAGCAACCAGTGGAGCGATTTCTATGATGCTCACATTGCTAATGAATGGGGCGAACCTTTGCAGATCCTGCCCTTCTTTTCCAGAAAATGATGCCCGCCCCTATTGTGCCAGTGTATACAGCGATATACAAATATATGTGAAGCTGATAGGCGATATATTGAATGCCTAAAACCGCAATAAAAACAACGAGACCGAGCAGAAATGTCAAAAGATCGTCTATCCCTTTTTTTTCACGAGGTTCTTGTGAAAAAGGGAGCGTAACTATTGATGACCAGCGGAATGAGAGGTAATACAACGCCCCTATGAAACTCGGTAAAATATAAACGAGTGCAGAAAATGGGTGCCAGAGAAATACGTAGAAGCCGGTCAAAATGATGAAGAAGGGTCCAACGAAATAAGTGATGATTGCCAACTTCGCACCCTTAAGGAAACTATCGTGTGATTCCACGGGAGCAATAGTGAAAATCCATGCTGCTTTCCAATCTTCTGAGAACCTGAGAATGCTGAGCAGACAACTCAGCGCGTAGGCACAAACGCAGAACGAATAGGTAGAAACGCCGATCGCCAGACCGATGCTAAAGGGACGACCCATAAGCTCAGGGATTGTTGGAATCATAGGAACGACTGCAGCCAAGGAAACCCCCAGCTTCGCGAAAAGTCTAACTTTCGTGTTGCGGTCCCTTTTCAAGTAGAGAGATACCAATTCAAAACCCGCTTGCGTCTCGGTATTTTTTAATAACGATGCGAAACGGCTGCCTCGCCATTGTCTTACCTTTCCGACACCACTCGCCGACTCTAATAAAAACGATAAGTGTTCCGAATACCTTATCGAAATCCGTCCAAGTGGGATAGCGACGAATAAAATCGTTGAGCCCACAGCCAGAATCGATAAAGATGAAAACGGGGACTGCGTCGCCCCGAGTGTGAAATGTATCAGCCCAGCAAACCAACTATACGGCAGGATATAAATCCATTTCAAGGTTCCAATCTGATTCCAATCAACGCGCGCAACACGAAAGATCACGATCAGGCGGGGAAACAGATAAAAACACAGCGGCACCAAAATCGCAAGAACCAACTGTGAGTAGGCAACGATGTCCCGAAATTTCTCCCACCGATATAATTTTATCAGATATCCATAGAACGCTGAAACCAATCCGATGACGAAGAACGCTGCCATAAAGGATACAAGTAAATAAATGACTGGAAAGAGAATCGGTGCGTTTTTCGTCCATATTCCGAAAATTGCTGGCGGTACATTTAATGCGCCTATGAAGATAACGAGGTCAAGCAACACATGGGTGAATTTCACAAGAAAGTAGGTGCGCGATGAAATTGGCATGTGCGCCAACATCGGATAATCCGTTGGATTGATAATCAGCTCAAGCCGAGAGATGACGGTGAACGCCATCATTGTCATTGAGACGAACAACGTCAGAAGTGTGAAACTGAAACTATCGAGGGCAAAAGCAGAGAAGGATACAAATGTACTTGAAATCGCATACAAGCCAATCAATAGAGCCGGGGAATTGCCTAAAAAAACTTTAGAGGACTCCCTGCGAGATTTCACAAACTTATCGGTTTTTAGCAACAATCTATATTGATCAGGGTCAGCCCCAAGAATTTTAAGGAAGTTATTAATCATCTCTGTTCTCCGTCATGATTCGAAGGACTTCGACAGATTTCGCACCAGCTTCGTCGGCTTCCGTCGTTTGTGCGAAAATCTCCTCAAGCGAAATCCGGCCTGTCATCTCTCGAAGTTCATCAATGCTCCCATCAGCAACAACTTTCCCCTGATTCAGAATCAGAATCCGTTGACAGATGGTCTCGGCAACGTCGAGAATATGGGTGCAATAGAAAACCGTTTTCCCTACACCCGCGAGGTCTTGCAGAATTTTCTTCATCAGGGTCACCGTTGAGACATCAAGGTTGCTAAAGGGTTCATCAAGAAAAAGGACGTCGGGGTTATGGAGGATCGCGGATATAATAATGACCTTCTGCTTCATCCCTTTTGACAAACTGCTAATCTGCTGATGCGCAACCTGTGTCAGATCAAACAATTCAACAAATTCGTCTATTTTCTCAGCAAGCGAATTTTCAGAAATATGATAGAGTTGACCGACCAGCCGTAGATATTCAACAGGTGTGAGCGTCTCATAGAGTATTGCGGCTTCAGGAACATACCCGATCCGCCTCTTGAGTTCGATACCGTCTGTACGACTATCACACCCCGCGACAATGACTTCTCCACGCGTCGGTTTAAGAATACCAGTCAACATTTTTACCGTCGTTGATTTGCCCGCGCCGTTGGGCCCGAGGTAGCCAACAATTTGTCCCGGTAGGATTTCAAAACTGATATTGTCAACTGCGACCATGCGGTGATATGTTTTCGTAAGATCGGACACGCAGATCATAGGAGTGCCCTCCATCACTGTTTTCCTTTTTATAAATCGCATGACTTTTCTTTATGTAGAAGATGGGGTAAGTCATACCTCGTGCGTTTACTTAATTATAGCGGTTAGATAGGAAAAGTTTAGTTTTTTCTTGTGGTGAGAAAACCTCTGACTGCATACCACATATCCCCTGTAAAATCAACCTGATACTTTCTGCGTGCAATCTATAAAAACTTGACGTTTGCTTGTACTTGTGGTTTAATATAGATAGCATTACTGGTAGAGATACGACTTATCCATCGCGCGACCTCTCAAAAAGGAATCCTATGAACGAAAATATTCAACAAATGATCCAATCACAGGCTCGAATGGCAAAATCGGCGATGCGGGTTTTATCGCGGAGTTCTGCCGATGTTCGAAATCATGCCCTCTTAGCGATGGCTGAAAGTTTGCAAGAATCCAAAGATAAAATTCAGGCGGCAAATCGCATTGATCTCGAAAACGGCGAAAAAACTGGACTCGCTGCACCGCTCATGCAACGCCTCTTACTCGACGACAAGAAAATCGAACGGATGGTGGACAACCTCCGCCAAGTCGCTGCACTCCCCGATCCGATTGGTGCAGTCATCAGTATGGGTGAACGTCCGAATGGGCTCAAGATCGGCACGGTCCGTGTTCCTATCGGTGTCGTTGCTGTCGTGTATGAGTCGCGCCCGGACGTGACCGTCGAAGTATCAGCACTCTGCATCAAGTCTGGAAACGGTGTTATCCTCCGAGGTGGTTCCGAAGCGATTCATTCCAATGCGACGCTTGCCCGTATCCTCAGCGATACCGCTGCCGCAGAAGGTGTCCCAGACGCTATCCAATTCGTTGACACCACCGATCGACAGGCTGTTTATGAACTCATCCGATTGCCAGAGTACGTTGACCTCGTTATTCCACGCGGCAGCAACGAGTTCGTCCAGTTTTTAATGAAGGAGTCTGATGTCCCAGTGCTGGGACATGCCGACGGTATTTGCCATGTTTACGTTGACGAAGCCGCTGATCTCGAAATGGCGAACAAGATATGCATGAATGCGAAGGTTGGATATAAAGTGGCTGTCTGCAACGCCGTAGAGACGCTCCTTGTCCATGCCGATACCGCTGAAAAGTTCCTCCCCGCTTTCTGTGAGGCACTGCAGGATGCTGATGTTGAAATTCGTGGATGTGAACGCACCCGGCAACTCCATCCTGCTGTGAAACCTGCAACCGAAGAGGATTGGCGCACAGAATACCTTGATTACATCTTATCCGTTCGGGTAGTGGACGGTATAGACACAGCGATCGACCATATTGAAGCCTACGGTTCGCATCATTCTGATGCGATTATCACCGAGAGCTACAGCGCAGCACAACGCTTCCTCAAAGAGGTAGATTCCGCTGCCGTCTACGTCAATGCCAGCACTGTCTTTACCGACGGTTACGAGTTTGGGTTGGGGGCAGAAGTCGGAATTAGCACGCAGAAGCTGCACTCCCGCGGTCCCATGGGACTTGAGGGGTTGACGACTTATAAGTACATTGTATACGGGGACGGTCAGGTACGTGAGTAGGGTTTGAATTTTGCCTTGACTTTTTTGCACGTTGTGCTATAATGCTGTGGCATATTACATGACAGGCAATAGCACCTGTTGTACAATAACTCTCTATTTTTAATTTTTCAAGAGAAGGAGAAAATAGAATGGCAGGAATGATTCCGACAATTAGTTCCGGGGTTGCAGGACCGCTCGGCGTGTCACACCTCCCCCGATTCTGGTCGAAAGTGCTGATGGATGCTAAGGGTGTACTACATGAAGATTATCCGGCATGCGGCGCGGGCTTCGATCAGATGGTATTAGATGGTCTCGGTCTGGATAAAGATGCTACGCTGGCATATATCAGCGATAATTCGCCTACCTACCCACAGTTTGAAGCGTGGGTTTCGGAAAACGGAAGTTTTGATCAAGCAGCAATCGATGAACTGAACGCTGCAATTGCGGGTTATAATCACGACAACGATACCCGTGGCAGCATCCTCGGTGCAAGCGGTATTTCAGACGATGGCTCTATCTTAGATGCTGTCAATCTTAACAACCTTGACGACTGGTATGAACTTCACGCCAGCTTATAGGTTAGATGTTTGGCTGTTGGCTTTCAGGGCGTTCGCTTCGCTCCCTATCGGTGGTCAGCAAAGAGGACTTTGTAGTATGCAAAAGCATTTTTGCGTGCCACATGAGTGACTGACTGCTGAAAGGTTTACGAAGTAAATCGCCCTGATTGCTGGTCACTATTTAACAACAGTCCGACGATGAACAATTTCCACAATTATCTGCTTCTGTTGTCAATTCGATTGCCCTACCTGTTTCAGAGGATTTGAGACCCGCAAGTAGAATTTCTGTGACATGCCGCGCTGTATACGCATTTGAGAGTGGCGGTTGCGTTCCCGCACGGATATGCTCCGCAAAATGTGTGTGCATTCCGCTCGGTGCTGCGTCTGAACAGTCGATATCTTTGACATCAACCGGCGCATGTTCACGCGTATAAGAGGTCGGCGTCCACTGACTGAGCGTCGCGCCATCTTTGCCGGGCATTGTGAATTTACCCGCCGTGCCGTGCACACTCGCTTCTCCTGTTCGCGCCGGATCGCACCAACTTGTCTCCGCGGTGACAATTCCACCAGATTGCATCTCAAGCACCAACGTTGCAACATCCTCTAATTCCGTCGGTTTGTCGAAGGTCGAAACGAAACCGGTCACCCGTCTGAATGTGCCGAGCATGGCAACAAGCCCTGAGACAGCATAAACACCCATATCAAAGAGCGCGCCGACACTCGCCTGTTTGGCATCGAAAAACCACAAATCGTCCCCACTTTCGCCGAAAATATCACGAATTTCGGCGTAGTAGATTTCGGGACCGCCGTGGCTACTCCGCATTCTCGCCCCGGAGACACGTCCAATGGCATTTTCCGCAATCAGTTGCCGTATCTTGTAGATAGCGGCGTTGAAGTGCGGGAGACACATCACGGTTTTACCACTCGCTTCGGTCGCATCGACGAATTGATTCGCCTCATCCATATCACCACAGAGCGGTTTCTGCATAAGTACGTGTTTGCCTGCTTCGAGTGCTTTCACACCCCACGAGACATGCAAGGGGTGCGGTGTACCGATCAAGATAGCGTCGAGCGTATCATCAGCGATAATTGCATCGTAATCTTGGGTCCAGTGAGGTATGTCGAATTCTTGGCACTGATGTTTGAGACGATGTTCACGTCTACCACCGATGACACTGACTTCAAAATCGCTGTCTTGTGCGAGGTCGGGCAAGTGCATCCGACAGACGATGCCACCTGCACCGATAACACCAAGTTTTATTTTTTCCATTTTTTAACTATGGCCCTCTGGTCCGAACGTTCGTTGACCGTTCGGGTTTTTGGTCTGGGTTACCCATTGGGTTTAACGCAACCTCTAATCATGTTGGGTTTCACTTGGTTCAACCCAACCTACAAGTCCTGATTCTCAAAGACTTAGGCAGGTTTCAGTACAACATTGCGGAAGGCGACAGGTCCGTGATCGCCCTGCAACATCAGTGGACCGGTGGCGGCTTCCTCTTCCAACATCGCACCCCGCGTTACGCCTACAACCTCAACGTCTTCATGGACAACCTGTCCATTCCATACGACTTTAACAAAGGTAGCGTTGGCAATTTTATTACCGTCGGTATCGAATTTTGGTGCGCGGAAAGTGATGTCGTACGTCTGCCACTCGCCTGGAGGTTTGCTGGCGTTGACGCTCGGTGGCACGCCATCTACTGGCTGATTATCGATCCAGCGACAATACACACCGCCACAGGTGCCGTAGCGAAGTTCCGTTTCACCCCAACTGTCCAATATCTGGATCTCGTATCTGCCCATGAGATAGACTCCTGAATTGGAGCCTTGTGGCACTATGAATTCTACGTGCAGTTCGCAATCGCCGTGCGCCGCTTCGGTGTAGATGTCTACGGTTCGTCCCGTGGCACCGTTGTAAAAGATCCCTTCACCGGCTGTTATTGTGAGGAGTTTCGCGTCGTCTGGGTTGAGACCGGCGCTACTGGCGGCATCCCATTCATGTTCTGGCGCACCGCCTCGAGCGAGCCATCCATTCATATTTTTACCATTGAAAAGATTAGGCATCTATATTCTCCTGTGTTCACTAAAAATTATTGACATATTTCACTAAATCAAGTACCATATTTAATTACTACAGATTACACAATAAGCACCATAGGCTCAGCAACGTAAAACAGACTTTTGTAAAGCAAGTTTCGGCTTACAAGTTGCGCCGACTTTTGTAGAGCAAGTTTCGGCTTACAAGTTGCGCCGAAAGTACGAGGACAATTAAAACCTATGAAACAAGCCTTATTATTTTTAGGGTTATCCGTACTGATGGGAACGATAGCCCTTTTTGCCCTTTACGGCTACGATCAAAATTCGACGCTCCATGCAGCACCCGTGGCGGCCGCTGTAACTGATACGAAAACACCCTTTGCTGAAGGATGCGACAAGTGTCACGGTCACGAACCCGCCTATCAAGAATGGCGCCAAGCTGGACATTCACATGCCCTTGTTAACCTAATTGAAGGTCCGTATGAGTTGCAGACCTCGTGTTTGAGCTGCCACTCTGCTGGTTACGAAACCTTTAGCGATCGGGTCTATCCAGGGCACACCTATAACGTAGAGACAGCGGTGAATGCTGTTTCTTGTGCTTCCTGCCATTCGCACACCAGCAAATCCGAACACTTATTGGTGAAACCCGCAAAACACTTATGTGTTACCTGCCACAAGATGGACTGTGGATGTGCTGGGGCGGGCATCGTCCACCAATCTCAATCGGAGATGTTCCTTGGACGCGAGGGAGCCGGTGTCAAACGGATGCCGTCGCCACATGTGCGTGCGATGAAAAAACGGTGTGTCACGTGCCACATGGTAAAAGAGAACCCAGAAACGGTCGCGCAACACGGCGGGCATACGTTCAAGGCAGAATTGTCGGTGTGTAGTACTGCAGGTTGTCACGATAGTGCTGATAACAGCATGGAGGTGAAACTGCCGCAGTATCGCGCCGAGATAGAGGCAAAGATGCAAGCCGTCAAGACGATGCTTGATGCGACACCTAACAAAACCTCACAAGCCTATCTTGATGCCAAGTTGAACTACGACATGGTCAAAGGCGATAGTGGTTATGGGCTTCACAATATGCCCTACGCAAATGCGCTACTGGATTATAGCCTTTCGCTCAAAAGCGAACTTGAATAGGACATGGGCAGTATAGGGACACTAACTACGCCTCTGAATCAAGTGTCGCCTTTAGCGGTACGTCTTGATCTTGGGGTAGATAGTAGCTGAGTGGATCGCTGACGACACCGATGAGTTGTTTCTGAATCGGGTTGCATTTAGCGACCAGTTCATCAGGCATCGTGATATAATCCATCGGCTTCACCCAGCGATAGGCATATCCCATAAAAATAGTTTTGCGTGGCATACCAGACCAGTTGTGTCCGATGCCGTGCCATGTACGCTGCTCAAAGAGGAAAGCATCTCCAGCATTGATATTCATAGAGATCGCACCGCGTGCCCAACCTGTATCTGGGTCGAGTGGCGGTCTGCCTGTTAATCGGTTGCTTCCCGGGACCAGCACGGTCGCCCCGGAAGCAGGATCAGATTGGTCGCTGATGGCGTAAGCAATTTTGAGCATAATGCGAGGGTGCGGTTCCTGCATTTCGGCATGTGACGTGCCACCGTCGCGATGCAAGCCGATACGATTCTTTACCTCGTCTGCTGGTTCTTCTTTTGAGGGCAGCACAATCAGATGTGAAGTGATCATCTGAACGTTCCAATTCAGCACCCCGTAGGCGAGTGGAACGGTTTTCTGCCAGTCCAGCAGTTGTAGAAACGCTTCGTGGTGTGTGAGGCAGTTACGCAGGTTCAACTTTCCGCCTGCTTCGAGACGACCTGCGGCTTCCTCTTTGGCATAAACCTCATCAACGGCGGCATCTATTTCCGCCACTACATCGGGGGGCAACGCATTTTTAATCAGCAGATACCCGTTATTTTCGACAAATTCCCTATGTTCCGGCGTAAAGACTGCTGATGCGGAAGCCATGTCTGTTGTAGTATCCATAGTTTTTATCCTTTGGTAGTGCTGAAAGTAGTCTCAAGTTCCTGATTGAGATCCATATCATGGTATGCATTATACAGGATCTATCGAAAAATTTCAACGCAATTCTATTCAGGAAGTATCACGCAATTTGAAGAGTGAATTAAATTCAGAACCTCATAAACCGCTATCCGAACAGAACAGTCAAAATGTAAAGCAAGGACAGACCTTGCGTTTTAGCAGCACAAGATTTGGCGCGTCATGGCGTGCTATCTTGCTCGGAACCGTCCTTATCATCCCAAACATGTACTGGATTCTGGACTCGGTCGGGCAAGGCTATCCAACGACTATCTCCCTCTACTTTAATGTCATTTTCTGTATCTTTGCTATCACTGGTGTTAATTTTTTCATGGTTCGAGTCGCACCGGGGATCGCAATGCGACAGGGCGAGTTGCTGACAATTTACGTTATGTTGGCGATCGCTTCCTCACTGGCGGGTCACGATGTACTTCGTGTCTTAATCCCGATGATCCCCTACGCATTCTGGTATGCAACACCGGAGAATGACTGGGCAGATCTGTTTCATCGGTATATCCCAGATTGGATAGCTGTTAAGAACCGAATATTTCTAACCGAGTATTACCGGGGCGAAGCGACTTTTTACCAGTGGGAGACCGTGCAGGGATGGTTGACGACGACAGCCGTTTGGGGAGGCTTCCTATGTGCTATGGTGTTCCTGATGGTCTGTATCAACACGCTCGTTCGGAAACAATGGACAGAGCATGAGAAACTGAGTTATCCTATTATCCAGTTACCACTTGAATTGACGAGCGTTGGAAGCCGAACAAATTTGCTCACAAATAAGATGATGTGGCTCGGTTTTGGGATTGCTGGTGCAATTGATATACTCAATGGGCTCCACCATCTCTATCCGACCGTGCCAAGTCTGGGTGGTAGACTCTACGATTTGCGTCCCTTTTTCACACAGAAACCGTGGAGCGCGGTCGGTTGGAGCCCGATAGCTGTTTTTCCGTTCGCCGTGGGTATGGCTTTCTTTATTCCGCTCGATTTGTCATTCTCTTGCTGGTTTTTCTATCTCTTCTGGAAAGTAGAGCGGATCTTCGGTGATGCCTTGGGGGTGCGTGGCATGCCGAATTTCCCTTTCACCGATGAGCAATCTTTTGGGGCATATCTCGGCTTGTTTGTGATTGCGGTTATAGCGACACGAAAATATCTTGCGCAAGTCGGACGCAAGCTATTTACTAACGACCAGCGTATTGACGATTCAGACGAACCGATGTCCTATCGTGTGACAGTGTTGGGGATTATCGTAAGCGTTGTTTTCATCGCTGGCTTCTGCAAGACCGCCGGAATGTCTGTCTGGGTGGTGCTCGTGTTTTTCGGTATCTATTATGCTATCTCCACGGCGGTGACCCGCATGCGGGCGGAACTCGGTTCACCTGTTCACGATTTACACTTCATCGGGCCTGACGAGATGATGCCTCGCATTTTTGGCACGCGGCTCCTCGGTCCGCACAATTTGACGATAATGGCGTACCTCTTCTTTTTCAATCGTGCTTATCGTGGGCATCCGATGCCCCATATCTTAGAGGGGTTCAAATTAGCCGAGCGGACAGGGATTTCCAACCGGCGGTTGCTAATCGCGATGTGCATTGCGATTGTTATCGGGACATTCGTTTCCTTCTGGGCATTCTACCATATCTCTTACATTGAAGGTGCGCGCGACTGGTTCGCTGGAAGACCCTTTAATCGGCTCCAGAGTTGGTTGACATCACCGAGGGCGCCAGACGTACCAGCGATTGTCGCAATGTGTATCGGTTTCCTCATTACGGGTTTCTTGATGATAATGCGGATGCGGCTCTTTTGGTGGCCCTTTCACCCTGCCGGGTTCGCTATTTCCAGCAGCTGGTCAATGAATGTGTTCTGGTTTTCGATATTAGTGAGCTCTGTTATCAAGTGGATTATCCTTCGACACGGTGGTGTGAGCGCACATCGAAGACTCATTCCGTTCTTTCTCGGTCTAATCTTAGGTGAATTTATTATCGGTAGTATATGGAGCATTATTGGCATTACGATGAACCAACCGATGTACCGGTTTTTATTTTAACGCGAGTTCGATAAAGAGACTTTGTACCGTGAACTGTTAGTTTGCGGTCCTTCCGAAATTCACTTAATACGCCACAAACTAACAGTTTGTGCTACAGCATTTGCCAGAACCCAATAAGACCGAGCACGCCGCTAGTCTTTACCTGTAGTTGTGCGATGCATCATGCCTTCAGTTTCGATAGCGGTTGAATATAGTGAATCTGTGTCGCAATTTCTGTGAAGCCCATAGCCGGATAGAAACTGGTGCCTACCGGGTTCTGCTCCAGCGTTTCAATACGAGCGTATAGCATTCCTTCTGCCTGCAAATACACCAAGGCTTTTTCAATCAGTTGCCTACCAATACCACGGCGTTGAAACTGTGGGAGCACGGCGAGGTTTGGAATACCACCAATCTGGGTTGAGTGGTTAATACGGGTTGTGATATAGCCAGCAATTTCTCCCTCAACTTCCGCCACAAAAATCCCGTCTGGATTTGCTGCTGCATCATCATCAATATGAGACATTTTGCGTTCTTCCCAGCCCATATCGCCGATGCGCCCAAACTGATCTTCGATATTTTTATCTATAGACACTTTCTCAAAACAGGTGGCGGTTATTTGTCGAAGCGTTTGTAGGTCACTCGGTCTATAATTTCGGATCATCATTTTATTTTCACTCACATCAGTTGTTTGGGATAGAAAAATATATTATATGACCCGCTTAAAAAAGGCAAGTGTTTGCCCATGAAATTTGAAATGCTGGGGTGGAAAATCGACTACCTTGAGAAATATGCAAACATCTGCTATAATTGCGAACAGAATATTCTCAGGAGGAACATTGCGTGATTCGTGAAGCAATTCAGAAGGTTATGGCAGGCGACGCTTTAACCGAAGCAGAGATGATTGGGACGATGAACGAGATTATGGAAGGTGAGACGACAGATGCCCAAATTGCCTGTTTTCTTACCGCTTTGCGGCTTAAAGGCGAGACAATAGAAGAGATTACAGGCGCAGCGCGCGTCATGCGTGCCAAAGCGACGTCTGTTTCTACAAAACACACATTGGTTGTTGATACGTGTAGTACTGGCGGAACAGGTTTGAACCATTTCAATATCTCGACAACTTCTGCCATTGTTACTGCGGGCGCGGGCGTGCCGGTGGCAAAGCACGGTAACCGGGGCGTGACGCGACAGAGTGGCAGCGCGAACGTGCTAATGGCATTAGGTGTGGATATTGAAATTAATCCTGAACACGTTGGGCACTGCATTGATGAAGTCGGCATCGGTTTTCTATTTGCTCCAGCCCTGCACGGTGCGATGAAGTACGCCATCGGGCCGCGACAGGAAATCGGTATCCGTACGATTTTTAATGCCTTAGGTCCACTGACGAATCCGGCGGGCGCGCAAGCACAGGTGATCGGTGTCTATGCACCAGAGCTCACGGAAACCCACGCCAATGTGTTGAATAACCTTGGCTGTCAACACGCTTTTGTGGTGCATGGAGATGATGGGTTGGACGACATTACAACTACGACGACCACACGCGTCTCGGAACTCCGGAACGGCACCGTCAAGACCTATACGCTTGATCCCACAACACTCGGAATTCCGAGAGTAGAACCTGAAGAGCTCTTGGGGGGTGCACCGGAGGAGAACGCTGAAATGATAGTGAATATCCTGAACGGTGAGAAGGGACCCAAACGCGATATTGTTGTACTGAACGCTGGTGCGGCAATCGTTGCGAGCGGGAAAGCGGATAGCCTTGATGCGGGTATCCGACTGGCATCGGAATCCATTGATTCAGGCGAGGCACTCGCGAAGTTGGAAGGCCTGAAGTCGGTGTCGAATAATTAAAAAATACATCAACGGACGAGGCACGGGGACCTCGTCCAACAAAACTGTATTTATAGGATAGGTTCTGGTCTCTTACAGAAAGAGGGATAAACGGATTGATACTCGACACGATCATCGCACATAAACGGAAACAGTTGACAGTCGAACAAGCACAGGTGCCGCTTCCAACGTTGGAAGCGGAGATTATAAACCTTCCACCGACGCGGAATTTTCAAGGTGCTATCACAGACTGTGGGACCGTCAAACTTATCGCGGAAGTGAAGAAGAAATCACCCAGTAAAGGCATTATCCGTGAGGATTTCCATCCGGTATCAATCGCTAAGGCCTACATCGAAAACGGTGCCGCTGCGATTTCCGTACTAACGGACAAACATTTTTTTGCGGGTGAACTCGACTATCTCCGCTCGATTCGGAAAAGCGTTGACGTGCCGCTTCTCCGAAAAGATTTCACGATTGATCCGTATCACATCTATCAGGCGCGCTGTGCAGGAGCAGATGCAATCTTATTGATTGTTGCAGCGTTGACGGCAGCGGAGTTACGAACGTTTATGGAGATCGCCGATTCGTTATCGTTGGCATCTCTGGTGGAGGTGCATACACCCGAAGAATTGGCGATTGCATTGGATGTGGATGCACAAATTATTGGAATAAACAACCGAGATTTACGCACATTTCACACAGATATTGCCACGACGTTCCGTTTGCGGGACACTATTCCAGCGGACAAAGTCGTGGTGAGTGAAAGTGGTATTTATTCGCGCGAGGATGTTGTGAAGCTCCAGGAAGCAGATGTCCATGCGATGCTTGTTGGTGAGTCGTTGATGCGGAGTTCTGATATCGGAGAGCAGGTTCGACGTTTAATTAGCGGTCAGTAATCAGCAGTCAGTTAAGCGTATAGTAGGCGAAAACGTTTGTAACCGCACAATGATTTCTGGTTAATTACTGAATGCCGGTGGCACAGGCGACCTGAAAACCGACAGTTATTTGCTAATGGTTAACCACTACATGGCGGTGACAGCAATACCGTGCCGTTTTAGGAGCGCGGTGGTCACGCCATCACCAGATATGAGCGTGCCAGAAAAAGTGCCGTCGTAGATGTCGCCACATCCACAGGATGGACTTCTCGTTTTAAGGATTACATGTGTTGCTCCGTGGGATTGTGCTACCTGTAAAGCGTGGTGTGCTCCCTTCAAATACGCTGCTGTTACATCTGTGCCGTTTGCAGTCATAACTTTTGCTGTCCCGTCCAGTACAGCGTCCCCGTCACCGCCCACAATTTCTGCGGGCGGGCGCGGGGTCAGCAAACCCCCTAATTCCTCTGGACAAACCGGAATAAGCTGATATGTTTTTTTTTCGTTCATCGCCGTTTCGTTTCGACTATGACCGCCATCGTATCGGCAACGAACACCCAAGAGACAAGCACTAATGACCACCTTCATGGGGTGTGATTTCCTGTAACGCCTCAAACTGACGCATGATTGAATCCGTCTCATCCGCCTTCAGTTGCAGGTAGACTTCTTCGAGTTGATAAAGTATGACGCCTAACAACGGGGTCCGACGGATCTCAGAATCCTGATTTCTAACATGGGCGGCTGCTATCCGTACAGAGGTTGCCGTTTCACGCAGTTCGGGAGGAAAATCCTTTAAAACGTTATTAACGTTCACGCCCATGCCCAAGACGAAAAAGGATTGGTGCTGGTTGTCATAGGCGAGTTCTGTTAGCACACCCGCCACCTTTTTTCCGCTGATACGGACGTCATTAGGTGCCTTAATCTGGGCGTCAAGTCCGTGTGTTTCACGAATTGCCCTTGCTATCGCGATTGCACCCATGAGATTGGGAAGTTCAACTTGATCACGAAGCAATCGATGCCTAAGAACGATGGACGCGAGAATGCACTTTCTTGGTGGAGCATCCCATCTCCTGCCGTATCGCCCTCGCCCGGCGGTTTGGTGCTCCGCGATGATGAGAGTCCCTTCTGCTACTCCCGCCTTTCCACGAGCAATAGCAATATCGTTGGTAGAAGCGACCTGTGAGTGGTGCTCCGTCTGACATCCAATAATCGAAGTCTGAAGTGTTTCGTGTGTAATAGGTGTGTTCATGACGCTACTGACTTAAGTGTCTTTCTGCTTCAATTTTCCACTGTTCAGGCGGATTCAGATCAAGGAAACGTTGCCATTGCGCTCTTGCCTGTTGACGCTTTTCCCTATGTTCATACATCAACGCAAGGTTGTAATTCGCCGTCAAATTGCGCGGTTCCAGTTGTATCACCCGTTCAAACTGCTCCGTCGCTGCGCCGAGTAAATCCATGCTGAAAAGATTGTTAGCGTAGTTGAGCAGCGTCGGGACGTGTGTTTCGTCTAAAGCGAGTGCCTTCTCTAATGTCTCTTTTGCCCTATTGTAATCTAAGGCATGGGTATAGTAAAGATTGCCAAGGCGTTGATATGTTTTTATGGCGATGTCATCGTCTTCTTTCGCGGGTTGTTTAATCAGTTTCGCTTCCGCTTCAAAGTGTTGAATCGCCTCGCTCCATGCCTGTTCCCATTCTGCGATCCTTCCTAAATGCAGGTGAATACCCCTGTATTCTGGCGCGTAAGAACGCATGTTTTCAAACACCTTTTTTGCGAGTTGATGCCGATCGATTTCAAAATAAATAACTCCCAGGTGGTAGTTTGCCTCACGGTTTCTTGGCTGCATTTCTGCGACCTGTTTGAAATCTTCTGAAATCTGGCTATAACGATAAAGTGTATCACCAATCTGCTTGTAGCGGAGTGTGAGCAACCCACGGTAAAAGTAAGCATCCACATAATTTGGGTTTAAGGCGATAGTAGCGGTGTATTCCTTGACAGCCATCTCTGCATGTTGGTGATAGTCATTCCCCAGTGTTTCCGCGTGTTGGTCGAGCAGACGTGCATAACTGTAGTGCCACTCAAAGTTCTCTGGATTGTACTGGTTTGCCAATCCATAATAGCGGATGGAATTCTCACGTTCGTCCCGTTTCTCAAAGATAACTGCAAGCAGGTGATGTAGCTCGGGATGTGCGGGTTCAATTTCCAAGGCGGGTTGATAGACGCGGATGATGTTATCTTTATCGTTGCGTGCGCGATAAATCGACCCAAGACGAAAAAAGGGTTCTGCTTCTGTTGCTGCGATGTTTGGCAAAGGGCTTTGTAAGTCACGTCCTATGTCGTCTTCAAGTAAGGTAGTATCAAGTGTAATCGTTTTTTCATAATGCTCGATGGCTTTGTCTATTTCACCGTGCTGCTCAAGCAGGATTGCGGCGTGATAATGCGCTGCGACGTCATCTGGGTTCAGTTGAACAGTTGCGAGCAATGCTGATAAGGCAGCATCGGGCTGTGCTAACGTAAGGTAAGACAGTGCCAATAGATAGTGTGCTTCGGTGGTGTCAGGTGCGATCTCAATAATTTTCTGTAGCACATTGACAGCTTGTTCATGTGATTCGCGGCCTCGATAGATATGAACCATTCTGAAAAGCACATCCGTGCGTTGGGAATCTAATACCAGAGTGCGTTCATAAAAGGTGAGTGCGGTGTCTATATCGCCGTTAGCCTCGTGGCTTTGTCCTAATAGATAGGCAGCCACAACATCATCCGGAAAGAGCAGCAGATGTGTGTTTAGCGGTTTTATTGCAGCGCGATAGTTCCCTTCGTCAAAGGCGTGTTGTCCTTGTGTAATGAATCTATCTGCTAACCCTGGGTCTACTACTAAAGCACGTTTAAAGTAGACGACTGCCGCCTCTATATCGCCTTGCTGGTGATAGAGTTCTCCAAGTTTGAAATAGACGTCGTTGAAATTCCCCAATGGGAGTTCCATTTGCAGATAACTCGCGTCCGCTTCAATAATTTGAATCGTCTTCTCGTAATGCTTAATGGCTTGTTCAGCATTGCCTGCATCAACCTCAATGTTGCCGGCGTAAAAATAGGAACGCGGATCGTCCGGGAGAACCAGCATAGCTTTCTCCAGAATTAGCATCGCTTCATCGACTGTCATCAGCCCAGCGAAGTAGGACTCAAGCGGCTCATAGAAAGCATCTTTAATATGCGGTATCAAGGACAGTGCCTTTTGGTAATGTGCTAATGCTGTTGCGGTGTTGCCTCTGGTGTAGAGCATATCTCCGAGAGATAGATGTGCTTGTGCGTGGTTTGGCTCAATTTCAAGGGTACGTTGATACAGTCTGATAGCACCTTCAGTGTTCCCTTGTTTGTCGAAGATAGTCGCCAATTCATAAACTACTTCCGCTGAATAAGGCTCGTACTGTGCACCTTTGGCGTATTCTTCCAGTGCGTCGTCGAAGAAACCTTCCGTAGCGAGGACTTGTCCCAATTTGAAATAGGCGGGTGCGAACTTTTTCTTCTTTTCTGTCAGGTTCTCGAACGTCTCTCGTGCGCGATCTATTTCGCCTTGTGCGAGGTAAACTAAACCGATTCCATGTTGTGGATACTCCCATTTTCGATTTAACCCTCGCGCCGTCTCAAAGGCGTGGAGTGCCGCCGCATAATTCTGCTGTTTCAGATGAATCTCTCCCATGCGATAGTAGGCCGGATAATAATTAGGATTGAGACGAATACAAGTTTCAAATTCGGCGAGGGCAGACTCGTTTTCTTCCTGTTGTTGATAGATACCGCCAAGGTTGAAATGCGCCCAAAGCAGATCTGGCGCGATCTTGAGAGCGTGTTGTAAATAGGTAATTGCAGGGTCAAGTGTTTCACCTGTTTCCGTGGCATGAAGTGCATGTGTATAGCCCAGACCGTAATAAAACGCTGCATCGATTGTCGCAGAAGACGGTTGGCGATTTTCCTTTTGTGATTCATACAGTGTTAAGAGGGCAGAGAGTCGTCCTTCCTCCTGCCACTTGCGAATGAAGTCTCGATGTTTTTCTGCTGGTCGTTTCTTCTCTCGCAGCACCTTTGTGAAGTCCTTTTTCATGTTCGATTCCCATTTTTCTGCTGCGAGTGCTTGTGTCGCAAATATGCTGCACGATAAGGCTATAATTAAAGCTAAAAATATGGTGGTCGTTTTCACTATTTTTTTCATCGTCTGTTCCTCAGTTCCTAATGTTTTTAGCCGTTTTGTTTTTGATGAGATTGGGACATTAGAAGATCTACTTTTGCACGGGTTGGCATAGAAGGTGTCGCGCCAATTACTGTTACTGCTACTGCGCCTGCGGCATTTGCCAATGCGATTGCTTCACCTAAAGTTTCACCGCTTGCCAATGCGGTTGCGAGTGCGCCACAGAAAGCGTCGCCTGCTCCCGTCGTATCTACAGCATCAACAGAGAATGCGGGAATACGTTCGGATGTTCTGGATGTCAATATCAATGCGCCTTGCTCTCCAAGTGTTAGCACTACAGCAGATGTTGTAGTGTCCACCATGCGAGCACGCAATACCTCTGCTGCGTTGCGTGCGTCTTCGTCATTACTTACCTGTATTCCTGATAGGAACTCAGTTTCGGATTGGTTGGGCGTAAGAATATCAACGGATGCCAGCAGACTATCTGGAAGTGGCTGTGCAGGTGCTGGATTTAATATCACAGTTGTCCCGTGTGCTTTGGCAATTGCTGCAGCGTGTTCGGATGCCGCAATCGGTGTCTCTAATTGCAGGAGAAGCACATCAGCGTCGGAGATACAGTCGGCGGCAGCGTCTATATCTGTTGTTGTCAACGCCATGTTTGCGCGCGGCACCACAATAATGCTATTGTCGCCGTCTGGTTCGACGACGATAGTTGCTACACCTGTCCCGGTGTCAGTACGTTTTCTGACAAACCTACTATCAATATGTTCGTTTTCTGTCGCAATGAGCAACATCTCCCCGAAAGAATCTGCACCGACACTACCGATGAGCGTGACCTCCGCACCCAATCGAGCTGCGGCAGTTGCTTGATTGAATCCTTTTCCGCCTGTGAAAATGTCAAAGGCATCTCCGATGAGTGTTTCTCCTTTGTCTGGTCGCTTTGTTGCGTGGCATACTAAGTCAATGTTCAGACTGCCAACGACGGTAACTTTCGGTGTTCTGCTGTTCCTCACGACTTGCTCCTATTTTTTGTAACGGTTTTAGACAATTATAGTTGACGTGCAGTGCGAGTGTCAAGGGTTTTGTGGTGGTTTTGGCTTGCGTGTTGCATCAGAAACTGCTATTATGCACACAAGCTGCGAGATGTAAATCTTGAGTGTAGGAAGCGAGGTGTATCGTAGTAGATTGATGAATTCTAAATTAAAATATGTGATCGGCTTTTTAATCTTTTTGGGAATTTGCTTTCTTTTTTGGTGGCGTGCCAAGCAAGTTGGGGGCGCGGAAACGCTTGTGTGGTACAGTGTAATTCCACCGCTGCTTGCTGTCACGTTAGCGATTCTAACAGCTCGATTGTTTCCAAGTCTCTGTATAGCAGTAGGTGTTGGGATTGTGCTTTCATGGTATCAGCAACATGCCACACCTATCGGTTTTTTGACGGAAATCGTCTGGTTTGTTCGTGCTGTGAGCATCGGAAACGATGGAGTAGACCTATTCAATTTCTGGGTCGTTTTGTTTGTTTGTCTGATTATGGCGACGATCTCTGTGGTCGTAGCCTCCGGGGGCATTAGTGGTGTTGTTGTTTGGCTTTCTCGATTTGCGAAGGGCCCGCGATCTTCGCAATTTATCACAGGATTGATGGGGATCATTATTTTTATTGGGGATTACTCCAATGCGATGCTCGTCGGACCTACCATGCGTCCGTTAACCGACCATTATCGCGTCAGCCGTGAAAAATTAGCGTTTCTTGTGGATTCCACGAGCGCGCCAATTGCGGGTCTGGCATTTGTTAGCACGTGGATCGGTTATGAAGTCGGTCTCTTTAACGATGTGGCGGAGACAATCGGACTCGACCGTGATGGGTATTCGATGTTCTTCGATGCACTCGGCTTTCGGTTTTACTGCATTCTGACGATTATCTTTGTTCTTGTCAACGCACTCAGTGGTAAGGATTATGGTGCCATGCACAAAGCCGAGAGGCGTGCGAGAGAGACGGGAAACATTGCCGCGCCAGATGCCCAAGCACTCGGACACGCCGCATCCTTTACCAGTTTACCAAATGCTGTTGTTCAACCCTTATCAGCGGTTTTACCGCTTTTGGCACTTTTTGGGCTGCTTTTAGGAGGTTTCTGGATAGATGGTAAAGGCACGGGATCGATTCTCTCGCTAACTGCATGGCGAGATGCACTTTCAGCGGCGGACAATGTCAAGATTCTCGCTTGTGCGGCGGCAAGCGCGTTTATTATTGCGATTATCTGCGCCCGCGGTCTTTCAAAACTGCGGTTCTCAGAGATTGTACCGGTCATCTGGAGTGGTATAAAGGGGAGCCTCACGCCGTTGAGCATTCTGTTATTGGCATGGGGATTAAAAGCGTGCTGCGATAGATTGATGACGGGTCAATTTCTTGCGACGATGCTCAGTGATGTCGTTTCACCGCTCTGGTTTCCGATTTTCGTCTTTGTATGTGCGTCTGTTACTTCTTTCGCGACCGGCACAAGTTGGGGAACGATGGCGATCCTGATTCCGACAGCGATTCCTGTTGCATTCTCACTTGACAACGGAAGTTACGGACTCACGACAATCATTTGCCTCGGTGCGGTGCTGGATGGCGCAATCTTTGGGGATCACTGCTCGCCGCTTTCAGATACGACGATTCTCAGTTCTATCGCCAGTAGTTGCGACCCGTTGCACCATGTAAGGACGCAATTACCCTATAGTCTCACTGTTGCAGGCATTGCCCTGTTTTGTGGCTATCTTCCTGCTGCTCTCGGTGCCGCTTCAGCGATTGGAATTGCTGGAGGTACGGGTATAATTATCTTGCTGTTTTTTGCAGTTGCTGGCTTCCGCAGGTTTCAAAAATCGCGGGGCGTTTAACCGAGTTGTGCTTAAAAATTTCGGACGGAAGAGGTTAATTGTTGGCTGGGTTTGAACTCCGTCAGCGAAAGTAGGGTTTGGAGGAGAAATAGTATGAAAGTTGCACTTGAAGGAAAGGTCGCGATTGTTACAGGTGGCGCGCAGGGTATCGGTCGCTCTATTGTGGACGCGTTAATTGACAACGGCGCACAGGTAGCAATTATCGATATCGACATACAGGCGGGTAAGAAAACCGCTGAGGAAATTCAACAGAGTGGAGGGACATGTCTGTTCGTAGAGGGTGATGTATCCAACGCTTCGGAGATGGTGTCTGCTGCAGATCAGGTTGCATCACATTTTGGTAAAATAGAAATTCTGGTGAACAATGCTGGGATTAACACACGGAGTGACAGGGTTCCGATTCATCGGTACACCTTTGAGGATTGGCAACGAATTCTGGATATAGACCTTACTGGTGTTTTTACGGCGAGTCGTGCTGTTATCCCACATATCATCGAATGTCATAGCAAGTCTGGTGCTGAGGACGCCACTGGTAGGATTGTTAACATCAGTTCTATTGCTGGGTTGGTGCCGCTGCGTTTGCAGAGTGCTTATGTAGCGGCGAAAGCCGGGGTCGCCAATCTGACGCGTTCTATGGCTTTGGAACTTGGACCAGAAGGAATTCTGGTGAATGCTGTTGCGCCAGGTTCAACGCTGACACGTGGCACAAAAGCCCTCTTTTACGGAGATGATGGTGTGTACACAGAAAACGCTGCGAGCCTGCTATCACATATCCCACTTGGACGCCCTGGAAAAACCAGGGAGATTGCAGCGGCGGTGCTCTTTCTTGTCTCGCCGGATGCAAGTTATATTAACGGTACGATCCTGCCAGTAGACGGCGGTTGGACTGCTGGCTACACACGGGATTGGTGATAGCACCACTGCGTGATGGCGCACAGCGTGTGCCTACTATTATGAAGGAGAAAAAATGGCGAAGATTACTATGTTTAAAGGGTATCAAGGGGAACCACCTATCCCGAAACCGAGGCATCAAGTTCAAGCGAACGTTGTCACGGTCCAAGATGGGGTTCCTGTAAAGTATTCAGGTTGCGACGGCATTGGTGTACGTGTCGTGCATCCTGCGAACCCAAGCGCGCCCGCACAGAACTTAGGTTTGGTTATGTTTTTTGTGCCACCGCACGTCGTTCTTGAACCGGGGAGTCACCACACTGAGGAGTGCTATGTCATTCTAAAAGGGAAAGGGGTAATGACAATCGCTGATGAAAAAGTTCCCGTTGAAGCGGGGACGTTCATTCATCTCCCACCGTGGTGTGAACACGGCATTGAAAATACAGGGGATGAGTCGATGGAAGTCCTGATCTGTACATCACCGCCGAACCCATAAAATAAGGGAAAAATAGCATTTCCAGTGGTTTAGGCCACTAATTTCGGCATTATCCACGCTTTTTTTATGCTTTTATGCATTTTTTTTCAACTTTTTCCGCAAACCTTCGTTAAATAAAGTATCCTAAGTGTTTTATATAGGCTATAAACCATGCCTTTAATCTTTGGGGGTTTTTATTTATGCGAGGGATAATGCCGAAGTCATCCAATGTGCGGAGGGAATTCTTACGGAAGAGACCTTTTGGTGGGAAGTCCGCATTTGAACAATTGGGGGACGACGAGCTAACCACAGTCGAAGAGGTGCCCGAGGAACTGGAGCATCGGGCACATGCATTGTTTACGGATGGCGAGGAAATTAAAGTCGCCGTTTCAACCGATCTTAAGTTCGATGGCGACTACGGTAAGGATTGGGTGATTGTTACTGATAGGCGGCTCATTGCCTTTAATCAGAACGGTACTCCAGAACATCAACTTCAGGAAATTTCACTTGCGTCGGTTTCGGCTGTTGAAATCGTTGAGATGTACGGGAACAACATCTTAAAGGTCCGAACATCCGATAAGGCGGTTGAGGTGGCACGCTACTCACGCCGCTTTACGCCAAAGTTTGAGCTGGCAACGCCTGAGTTGGAGACGCTTGTCCAAGATGCGAATCCGGAAGCCGATCAAGAAAAACAACACCGTCCGCAAGGCTTGGGAAAAAATAAAGGCAAATGCGAGAAATGCGGACAACCCCTACCCCGCTGGTCAGGGGTCTGTGTTCATTGTGTCGAAAAAGGAAAACTTATTTTTCGGCTTATCAAATATTCCTACCCGTTCTGGCACGTCGCTATTCCTGCGCTTGCATTAATGATGGTAATCCGGCTCGTTTCGCTTTTGCCTGCTGTTCTGAGCAAGGAGATGGTTGATAATATCCTTGTTCCGGCAGAAAGGAACATAAGTGGTGCTACGCTAACTGCGACGGGTGAATCGATTCCAGATCCCACGTGGGGACTACTTAGTGGGATAGTCGAGGGTATTTCGGGTTGGTTAACGCTTCCAGTGGCTGGAAGTTGGGGACACCTTACCACCATTGTTATTTTAATGGTCAGTTTCAATGTTTTCACCATGGGGGCTTCCGCTGTACGAGGGTACATGATGGCGTGGGTAGGCCAAAATATCACGCGCCGGCTTCGGAACGAAACATACAATCATCTTAACTCACTCTCGTTAGATTTTTACAATCAGCGCGATACCGGTAACCTCATGTCGAGAATCACAAGCGACGTGGCGAGGCTTCGGGATTTCATCGCCAACGGGTTACAAGATCTGATCGGTGATTCGCTGACGCTTGTCAACATCTGCGTCATTATGTTTCTTACCAATTGGAAGCTGGCTGCATGGACGCTGATTCCAGTACCCTGCCTTATTTTTTTCACCATCTTGTTTGGGAAAAAGATGAGCAAGGTCTTTTCCGTGTTATGGAAGCGGTATGCCGATGTGAGTACTATATTGGCAAGCACTATTCCAGGCGTGCGCGTCGTCAAAGCTTTTGCGCGCGAACGTTATGAGGTAAACAGATTTAGCGAAAAGACATATCAAGTGTTTGATGGGGAAATGAATGCGGCAAAGTTGTGGACCCTCTATCGTCCAATCATGGAATTTATTATTTTCTCCGGTTCGATCCTAATATGGTTGATTGGTGGTTCACAAATCTTTGATGGGCTATTAACGCTCGGCGAACTCTTTATGTTCCAGGCATTAATGGGACGGTTTTTCAGACCGGTCTACACGCTCTGTCAGATGAATGAGAGATTCATCCGAGCCGCAACTTCTGCCGACCGTGTATTTGAAATTATAGACACACCCCCAAGTGTTGCTGATAAGGAAGATGCTGTTACCCTTGAAAACATTAAAGGTGAAGTTGAATTCAAAGATGTCTATTTCTCTTACGATACAGAAAAGAACGCACTCAACGGTGTCACTTTCCGAGCAGAAGCAGGTGAGATGATTGGGCTTGTTGGGCATAGCGGTGCAGGAAAAAGCACTGTGATTAACCTGATTACCCGTTTCTATGACCCGAGTGAAGGTTCAATAGAGATTGACGGACACGACAGCCGGGATATTAAGCTAAAGGCACTGCGACAGCAAGTGGGTGTGGTTCTTCAAGATCCGTTCCTGTTCCAGGGTACAGTCGCTGAAAATATTGGTTATTCGAAGCCGGGTGCTACGCGGCATGAAATTATTGCCGCAGCGAAAGCCGCAAACGCACATGAGTTTATCGTCAAGTTCCCCGATGGCTACGATACAATGGTCGGTGAACGCGGTGCACGCGTCTCCGGTGGTGAACGCCAGCGGATTTCTATTGCTCGCGCAATTCTGAAAAATCCGAGGATTCTTATCTTGGACGAGGCGACATCCTCTGTGGATACAGAGACTGAATCGAATATTCAAGAAGCATTGGAGCGGCTTGTTCGCGGGCGCACTGTATTTGCTATCGCCCACCGACTTTCTACACTCAAGTATGCCAATCGACTGGTTGTGCTGAAAGACGGAAAGGTTGACGAAATCGGAACGCATGAGGAACTTCTTGCCCAGGATGGGACTTATGCAGGCTTGTGTGAAAAGCAGACGGAATTATCAAAGATTCGTGCGTTATAGGTAACCATGCTGTTCTGGTGCGCGCTTTGAAAGTGCGCACCAGAAACGCCTTCCTTGATATGGAAGAAGGAGAAGCTGCGTAATGCAGGAAGCTACAAAGATTACCGATGAGGTGCAATTCCTTGATGCTGCCAATGTCAAAATTGCGCGAAATTCATTTGAGGAACTTACTGTCGAACTACCAGATGGCACCAATCACGCAAATGTTGAAGCAGTCCGATCCTTTCCACTCACTGATTCTAACAAATACATCACCCTGTTAGATAGCGAAGGGGAGGAAATCGGTATCATTCAGGACATCAAACAATTATCGCGAGAGTCGGCAGAAACCCTCTTGTCGGAATTGCAGAAACGGTATTTTATGCCAAAGATTACCAAAATTCACGAACTTGAAGGCGAATTTGGTGTGACACGGTGGGTCGTGGAGACAAACCGCGGTCCTGTTTCCTTTGGTATGCGTACCCGATACGATGTCGTCAGTCTTGAAAATGGAAGAGTGCTTATTAAAGATGCTGATGGCAATCGTTACGAGATTGAGAATTACCACCATTTAGATCCTGAGAGTATTGCCCTGCTCGAAACCCAATTATAATCCCCTATTCTCGCGGCATTATTCATCCTTTTTACCCGGTTTACAGATTTTTTATTTCTTTAAAATACACCACTACTGGTGCGGTTGAGAATCCCACCAGTAACTATTGGGAAGTGGTACGGTTCAATTTACATATCTACGGAGGGTGGTCAGATTGGAAAATGTAAAAATCGAACGGATTGAATGGGCGCGTTTGACAGGCGAACGTCCTCGTAAGGCTGGTTGCAATTCGAGGCTTGGCGAACACGGGCTGTATGTCCGACCCGCTATTGCCCGTATAACAACAACAGACGGTGTCAGTGGTTTTGGGTTTTCCCCGATTTCTCCTGAAAAAGCGGAAGCTATCGTCGGATTTCAGCTCGATGAAGCATTCAACTCAGAAAGCGGTGTCACTGAAGAATTCAGGATGTTGGAGTACCCCATCTGGGACCTCGTGGGCAAGTTGGCGCAGAAGCCTGTCTATGCAATGCTTTCTGGACAAAACGGTGAGTTCCGCGCACCGTGCTACGATACTTCGCTCTACATTGATGACCTGCATCTTGAAGACAACGCTGAAGCTGCAGCACTTATCGCTTCCGAGGCATTAGAGGGAAAAGCACGCGGACATAATGCCTACAAAATCAAAGTAGGACGCGGTGCAATGCACATGCCACTCGACAAGGGGACACAACGGGATATTGATGTCATCCGTGCTGTCCGCGAGGCGGTTGGTGCTGGTGCTACAATTTTGATAGACGCAAATAACGGTTATAACCTCAACCTCACCAAACAGGTATTGGGCGGTGCTGCCGATGCAAAAGTCTATTGGATGGAAGAGGCGTTTCATGAGGATGCAAGGGTCTACAGTCTTCTGAAGGAATGGCTGAACGCTGAAGGCTTGGAAACCCGTATCGCTGATGGCGAAGGTAGTGCGTCGCCAAACCTTGTGGATTGGGCAAAGGAAGGACTTATTGACATTGTCCAATATGATATTTTCTATCCTGGTTTCTCACGTTGGCTTGAACTGGGTCCTGAGTTGGATGTATCTAATGTTGGTACAGCGCCACATCATTACGGCGGACACTACGGGAATTATGTATCGTGCCATCTTGCAGCAAAGGTCGAGCGATTTGAGTTTGTCGAATGGGATCATGCGACCACACCGGGTTTAGATGATTCCGGATACTCTATATCTGATGGTTATGTGAGTGTTCCACAGAGTCCCGGCTTCGGACTGAATCTGGAGGAGGCACCCTATCAGAAAGCGCGTGAGGAAAATGGGTTTGAGGTTCACACGTAGCGATGCTTTCGATCGTAAACCCATTGGGCTTGCGAGTTAAAAGGAACACCTATATTATGGCGTACTTAACAGCAGAAGATAAAACGTTCTTCAAAGAAAATGGCTATCTGGTTGTGCGGGGTGCAGTGGAGCCAACATCGGTTGACGCTGCGCTTGATAGAATTTGGGAATCCCTTGGGGAAGATAGAAGCGATCCGAACTCTTGGATTCGTAAAGGTTATCGTACAGTGCCTGTCGGCGGCGAAGACGTTATTCGCGGTACAATATACGACAATCGAGTCTTCGCTATGGGCGAGGAATTGGTTGGCGAGGACAAATTAAATACCGGTGGCGGTGCAGGCCCTCACATCAATTTCCCAGATCCAGACATGGAATGGCGCGAACCGAGGGGGCACCTTGACGGTTACCATACCCCAACGAACGGTGTGCCGAAAGGTGTTGTGGGTTCCTTCACGCTCGGTGCGACCGTCTATCTCGAAAAAGTTGAAAAACAGGGCGGTGGATTTACGGTCTGGCCCGGAAGCCATCTGATTTGGGCGGAATATTTCAGACACCATGATTTGGATAGTCTGCCTGGTGGTATTGCCCCGTTTGATTTAGGACCGAGTTATGAATTTACAGGTGAGGCGGGCGATGTCTGCTTTTGGCATCACCAGATGAGCCATACCGCTGGTCCGAACTGCGGTCGTAGGGTCAGGATCGCGCTTATTGGTAGATACCGTCGCAAAGATTTGGATCAGATTAAGTTTGAGACACCCGACAATATGTGGAAATATTGGGACGGCATTTCATAAAGTCACGTTTCGTATCCATATTATCAATCCTTTTTTGGTGGCGCGCTCCACAGGCGCGCCAAAATTACATCTGTGGACGCACCCAGATTTCGATTTGTCAAATAATAGGATATGTGTTATGCTATTTTTAGTCCGTTTTTATGGACCAATGGCATTGTAGATATTAGATTGTTAATTTTTTATCAGAAGAGACTGGTTAGGAACTTGGGAATGGACCTCTATATAAATTCCTCCAAAATCTCTGAAATTATAGGCGTAGAGGAGGATATCATCACCCGAACGTTAGAGCGGAGAGATGGGGACATTGAGTCGTATATCCGCGTCGTCTCTGCGCCTCCTGACAGCCCAGGAGACTCTCCGAAGCCACAAATTCAGTTACGGGTTGATGGACTCGCGATGCTGATAAGAAAACTCGCCTACAATATCCCGACAGACGATATTATTGAAAATCTCAGCTGCCAGGTTTTTCATATCACACACCTACAGGAAACATGCGACAAATTGGAAGCAGAGAATCAAGCGCTTGTCGCCGAAAATACGCAACTCCGAGAAGCAATTGAATCTTGTCGGAACGACAGGGGAAATTTGTCCGCACAAATTGACGAACTGACGAATCAGTTGAATGAGGAACAATCTAAAACTTGGGTGAGTCGCCTGCTGAAAGGGAGAAATTGATATATTTCGGCGAGTCCCTCTAAATGTAGTGCTCTCACAGGTTATTAAAATGGCTATGGGAAAAGAAAAAGGGAATCAGCTGCTTGCGATTGGGTTCTTCGTGCTCGGCACTATTTTTCTCTATGTAGGCGGCATCTCAGCAGCCCCATCGCTTGTTGCTCAGAATGCTGTTTTGCTCAAGGGTATCGCGCTGGTACTGCTAAGTATTGCGGCAATCTTAGCTGGGACCTCTTTTGAAGACAAGCGACGGATTGCGCTTATATCCGGTATTGGCTTAGTTATTGGACTTGCTTTTCTTTATCTACCTGTCCTGTCAATTTTACACGGTTCAGCGTTTCATATTCTGTTTGCCTGCGCTATTGCATTTGGCATGACAACCGGAATGAAGCAAGCAGCGACCATCGGTTCAGCACTTCTCACATGTATCGGCATTGTCTTTCTTTATCAACCCTTTATTCCATCGCTTGGTAGTACTGCGTTACATCTGCTTCTGCCGGGGATTATCGTTTTTTCGATTGTTTTTTCTCAGAAAACCTTGTGTGAACGTATTTCTATTGGTTTAATTGCGCTTGGTTTGATTGCGCTCTGTCAACCGTTTCTGATGTTGTTCTATCAAACTGGTTTTCAGTTGTTGCTTGCGGGCTTGACGGGATTTATCGTCGCAGCGCATCGTTGAGACATCATTGATAAGCGCATTCCCGACGCGCACAGCATCGACTTTTCAGAGGAATCCTTTGGTAAACAAAAATCCCAGTCTTTCCCCTACTCCTAAGACGAAAAAAATAGTGATAGTCGGCGCGGGTATTATTGGTGCTTCGCTTGGTTACTATTTATCCCAGCGCAATGACATTGCCGTAACGCTTCTGGAGCGCGACACCCCCGGTGCAGGGGCATCGGGACATTCCTTTGCTTGGGCAAATGCTTTCGGGAAAGACCCACGCGAGTACCACACACTTAATCGGCGTTCGCTGGATATGTGGTATCGGTTGGCACATCAGCTGGATACAGACATCGGTATCCATTACGGCGGTGAAATGCGATGGGAGAGCGATCCGCAACGGGCAACGCAGCTGCGTCAACGTATCCGCCAGATACAGAGATGGGGATATCCGTGCCGACTGATTACCTGTGACGAAATGTTGGCTCTTGAACCACATCTACAACCTGGGACTGTGTTAGCTGCATCTCTCTCCGAGGCGGATATTCACATTGAAACCGATACATTTATTGGTGTTTGTCTTCGGCAGGCGTGCGAAACAGGGGCAGTCGTGCACTCTCAAACAGAAGTTACAGGTTTTGTCGTTCGCAACGGTAGTGTTACCGCTGTCAAGACTCCTAATGGTGAATTTCCGTGCGATGTTGTCGTTTTAGCAAGTGGTGTTCAAACGACTGAGCTTGCCTCTTTAGCAGAAGCGCGTATTCCACAACAACGAAGTCCGGGTATTGTTATTAAGACAACGCCGTGTGTTGAGGTTTTACACAACGTAGCGGTCATTCACGCACCGGGGTCCCCGCCCGTTACTGGGAAGGGGCAGAAAGATGAAAACCATCAACATCTCCATCTCCGACAGCTGGCTGATGGAAGTCTTAGAATCGGGCAGGGGACCCAGGAAGGAATAAATCGTGACGACTCACAAGCGCATGCCGATGCCCTCCTCGCTCGTGCCAAAGCCTATTTACCAGCGATAGCGGATGCGAAAGCAATACCGACACCAGTCGGCTATCGTCCGATGCCGCTTGATGGCTTTCCGGTACTCGGATTTATGAAAGCAGTGCCGAACCTATATATTGCTCTGATGCACAGCGGTGTGACGTTGGCACCCTTGGTAGGCGAAATGGCGACCTTGGAGATTGTTGACGGTGTGCGGGTGGACTGGTTCGCACCATATCGACCAGAGCGGTTTGGGTAGGTTATTAGTAAGTTCATACAATCGGCGGCAATTCCAGACACGGGTTGTCTCTGAAACAGATTCTATTCTTTATAGTGTTCCGTGTATGCCTTCACAAGGTCCCCCTTCCGAAAACCCGGAACAGCCGTAGCGCACTCCTGGGCCAGACGTTCATAATCAATCTCCATCAAGCGTGTTAAAACGGTAGCATTTTTCGCTTTCAGAAGTATCCACTGCTTATTCCGTTCACATCGCTTTTCGTCTCTTTCTCTTCGGGAGTAATCCTGCCAACCTTGACACGGGACAGCGAAATCGAATAGATTTCGGAAAACCTTCAGCGCATCTGTTGTGTTGTTATACTGCCATATCTGAAAATCTGGGTGACAGATCGGTAGGGGTTTATATTGTCGCATGTCATGGTGGACACTTGTCAAACGGGTCCATATCTGAAATTCCGTGTTTACCGAATAAGATTTGCCAGTGTCAAGATGAAATGCATCTCTTGGGAGGGGCAATTTGCTGATAAAACGCATATTTGGGTTCAGCTGTTTGTGAACGGTAAATTTACGGAAGTTGACAGGAACAATGAACGCTACAAGGTCTGCCAAATAGGCGGCATGGTTAAAGAACGCTATTGCTAATTTTCCACGTTTACCGAAAGGTGGATTACCAATGATAGCAGTGTCTCTGGATGCAGACGGGAAGTTGGTCAATTTAAAAAAGTCTTGAGATTTCACATCCTTACATTTCGGTGCGAGATCTATACCCAACCGTTTCTGTGGGGGTAAAAGTTCGTAAAACGCTCCAGTGCCAGCAGCGGGTTCAATAAAAAAGAGGTCGCTGGGATTTCGGTTCAAAGTTGAAAGCGTATTCGTGAAATGCTTCCAACATATTCCCGCTACCTCTGGTTTAGTATAAAATTGATCTAACGAATTCTGCACGGTTTTTGTGAATTAAAGAATGGTATGTGAGACTGGGGACTCCTGAAAAGTATACCAACAGAAGTACCCCAGATGTATTACTCAGCGGCAGATTACTCGAAAAGTATCAATTTACCGTCTTTGACGATCAAGACTTTCGCGTCGTAGACGGCGTCTCCATTAGCATCGAAGGAGAACTTGCCAAAAATTGTGTCAAGATCTCTGATGTTAGCGAGAGCATCCCGAATTGAGATAGCATCGGTGGATTGTGCATTCGCGATTGCCGTCGCCAGAATATGGAGAGCGACATACGACCTTGCGGCGTAGTTGTTTGGTGCCGTGCCGTATATCTCACTGTAATTTTGGATGAAGGCTTGATTTCCCAGTGTGTTGATTGGAGTGCCCCATCCTATAAAAGTTATCGCACCTTCAGCAGCTGCACCTGCGGTTTGTACCTCTTCTGCAGTCAATGTACGCATTATAAAGGGAGCGGATATACCGAGTTCGTGCCCCTGCGTTAGGATTCCGGGCTTTTCTGGCGATAAACTTGAAACAAAAATAACATCAGGATTCAGTGCCTGTATTTGGGTTAGTTGTTCACGAAAGTCGGTATCGCCCCCTTGGAAGGTTTCAGTGGTTAGCACTTCAATACCGCGAGTTTTGAGCACTTCCCGCACTGCCTCATCTCCATCCGTAGAGAAGAGATCTGTTTCATCATATAGCGTAGCGGCGGTTTGATAACCCAGTTTTGCCTGTGTTACTTCAATACCAGTAGGAATGAGCACATCCGTGGTAAGTGCGACGCGAAAAACGAAGTCTCCAATCGCACTGAGACCACGGGCGGCAGAGGTCGGACTTATCGCCACAACCTGGTTTTCTTGCGCAATCGGAAAAGCCATCTCGGTTTGACTTGAAGTAGCGGGTCCAAGAATGACAGACACGTCTTCTTGCTGAGTCAGTTTATTGAAGGCCGCGACTGTCCCTTCCACGGTGCTCTGATCGTCTTCAATGATGAATTTGAGTTTCGCACCGTTGGATTGTGTGCTATTAACTTCACTAAGTGCTAATTCAAAGCCTTGCTGCATTGGCACGCCGAATGAGGTATCAAGTCGTCCTGTCAAGGGTAAAACAACGCCAATGGCAATTTCCTGACTGGGTTCCGTCATCTGAGGTGTAGTGGGTTGGACAACTTGGGAAACCCGATCACAGGCGGAAAATCCGACAATTATTGCAACAATCGAGAATAAAAATGCGAATAATGGAAATTTTTTAATATTCATAAAACTCCTTTGATTGCATACGAAATGTATGCGTTCGTCTATTGACAACTTATGACGCAAACTAACAGTCTACGCTGCGAAACTGCTATGGATAACGACCTCATTTGAATGACAAAGGGAGCTGTGTGCTTAAAATCTTGTCCGTAGCAACTTGGATTATTATACTTTGTGTAAACCAAAAGAGCAACCTATTATCGTGGATTATTCAAAAAGTACTAATTCACCATCTTTGACAATCAGAACCTTTGGATCATAGACTGCGTCTCCATTAGCATCAAAGGAGAATTTACCTAAAATTGTGTCAAAATCTTTGATACTTGCGAGTGCATCTCGAATCGCGGCAGAATCGGTTGATTGTGCCCTCTTGATCGCCTCCGCGAGAATATAAAATGCCGCATACGCGCGCGCCGCAAAGTTGCTGGGTGCCATGCCGAATTGGGTGGTATAATTCTCGATAAACGCTTGATTTCCGGGTGTATCAACAGCGGTACCCCATCCGATAAAAGTCATCGCGCCCTCGGCACCTGCGCCTGCAGCTTGCACATCTCCTCCGGTTAACGTGCGCACGATAAACGGAGCGGATATGCCGAGTGCATGCCCTTGGGTGAGTATGCCAGGCTTTTCTGGTGGTAAAGATGAAACAAAGATAACATCAGGATCCAGTGATTGGATTTGGGTTAGCTGTTCGGAAAAATCGGTATCCCCACCTTGGAAGGTTTCAGTGGCTACCACTTCAACCCCTTTCGCCGCGAGCACCTCCCGCACTGCCTCGTCTCCATCTGTAGAGAAAAGATCGGTTTCATCATATAGTGTAGCGGCTTGTTGATAACCGAGTTGGGTCTGTGTTACTTCAATACCCCTGGGGATAAGTATATCTGTCGTAAGCGCGACGCGAAAAACAAAATCACCAATCGCGCTGAGACCCCGAGCGGCGGATGTCGGACTTATTGCGACCACCTGACTCTCTTGGGCAATCGGAAAAACTTCCTTCGCTTGACTTGAATTAACAGGTCCAAGAATAACGGACACCTCGTCTTGGTGGATGAGTTTATTGAAAGCCGCGACTGCGCCTTCTATAGTGCTTTGATCGTCTTCGATAATAAGCCTGAGTTCGACACCATTGGGTTGAGCGGCGTTAATTTCACTGAGTGCCAACTCAAAACTTTGTAAGAGTGGGGGACCAGACGCGTAACTGGACCGACCCGTCAGTGGTAAGACGACACCTATAGAAATATCTTCACCGACTTCCGTCATCTGAGGTGTGGCAGGTTGGATAATCTGAGAAACCCGATCACAAGAAGATAACCCCACAATCAGCGCGATAACAATAAATAAAAACGTAAATGTGATGATCTTTTTAATGTTCATAAAACTCCTTTGATGGCACATAATGTGTACCTACTATTCGATTTTTAAGATAATAGCGCGAGGTATGTGCTTACTATTATGGTTTCTTATTATACCACTGTCGCTGTGAAAGTCAAATTAAAGGTAGTTGTTCATCGACTTCTATGTGCTTGACCAATTTTCTATTATCGGCTATATTATTTGGTAAACTTAAAAGTCAGGACATTAGACGGGGTTGTATGACAACTGAAACAAAACCATCCGTTCGCTGGGGTATTCTCAGCACAGCAAATATCGCCACAAAGGTTGCCCGCGCAATCCACCTCGCCAAAAACGCCGATTTAGTTGCAATTGCAAGTCGAACTGAAGAACGTGCCGCCACGTGGGGAAAGGAGCATAATGTCTCTACAGCCTACGGCACTTACGACGCACTTCTCGCCGACGCATCACTCGATGCTATCTACATCCCTTTGCCCCCTTCTCTCCATGCTGAATGGACAATCAAAGCAGCGGAACACGGCAAACACGTCCTCTGTGAAAAACCACTCGCTGCGAATGCTGACGAAGCTACGGCGATGGCGGATGCCTGTCGCCAAAATGGTGTGCAACTGATGGATGGTGTTATGTGGGTTCATCATGAAAGAACGGCACAGATGAAAGAAAAAATAACAGATGGCACCCTTGGGAAACTGCGTCGAGTAACTTCAGCGTTCACTTTCAATTGGGATACAATTCCCACCGGTAATATCCGTGCCATGAAGGAATTCGCAGGCGGGAGCCTCGGCGATTTGGGCTACTACTGCCTCCGCTCGATTCTCTGGGCATTTGATGATATGCCCACACAGGTCTTCGCGACAGCACGCTATGAGGTGGGTGTTGATTTCAATCTTGCTGGTATCCTCTGGTTCAGTAGTGAACGTATTGCCACCTTTGATTGTGGGTTCGATACTGGACTTCGGAAGTGGTTTGAGGTCGCTGGTACGCGTGCCTCAATCGTCTGTGACGATTTTACCGTTCCTACATCTGAGGACACTGCCCGATTCTGGATTCACGGACCGGATGGCAACGAACAAAATACTGTTGGTGCTTGTATTCAGGAAGTTGCCATGATTGAACGGTTCTCTCAGATTGTGCAATCTGGGAACCTTGAGGGGCAGTGGGCTGAGGTAGCGGTGAACACAGTGCGTATCTGTGATGCGCTCCTTGAATCGCATCAGCGGGAGGAAATTGTTAAACTGTAAGGAGATTTCTATGAAAATTACAAATATTGAAACTTTTATTGTGGATGCCGGTTGGCGTCCTTGGACTTTTGTTAAGGTAGAAACCAATGAAGGTGTCACCGGCTATGGTGAATGCAGTGACGGTAGAAATCCCAACGGTGTGGTGGGAACTATTAAGGATTTTACCCCACTGATGGTCGGACGTGACCCGCGCGCTTATGAAATGCGGTTTTGGGATATGATTCGCGGCTCCCGACAAAGCCCTGGTGGTATTGCCGCGAAGGCGATCGCTGGTATTGAATGTGCACTTATAGATATTAAGGCGAAAGCGTTGGGAATATCAGTGGTCGAGTTATTCGGTGGACCGACGCGTGATGATGTGCGTGTCTATTGGTCGCATTGTGGGAGCTCTCGTGCACGTAACTATGAACTCATCGGCGTTCCACCCTTAAGAAGCATGGATGACATCGCAGCGTTAGGTCGTGAGGTGGTCGAAAGAGGCTTCACCGCACTCAAAACCAACGTCATTTTTCCCGGCGACACGGCATCTGTCCATTTTGGTGGTTTCGGTGGCGGCCCCGGGACGACTGATGGGAATGTAACGTCTCAAGTTCTACGACACATCGAAACCTTAATCGGCACTTTCAGGGAAGCCGTGGGTCCTGATGTCAGTATCAATCTCGATCTGAACTTTAACTTCAAACCGGAAGCGTGCATGCGTATCGCCAAAGTCCTTGAGCAGTTCGACATGCTGTGGTTGGAGATCGATATGTACGACCACGAGGCGATCCGTCAAATTAAGGATTCTACCATGACCAAGATATGCACCGGCGAGAATCTCTATTACATGCGCGAATATCTCCCTTACTTTGAATGTCGTGCCGCGGATGTGTTCATGATAGACGTGCCGTGGAACGGATTCGCGCCTTCAAAGAAGATCGGTGACTTGGCGAATGTGTTCCAACTCAATGTCGCACCACACAACTACTACAGCCACCTCGCTACCCACATGAGTGCGAGTCTCTGTGGTGTTTTACCCAATGTGCGAATCATGGAGATAGACATTGATGATGTCCCCTGGAAAGACGATTTGACGACGCATGTCCCAGACATTACGGATGGCTACATGAAAACTCCAACGACGCGTCCGGGATGGGGAACTGATCTCAACGAGGAGGTTGCCAAAGCACATCCTTGGCCTGACCGGAGAGGGGAGTGGTAAACAGATAGTCTATCGTGATGTTTTACTGCAAGATAGTGGCATCATCTGCGCTATGGACGGGATGGGGATTCAGGTTGTAGTCGCCATCTAACGAAATATCGCTGACCTTGACGATTTCTCCTGTGCTCGCCGACTGGTGCATAGCAAAAAGCGTTTGAACAACATGCAGGTTGCTGCGCCCATCGGTGATTGGCTTCTCTCCGGTACGTAGACACTCCTGAAAGTGTGCCATCACGTTTCCGAAGGCATCTGGAAACTACGTTCCCTATATAAAAAAATTGATAAGGCTATAGTAGGACAAGTAATCCCTGATTTACATCTCTTGCAAAGGTCTGGATATCTGGGTAATGATTTCTCAATATGCTTTCGACAGCACTCGTTGGGCAATTTCCGCGTTTGAGCTAAATTACTTTTGGTGAGGCTCCCTGAATAGTGCTTCTCTCGCCGAAGTCTGCATCTTTAGACACGACGAGATACCCTTTGGCATGGGCGTAATCCCATACCTCGGTATCCTCTGCCGTATCTAATCCAACGTCTTGAACATGAATGGAATTAGGGAAAAGGTCTGATAGTTGGTTTACGAGTTTAGGCGACAGGTTTTGATCGAATAGGAGTTTCATTCGCGTAAATAACCATCTGTGCTTTTTCTCTGTCCGCCGCGTATGCCAAGCATGCCCGGATATCTGTTTCAGTTAAATATGGGAAATCGTCAAGAATTTCTGCCGTTGTTATGCCTGAGGCAAGATACTCAAGAACCTCGTAAACTGTGATTCGCATTCCCCGAATACACGGTTTTCCGCCGCGTTTACCGGGTTCAATGGTAATAATGTCTGTGTAGTCCATCTCCAACTCCTCTATCTGACATTATATCACGCTTGCGTGTTATTAATCCATATTTATCTGTGAGGCGGGTGGTATCACTGCAGGATGATTGTATCATCCGCACTGTGGATAGGATGGGGATTCAGGTTGTAGTCGCCATCTAACGAAATATCGTCAAGCAGAACGACCTCCCCTGTGCTCGCCGACTGGTGCATAGCAAAAAGCGTTTGAACAACATGCAGATTGCCACGTCCATTGGTGATTGGCTTCTCTCCGGTACGTAGGCACTCCTGAAAGTGTGCCATCACGTTTCCAAAAGCATCTGGAAACCACGTGCCCTCTATCGACGGTTTTATCTCATGGACTTCCGGCTCGGTGAGTTGGACGGTCATGTCATCACTGTTACCGTAGATTGCCCCTTTTGTGCCTTGAATGCGAATTTCTTCGTGTGGGTGTTGTAAGTTGCGTCCAGAATCGGCAAGGAACGCCCAGTTGCACGACAGCAAACCTTGGATGCCGCTGCGGCTTGTAAAGAGCGCGACGGACATAGTTTCCCCGTCCTCAATAGACCTGTTATGCCCGTGCGCTTGGCAGTAGATGCTCTCGTATTCACCAAACCATTTATAGACCAGTCCTATATGATGCACTTGCATCGCCGGGATCAAATGGCGTTCAGGGAACTCGGTGTAAAATCCGTTACAGGTTATTGAGACATGATAGATTTCGCCGAGGTGTTCGGCGTTGATGTAGGGTTCAATAGCGAGGAAGCCCGGAACGAAGCAGGAGTTCTGGTTCACCATAAGCTGCACATTGTGTTGCTCGCAGGTCTCTACCATTTCGACGGCTTGTTGCATCGACATTGAGAACGGTTTTTGGCAGAGGATATGTTTGCCAGCCTCAGCGGCGGCTTTAACAATAGGGGAGCGGATCCACGGCTGCACTGCCATATCGACCACGTCAACATCGTTATCAGCAATTAGGTCGGCGATGCGGGTATAGCGTTTATCGATCCCAAACCGATCTCCGACTTCATTAAGGCGGGCGGTATCTTGGTCACAAATCGCTACAACGGGTAAGTCTTGGCGTTGATAACCGAGTAGATGCTGCTGTCCAATACCCAACCCAATCAAACCGATTCCGAATTCTTGCTTATCTGTCATTCTATTGTCTTCTAACCCACAGTTGTGAAATAGCTAAATGTCCAATCCTTCGTCAATTTCTCGCTGATATGTATTGATTGATTCGTCCAACATCTCTTCCATCTGAACGATCTGTCCGGTTGCACCAGACTCAAGCATGGCATAGGAGACTGCGACTGAGCGGGTGCCTTGATATGCATCAACTTCAACTTCACTGTTTCCAGCGATAGCTTCGGCGAAGTCGCCGTATTCAATAGCAATAATCTTGGCATCGATTTGTGTAAACGGCAATTCATACTTCCACAGTCGGTCGCCGCCGAATAAGTCTGTTGTAACAGCATCCAAATGGAAATCTGGAACAAGATCCAAGAGTCTTTCGTCGCTAAGCGGTTCCTCTCCATTAACGTTGAGGGTAATAAGTCTACCGCTTCGGTCTCCAGGGAGCGTCATGGAACCTTTGGATCCGTGAATTTGGCGGAGCCAGCCACCTTGTCCCCATGCCCCGTGATCTTCAATATACTGCCCTACAGCACCACTTTTGAAGGTCAGGGTTGCATAAGCTGCATCTTCTGCGGTTGCTTCAAATTCCGCGGGCATCTTACGTTGCCATTTCGTATAAACCCCAGATGGATTAGAGCCAGACTCACCGGTCACTGCGGCAGAATTATACCGGATGGGTTCGTGAAGTCGTGTCTGCGCATAGACGGTGTCGATCTCACCAAGTAGATACTCGATCATATCTGCAAAGTGAACGCCAACATCCAGCAGCACCCCGCTTTGATCCTTCTGGTGTCGCCAGACAGAGATGGTCATACGGTTTGTTCCACTGATTGTGTGATGGATGAGAAAGCGGGGAGGACCGATGACTTCCGCATCAAGGAGTGCCCTCGCAAGTCGATTCATCGGGTCGCGCCGATAGTTCTCTGCGACGCTGAGAATCGCGTCAGACGCATCAGCGGCACGGCGAATCAGGTTACACGCCCGAACTGTCAGCCCCATGGGTTTTTCTACCATGGTATGCCAGCCACGTTCAAGCGTCTCTACAGCGACGGTGTGGTGATAAGGTGGTGTGGTCGTCACATCGACAGCATCCACGCCGACTTCAGCAAGTTCTTCCAGACTCCCAACAACCGCAGGTTTTTTCCCAAAACGTTCTTCTGCTTGCACAGCGAGTGACTCGGCGTTGTCGAGGACTGGGTCGCAAGCACCAACGAGGTCAAATCGTGTCCACCCGGCACGATGGAGTTCTGCCAGTCCGTACATGTGTCGGTGTCCCATGCCGCCACATCCAACGATTGCCAATCTAATTTTATCCATTTTATTTCCTCGCAGCTGGAGGTGTGCTTCGCTGGCGCACCTTCTTTTTAATCATCATTAAGTACCGCTTCTAACCGCTTGAGGTCAGCTTCCATTTTTTCCTTATTGTCACGGTAAAGTTGGTAACGGGTTAGCACCTTTTTCGCGTATTTTTTACCTTTGCTGATGAGGGGACCGTGTATTCTCACCCTGCTGGGTCCAACATTGTAAGCTCCGAGGGCCAAAGTCAAATCCCCTCTATGTTTCTTTAAAAGTTTATTGAAGTAGGTTAAACCAGCGTGCAAGTTTTTGATCGGATCAAAACGTTCGTCTATGCTTGCATCACGGTTCGGTTTTCGTTTGTCTTTATACTTGGGGACCTTGAGTCCAAGTTCCTGGGCAGTGAGTGGCATCATCTGCATTAAACCCCCTGCTCCATTTTTAGAGACAGCGACCGGGTTAAAATTGGATTCGGCAAAAACGATTGCAAGGAGAAGCTCTACATCGGTGTTGTGTTCTTTCGCGATCTGAACGGCCTTGTACTTTGAAAGTTTCTGTTTTGGTTGTTGTGTGTATGTTGTTGATTTTGCTGCTGTTGGTTGTATTGTGGTTGGTTCTGCAACATAAGGCTGTTGTATTCTCGTAGTGGTTTCTGATTTTTGTATAGGTGCCTGCCCACCGAAAAACATACCTATTGAAACGAAATGTTTATACTCGAGATCTCCGTGATTGAGATAGGTGTAATGGAGTTGCTTTCCCAATTGGCTGAGTGAAAATCCGGCACTCCATGACTGAGAAGGTAAAGTGGTACCAAAAGAGAATGCTGAGCCAATCCGAGCGGCAATCCTTTCGTTTCCGATCTCTAAACTCGTACCGAAGCCGGGTGTGTTAAGGTCTAACCGATTGTACCATCGAATGGTTGCGTGGGGTGTTAGGGCGGCACCGAGCGCAAGATGTTGGTCGAAAATTTGCAAGATCTGTCCGTTCTGATCGCGAATAGTTACACCGGAAATATCACGAATCCGTATGCCGAGTGTCAGATAACGATTAAACTTCGTCTGCATGCCGATGTCGTAATTCTGTGCCCAGCGGCTGCCATAGTACGGTGCTCGGCTGTATCCGGTGCTGGCACCCAGTTGCAAGGGACCGAACTTCCTGGCATAAGAGAGGAGGGCTTGATTGCTACCCAGTTTGAAGCTGCCGATTGGGTTGGAGGTGTGTTTTATCAGAAACCGATCGCCGCCGTTTAAATCAAGAAAATTTAAACCAAATGTCCCAATAGATTTAATAGGATAGGCGATAGAGAACGCACCTTGTGACAGGTCATAAATTAGATTGCCACGTCGAAGTGTAGCGAGTCCTGCAGGGTTCCAGAGTGGGCTTGTTGCGTCGTCAGCACTGCTAATGAACGCACCGCTCAACCCAAGTCCCCGTGTGCCAACTTCAGGTCTCAGATTGAGTGCGTCTGATAGTGTGTTTTTTTCAAGAAAGAAATACGACAATAAAAGAAAGATGGGGACCAGGAAGAGCCAGCTTCGTTTACCGTATGGTGAGATACTGAGATGGTTTTTCACTTCTGCCTTTGTACCTAATTTCGAAATGTAAGTGAGGTCCTGTCGAAATCCCTGTGTTGCCTGAAAGACCAATTATCTTTCCTTGAGATACCCATTCCCCAACTTTCACTCTGATACGCGACAAATGTCCGTACCATGTCGTAAAATCATTCTCATGTTCTATGCCAACCATTTTACCGTAGCCGCCTTTCCGCTTAGCAAAGATTACCTTACCTGCTCTGGAAGCATATACACGCGTTCCTACAGCAGCGCGGAAGTCTATACCTTCATGAAACTGGTAGCGCCTGGTAACAGGATGAGAGCGGTAACCATATTTTGAGGTCACAACTAAAGGTATCCGGAGTGGATTTGCGAAGGTAAAAGCCGCTTCACCGTTTGGAATCCGAAGTCTTGTACCAATCTGAAGCCTCCGGGGCGGGATACCGTTTGCCTGCTGTAAATCTTGCCAGTCCAGGTTGTAGCGGAGTGCAATACTTGAATAGGTATCGCCTGCTTTAACAAAGTACCATGCATCCCCAGTAGTTTTTCCAGGAATCAACAATTTTTCCCCAATTTGCAAACGTTTGGTTAACGTAATCTTATTGGCTTGGGCGATTGATTTGAGAGGCACTTTGTATTTCCGGGAAAGTCCCCACAATGTATCTCCTTTTTCAACCAAGTGTTGCTGAACACCAGCATCTGAGTCTGTACCAACGAATGCAACAAGGAACACAACAATTGTAAAAATGCAAATTAAATTTCTCTTCATTTCATCTGATACCCTGGCAATAAAAAATAAAAGCAAATTCTACCCAGTTGTGGACCCGGTTAGATGTGATTAGGACTTACGCAAAATTAGAAAATGAGTTGATATATCCTCATCGATCTATTAGG
>JAPPNJ010000220.1 GCA_028818705.1 Candidatus Poribacteria bacterium
CCCCCCCCCCCCCCCCCCCCCCCCCCCCCCCCCCCCCCCCCCCCCCCCCCGACTTACTTGACTGGTTAAGGAACCAGAAACGCACAACTGACCCAATACTCGGCATGTAAACAGAAACTTGAGGCAGACAGTTAATGGCGTACATCTTCACACGTGTTACCTCTATCCATCGGTAGGCGAGGTTTCCCAACCACACCTACCAGTGAAATGCGTAAGTCCTATGTTTTTCAAATCCACCATAGAGAATCCTAAATCAGTACAATAAAGTATACACAAAAAGTGCAAATAATGTCAAGTTTTAAGTTCAGAGGTCACTTGCCCAGAGCCATTCAATTGTCACGAATCACTCTTGTAGGAGGGGTTTGTAACCCCGATGCTTGCGGAAAGCAGTGCCCCCTATTGCCCATAACGCACTCAAAAAACCGAAAACTGAATGGCTCTGGTCATTTGCCCTTTTTCCCTTGACGCAAAAGGTGAGTACAATGTAATATATACATACGATGTAGCCTGCAAATCACATCGCAAAATTTTGAGGTGATAGTTGTGTTAAACTCCAACCGACTCGCGTCAATTGCTATTCTTGTGTGCTTAATTCTCTCTGGATGTGCTGTGTCGCGTGATACTAACCGGATTGAAGCTTACAATCAATTCGCAATAAAAGCAGCACAAGCACAACTCTGGAACGAGGCAGTCTTCCGATGGAAACAGGTGATTGATGTTGACCCAGAGGACTCCAAAGCCTATAATAACATCGGTGTTGCTTACGAGGCGCTCGGAAAGATAGATGAGGCAGTCGCTGCTTATCAGCGCGCAACGGAATTGGAACCGGATAATAAATACTACCGGCTCAACTATCGACGGTGTCGTATACACATTCGGCGAAGTGGGATTGACGATGCGGATACGCCCCACTCAGAAGAAGAGGAATCTTCAATTGGGGAATAATGGAGACAGCAGGATGCGGATAGTGAAAAAGATAGGAATTCTCTTGGTAATGCTAACATTTTGCGGATGCAGCACCGCTGTCACACGTGTCTCTATTCCGGTGAAGGTCCAATCTGAGATTGACATTACCCGGTATTCCAACTTCGCTGTTTTGCCATTTGTCAGTGAAAAGCAGAGAGATCACAACGAAGAACTACCACCGGAGGTCGGCGAGGACATCGCCGCGACCCTCCGCAGAGGTTTAGCGCGCCAAAAACGCTTTGAGGTCGTCAGTTCGCAGGAAACAGCAAGAATCCTTACCGGCGAAGACCTCGGAGAAGAATGGCTTGCTGATACAAAGCATCTCAGCCAACTCGGAGAGTATTTTGAGGTGAAAGGGGTTATCGTCGGTAGCTTCCGATTTTATTCAGATAGTCGTCCAAGACGGTATTATGGCGAGCGCTACTCCATACAACGCCAACGCTACGTGATGGATTATCAAGACTACATGCAAAAGACCTATCTGCTCTCCCTGCGTGTCATGATTGTTGATGTTGAAACCGAGAAAATTATTTGGGATGAGTCATACCGGCGGAGCACCGCAGAGGCGCACACCATCGGTTCGTTTATTTTTTCTCAGGCAGGTCCGCAGGCAAATATTGTCAGAGAACTCGGTAGGCGTGCTGTGTCAGAGTTTACGCGTCAAATCTCCCCACATTATGAGCAAGAAGATAGGTATTTGGTAAAATAGGTAGGAAAAAAGATGAGTGGTGTGAAAAAAAATCAAATTGGCAATCGACAGTTGACAATCGGTAATCGGCAATTAGCAGTTGGCTATTTGCTATTCGCTATTTGCTATTTGCTATTCGCTATTCCTTATGTCACGTGGGCACAAGGGTTTGGGAAGAATAAGATTACGGGGCAGCGTTTTGAGTGGCACATTCATAGGACAGAGCATTTTGATATTCACTACTATCCGAGCGAAGCGAAACTCGTGCCTATTATGGCTGCCATCGCAGAAGAGGCTTACGAGCAACACAGTGCGGATTTTGAACATGAGCTGCGAGATAGAACACCCCTTATCCTTTATAAATCCCATAAAGATTTTCAGGAAACCAACATAATCCTCCAAGAACTTCACGAAGGTATTGGAGGGTTCGCAGAGATCTTTAAGCATCGCATCGTTATACCTTTCACAGGTTCGCTTGAAGCGTTTCGAGAAGTAATTTTCCATGAGCTTATTCACATTTTCCAGTACGATATCATCTATCAGAAACCGCATGCGCGTATCTATAGTGGTGAATTCCTCTATTCCGCACCGATTTGGTTCATAGAGGGAATGGCGGACTACTTTGCCGAAGACAACGACGCAATTGGCGAAATGGTAATTCGCGATGCAAGCATGAATAACAAAATCGTCCCACTACCGCAACTCCAAAATTTCAATCGACTCAGTTCACCTTTCGTCGGGTATAAGCTCGGACAATTGGCTGTGGCATATCTCACAGAGACGTATGGACGGGAGAAAATTGCTGAGATTTTGCAAGGATTACGACAGAGTCGGACGAAGGATATCAACCAAGTTTTCATAGAAGTTCTCGGCGTAGAACTCGAAGAATTTGATAAAGCGTGGAGACAGACAGTCCGAAAACGCTACTGGCCCCTCATTGAACATCGGGAATTACCCGACCTCGTCGCAAAGAATCTTACCGAGAAATCGCGATACTCCCATAACATTAAACCTATCTGGTCACCAAGCGGCGATATTATCGCCTATGTCACAGGAAATGAAGGGTTTCTGGAGATTGTCCTCATGTCCGCGAAAACCGGGGAACGCATCAAGCGCGTCACCAAGCGGCTTTTCCGTGAAAAATACGAGGAGATTCGCACTGATTTCAGCGGGTTCGGCAGAAGTCTTACTTGGGCACCTGATGGCGATAGGATTGCCTTTGTCGCCAAGTATCACGATGCCAACTATCTACTTGAAGTCAACATTTTGACAGAAGAGCTCACACAGTACTTTGAACTCGATTTTGACAACGTCACCTCCCCGGACTATGATGGCAGCGGTGAGCGAATCATCTTTTCCGCCCTGAAAGAGGGGCAGACAGACCTCTATATCATTGAATTGCTGACGGGGGACGTAAACCGCCTAACGTTCGATCCCTTCAATGACACGCATCCTTCATGGCATCCAACAACTGGTAAAATCGTCTACACTTCAGAGCGAGGTAAGAATAGGCTCGTCCTTATAGACCTCAACCTCGGTACGGAACGTGTGCTGACAGATCGCACCGCTAATGCTATCAGCCCAACTTGGACCCCAGATGGTGAATCCATTCTTTTTTGTTCAGATGCCCTGGGAATTTACGATGTCTATGAACTTGAAATTGTAGAGAAACCAAGCACAGAGGAAAACATAGAGGCCACAGCAGAGATAGACCCGCTACAACAAACTGGTAGCACGACGGACACAGAATTACGCGTATCCACAGAAGGAGAGGAGAAGGCTTCGGACTCGTCTTTAGCAATTGAACTTACGCGTCTTACCAACATCATGACGGGCTGTTTTAATCCGAGTTTTGCCCCAGACAGAGAACACCTTCTGTTTAGCGCATACCAGAACGGAAAATACGATGTCTGTCTCATGGATATCTCTAAAGCCATAGAAGAGAAAATGGAGATGTCAGACATCGAAGAACCTACTGCGATTTTGACAGCCGAGATTCCCGAGAACTATAGGATCGCTAAGCGAAAGTACAGTACAAAATCCTCTTTCGCTTTAGATGCCATCTTCCCAGATTTTAGTTTTGGTGCCGATGGTCTTCTGAGAAGTACGGTTCAGATTGTCGGCAGTGATATGCTCGGCAACCATCGCATCGGAGTCAGTGTGATGAACCAGTCCAGCTATCTTGCCCCAGATTTTATCGCACAGTATGGGTTCTTGACACATCGAACCGATATTGGCGCGATGATTTACAATTATCACGAGTATCACATCTTGGGCGGTATCCAGAGAAGGCGTGGCATTTTGCAACGGATTACTGGACTCGGCGCGTATGTCAATTACCCGTTTGACAGATACCACCGCCTTGATTTTGAATTCGCAATATACTCGAAGCCGTTTTCCTTTAACTACCAAACCAGCCAACCTTTGGATCCGTACGACGATAGAGGCTTACTTACCGTCGGCTCTGTCGCTTTCGTTGGGGATACCACGATGTGGCGTGAGTGGGAGCCTTATACAGGTTCACGATATCGCGTCGAACTTGAACAGTCTATCCCCGCACTCGGTAGTGAATTGGCAATAACAAACGTTATTTTTGATGCGCGCCGTTACTTCGGACTCGGTAGGCGCTCTACTATTGCAGCACGGTTATTGCTCGGCGGCAACTTTGGTGCTGACAAATCATACTTCTATCTCGGTGGGATTGATACAATACGCGGTCATGATTATGAAGCATTGGTCGGCACACGCATCGGACTGCTCAATTTGGAAGTCCGCATCCCTTTTATAGATGTACTTCATTTCGGGTGGCCCGTTCCGTGGACGCTCGGTGGGATCCGTGGGATCGCTTTTGCAGATATGGGCGGTGCTTGGTCAGATTGGCAGTATGGAACGGATAATCCGTACAAGATCTTTGTCTGGGAGAAAAATCGACTACGTCTCGAACATGTCAAAGCCGCAATCGGGATCGGCCTGCGACTGCAACTCGGTGTGTTTTCCGTAGATTTCGCCGCAGCACGACTTACCGACCTCACCAGATTGGATCCCGGTGTAAAATTTCACCTTGGACTTGGACAAGCCTTTTAGTGGCACGGGATGCTGGCTCACAACTATCGGCTTTACTGTAAGATCATAAAATCCTCGAATTGAAAGATCGAGGTTATCAGAAGGAGTAATATGGATTCACGAACCAAACGCTTGATTCCTACTGTCGTTGTCCTCGCAATTATCGGAGGACTCGCTGCCATTTGGGTTAACCTTTACCCTGATTTTCTATGGTTCAAGGTAGTAGACTATTGGAGCGTTTACACTAAAATTCTCACAACAAAAATCGGGGTCGGTCTAATTGTTGGGCTCTGCTATTTGGTAATCCTGCTAACAAATATCGCTTTAATCTACCGGTTCACGCCAGCGTATCTCAGTCCCGCTTTTATGGGAGGTGCCGAATTCACCGGTGCTACAGACGATCCGGGTGCTACACGAAGGTTGATTTACGGTGGACTAACGCTTCTCGCAGTGCTTTTTAGTGTCTTGATGGGATACACAGCCAGTGACCGCTGGGAGGTTTACCAACGTTTCGCCAATTCCAATGAACTCGTTTTTCCTGCGGCTACGCCTATTATCGCCGAAGGCGGGCTTGATTCTAACGAAATTCCAGTCTCAGAATTGGAACTCCAAGCGAAAAGTATAAGGGTTGGGGATCCAGTAAACGTTCAGATCGATGGCATAAATCAGGAGGCGCGCGTTGAAGCTGTCTTAGGCAATGCTATCCGATTGAATACATCTATTCAGATAGAACCTGGGCAAAAAGCGTTTTTCACTTCACCCGCACGCGACCCAATTTTTAATAAGGATGTCTCCTATTATGTTTTCAAAATGCCCATGTGGCGATATATCTGTGGAACGCTTTTTGGTATTTTCTTGTTGGTAACAATATTCGCAGTCGTTATCTACTTTTTCCACGGGTTAATCACGGGTGATACCAGCCAGTTTAGGTTCCAACCGCCTTTCAACGTGAAAGCCCATCTGTTTACACTCGTTGGGATAACACTCCTCTGCCGCGCATGGAACTACCAATTCGCTATGTACGACTTGTTGTATACCTCAAACAATGTCGTGCGTGGCGGTGGTGGATACGCTGCTATACAAGCGCGCCTCCCCGTCTTGTGGATTATGCTCGGTATCACAATCTTGTGTGCGTTGGTTTTCATCGTCAGCATCTTCCTGAAGCGCAACACCCTTGCTTTCGGTGGATTCACCGTCTTTCTAATCGCTGGATTCCTCGGACAAGCCTATCCCGTCGCTATACAGAGATGGCGAGTTGAACCCAGAAAACAGGTATTAGAGTCAGATTATATCAACTATAATATCAAAGCAACGCTCCAAGCTTACGGCTTAGCCGGAAACACTGTGACCGAAGAGGAATACCCACTGACAGAACAACTCAATTATGATGATATTAGAAGTCCAGAAAACGCACCCGTTTTTAATAGCATCCGACTCTGGGATTGGCGCCCCTTACGCAGAACTTTTCGCCAACTCCAAGAATTAAGGTCGCAATACGACTTCAATGATGTTGACATTGATCGCTATGTTGTTGATGGTGAAATTCGACAGGTAATGCTTGCCGGACGGGAACTCAATATCAACGAACTTCCGGTAGAAATCAGAAATGATTGGTATAAGCAGACCTATACCTATACACACGGATATGGTGCAGTTGTTAGTCCTGTCAACGAAATTAATAACGGCAAACCGAACATGTACATTCAAGGGTTGCCACCTATTGATTATAACGAACAGTGGCAACACCGGTTTAGTGAAACACCGGGACCCCGTATCTACTATGGTGAGCGGACCAATCGCTACGTTATTGTCCACCCAGATCGTCCCCAAGGGCTTGAATTCGATTATCCGCAAGAGGGACAACAATACGCCGAATATGCATATCAAGGAAAAGGCGGCGTGCAGTTGAACTCTTTCTGGCGTAAACTCGTTTATATGCTCAAATTCGATAACGAAATTAACTTCGTCTTACCAGGTGAAATTTCACCAACGAGTCGAATCCTCTATGAACGAAATATCAGGGAACGAGTTCAAAAGATCGCACCTTTCTTGCGATATGATGGCGATCCCTACATCGTTATCCATAATGGGAGGCTCGTTTGGATAATCGATGCATATACCATCACCCATCGGTATCCCTATGCTGTTTCTATGGAAGAGTTTGTTAGCGAAAGAAGACGACAAATTGCAAATACACAGAGGAACAGTGAACCGTGGGGCAACTATATCCGAAATTCTGTCAAAGTAATCGTTGATACTTATGATGGTAGTGTCGATTTTTATATTATGGAACGAGAACAGGATCCTATTGCCGAGTGCTATCGCAGAATCTTCCCAAATCTTTTCAAATCGTTTGAGGAGATGCCAGATGAACTCAAAACGCATATCCGTTATCCGACATCCATGTTCCTGATTCAAGCGCGCGTCTATCAAGATTATCACATGAAGGATCCGGTAACCTTTTATGCGGGTGAAGATAAGTGGGAGATTGGCAGGGAACTCTATGACAACACGGATGCCCAAACGCGGCAAGCTACACTGCCCCAACAAAGAAATCCTTTTGCACCACAACAAGTACCCCAGACTTCTGGCGTAAACGGGCAACCCGTTGAACCTTACTATGTTGTTATCAGGCTACCGGGGCAGGAGAAGGCGGAATTCATGTTAATGTTACCTTTCACGCCACTCAATAAGCCGAATCTGACCGCGTGGCTCGCCGCCCGATGCGATTTGCCCCAATATGGGCAGCTCCTCGTTTACCGTTTCCCGAAAGGCAAACAGGTCGCTGGACCCATGCAAGTGGAAAACTTTATTAGCCAAGAGCCGGAGATTTCCCAACAGATTAGTCTTTGGAATACACAAGGATCCCGCGTTTTACGAGGCAATCTGTTGATTCTCCCGATGAACAACTCCCTGCTTTATGTAGAACCTATTTACATTCAGTCCGAAGATGAGAAAACCGCTATCCCCGAATTGCGGCGAGTCGTCATCGGCTATGGCAACCAAGTTGTCTGGGGAGCAACCCTTGATGAGGCGCTCGTCAAGATGTTCGGAGAGAGAATGCTACCTCAAGCCACTGATACCATAGCAACAACTGAAACAGCCGCTGATCCCGGCACAGCTCAAATCTCATTACGAGGACTTATTGAACAAGCAAACCGCCATTTCAATCAAGCGCAAGACGCACAACGCGCTGGGAACTGGGCAGAGTATGGCAGGGCTCTTCAACTTTTAGAGGACGCTTTGCAGCAGCTTGAGGGAAACACACAATAGAACCTGCTGTCGGCAGTCAGCAGCCGGTTGTCGCTTAAAAAGGCGTTTTGGTAAACGATGGCCCCTCTTAACCGACAACTGATAACTGAAAGGTTTGCTAAGCAAACCCCGGTGAAGTCCATACGGACTTCATACCCGGTTCATGCCTATAAGGCATGAATACCGTTGATTCTGATTTAAAGCTTTTATAGGCTTTATACCGTTGATTTAAGGCATGAATACCGTTGATTCTGATTAGAATGCCACACGGCATTCATACCGTTGATTTACTGATAACGATTAAAGGAGGTGAAACAGATGGCTCTCGATTGGAAACCACGCCACCGGGATATGATTATCGGAGATATTCGATGGTTAGCCAGAATCTCCGACAAAGCCAATGCGAAACTGCAGGGCATCATCGGTGAGTATATCTACCCGTGACCGCAGGATAAGGTGTTCCTGGAGGAACACAAGGTAAGTGCTGAGGAGTTCGTTGAGATGGTCAAGAGCAACCCCTCAGATGATGAAATGATCGCCGCTATGAAAGCATTGGATCGTTAGCGGAGGAGTTGTCGATTGTCGGTTAAGAGATGGCTTGGGGAAGTCAAAACCTCTTTAACCGACAATCGATAGCCGATAAGTCATAACCAATAACACGGAGACCTATTTCCTTGGACTTAACAGCGTATCGTGACCAGATTAACGAGATTGACGACCAGATTTTAGCACTTCTGCGGAAGCGATCTGAAATTTCCCTACGGGTCGGTGTGTTAAAGGCAGAGGCAGGTGCTGCCAGCGTCTATGTTCCACATCGGCACAAGGAAGTCATTGAACGCTTGAAGACGCAAAATCGAGGCGCTTTTCCCGAAGACGTCCTGGAGGCAATCTGGACAGAAATCTTATCTGCTTCTCGTTCCTTGCAAGAACCGGAGAGTGTGGCTTTCCTCGGTCCTATTGGCAGTTTTGGGCACATGGCATGTTTATCTCATTTTGGTTCGGCGGCTGAATTGATCCCTATCAGTCCGCAGATCGACATTTTTACGGAGGTTGAAGCCGGTAGAGCAGATTACGGTGTGGTTGCTATTGCAAATTCGCTGCAAGGCACTGTTCGGGACGTTTTGGAGCGCTTTCAACGTACGCCATTGAAAATTTGTGCCGAGACATTCCAGCCCGTAAAACAGCATCTACTGTCCCAGTCTCCGATTAATGAAATTAAGTGTATCTACTCACACCCGCAACCTTTCGCCCAATGCAGAAGATGGCTTAGTCGGTATATGGATGGTGTAGAGCAGGTCGAGGTTGTCAGCACCTCAGAAGCAGCGCTTCGAGCAGCACAGGAGCCATCCACAGCTGCTATCGCAAGTGAACTCGCAAGTGAAATTTATCAAATCCCTGTCGTCGCAAATGCTATTATGGATGAGCCAGATAACACCACCCGTTTTTTTGTTCTTGGTAGCCACGCTGCCGAACCCAGTGGGCATGACCGGACCTCTCTCTTTTTGGCAATTCAGGACAGGGTCGGCGCGCTTCATCAAGTTCTTGGAATTTTAAAAGAAGCGCGGTTGAACATGAGTTATCTCGAATCTTTACCGTCCCGCGCCAAACCGTGGGAGTATATCTTTTTTGTTGAGATTGATGGACATGTTACCGACGAAAGCGTCACCGCCGCACTTGAAAAACTTGAAGGGTTGTGCCGAGAGGTCAAAATACTCGGATCTTATCCGCGTGGTACTCGGTAATGCTTACACTAACACAACAAATTCAAGCACGCGCAAGCGAACTCGGATTTGAACTCGTCGGAATTACATCCGCAGCACACAGCGAAACAATCGCTCGATACCAGCAGTGGATAGAGAATGGGTACGCTGGGAAGATGCACTATCTCAAAAGGCATCTTCCTCTCAAAGCAGATGTTCGGCAGCTGCTCACAGAGGCAAAATCTGTTATTAGCCTCGCAATGAACTATTATACCTTGGATCCACCGAAGGCACTCGCCGAGGATTCAGGACGCGGACAGATTTCTCGCTATGCTTGGGGTGATGACTATCACGAACTTATCCGTGGACGACTTTTAGAACTCGTCGAATTTATTAAGCATACTGCTGAAAGCGAATTAAAGACCCGTGTCTGTGTCGATACTGCTCCCATTCTTGAAAGGGAATATGCTCAAAAAGCAGGTATCGGCTGGATCGGCAAAAATACGAACTTGATTCATTGGCGTTCCGGTTCTTGGTATTTCCTCTCCGAGATTCTTGTGAATATCGTCTTGGAATCAGAGACACCACCACTTCGGGGGAGTTGCGGGACTTGCACCCGCTGCATTGAAGAATGTCCGACGGATGCAATCATTGAGCCAAACCTCCTCGATTCCCGTCTCTGTATTTCGTATCTCACGATTGAACTCAAGGAGAGTATTCCAAGGCAACTACGCTCTAAAATGGGAAACCTGATTTTTGGGTGCGACATCTGCCAAGAGGTCTGCCCTTGGAACAGCAAAGCCGTACCGACAACTGAGCCAGGATTCCACCCACGCGATGGAAATCTTGCGCCGAAGTTATTATCGCTTATCGGCATGACACAGCAGGAGTTTAGCAAGCGGTTCAAGGGGAGTCCGATCAAACGTGCGAAACGCCGAGGGTTCTTACGAAATGTCCTTGTTGCCATCGGTAATTGGAGAGAGAAGCGTGCTGTTCCTGCACTCAAAGGCGCCTTGGCGGATGAGGAGCCTTTGATACGCAGTCATGCTGCATGGGCATTGGGGAGAATTGGCGGCGAAACTGCCAGACAAACATTACAGACGCGATTAACCGTTGAGACTGAGCCAGAGGTTATTACTGAAATTCAGGACGCGCTCTTAGAGATAGAGTGATCATCAGGGAGGAACGAGAAAAATGCGTGAAATAGCAGCTGAACATCAGATAGCAGCGCCCGGTACCGGCACAAATGGGCTCGCATGGCAGGGAACATCAATCTGGAGTGTTGAGGGGCCCGGTCCTATCCACAAAATCAATCCTCAGACTGGGGCAGTTGAATTAACGCTCTCTCCGTCTTTCCCAGGTTCCTCTGGTATAGAGTCGGATGGTGAGCATCTCTGGTATAACAGCATCCGGCAACAGACTTTTTACAAACTCACAATTCCTGAACTCGAGATCGTTACGACTTTCCCATCGCCCGGAGAGGGACCGCACGGATTGGCATGGGATGGTGAACACCTCTGGAGTGTTGATATGAACACCAGTCGTTTAGTGAAGCAGTGTCCCGAGACAGGCGAAATCTTGGCTGAATTTCCGACACCGGGCGGTCGCGCACACGGACTCGCTTGGGATGGAGAGGCACTTTGGAATGCTGATACAAATGACCACATCATTTACCGAATCCACCCGGAATCTGGTGAGGTTCTTAGGAACCTTGCATGCCCTGGTGAACCGCACGGGCTCACTTGGGATGGCACGGCGTTGTGGTACGGTGATGATGCCGTAAAGACAATCTGTAGGTTCAGTGTATCCGAATGAGGTGGAACGAGAGTGAGAAGATATTGAGAAACTGCAGATATGGAGTCGCCTCTGATTTAGGGATCAAATTTTTAGATTTCTATAATTTTCAAAATAATGCACCTTTTTCGCCTATAAATTGTGTCATTAATAATTGAAATCTATATTTAATAAACAGCGGAGAAAACAAAAGAGAATCTCCGAAGCAAAATGAACCATTCCTTTCGGTTTGGGGGAACTTAGGTAATATCAAATAGCGGGGGAGAGTGAAGTGAGAAAATTACAAATAGTCGTATTAATTTTATTTTTTGGAATCGGGGCGGTTATGCAAAGCAGTGCCGACCGAGTACAACTCAATACGAGTGCTGCTGTCATCCAAGACAATCTCGGTTCGACTGTTGCTATAGGTGGTGATTACGCTATGGTAGGTGTTCCGAAAGATGACACTGATCACGGCAGAGATGTTGGCTCAGTCCAAGTTTTTATTCGCACTGAAGCCGGTTGGGTGCAACATCAAAAACTGAATGCTAGCGACGCGGCAAGTGGAGAGCGATTCGGAGCAGCACTCGCAATGAGCGGCAATTACGTCCTCATTGGTGCACCCAAGAAAGAAGGTGCCGGAAGGAATTCAGGTGCAGCGTACGTCTTTGAGCGACGCGGCACTGAATGGGTCGAGCAAGCCAAACTCGTCGCATCTGATGAGATGCGTGGCGACTATTTCGGCATCTCAGTAGCACTTGATGAAAGAACCGCCCTCGTTGGAGCGCATCGTGCAAATGAACCCTTCGCTGACGGAGGTGCCGTTTACGTCTTTGAGCGGACCGGAGAAATCTGGAACCAAACAGCCAAACTTTTAGCACCTGATGGCGACCACTTCGCATACTTCGGCTTTTCCGTTGGACTTGATGCGAATACTGCAATCGTTGGTGCAATTCGAGATGGTGAAGCCGGTGAAAATGCTGGTGCCGCCTATGTTTTCGTGAGGGACGAATTCGGATGGGTGCCTCAAACAAAACTCTTGGGTAACAATACCGATGCGGAAGATAGGTTTGGTTACGCAGTCGATATTGACGGTGATTTCGCTATTGTCACATCACCTCGCAACAGAGGCATTGGTGCCGCTTACATCTATAGACGCGAAGGCACTGAATGGGAACAAAAAAGAAATCGCGTCCGGATCCGTATGATTCCGATTGACCCAGATGGTGCAACTTCTTTTGGTGTTTCTGTCGCTATCAGCGGAGATACTGCAGTCATCGGAGCAACAGGAGGTGTAATCGGTGACAAAGAGAGCGGTGCAGCGTATGTCTTTACGCAGAATGAACCTCCCTTTTGGAATCAACACACAAAATTAGCCGCAGGCGATAGACAGAGTGGTGATCAACTCGGATTTGCTGTTGCCATTAGTGGCGATGAAATTATAGCAGGTGCCCCGACGCACAACGCCGGCGGAAGAGCTTCTGGTGCTGCTTATATTTTTGAACGAAATGAAGAAGCAAAATGGGTAGAAAGTGGTAAGTTGAGTGACGGAGAAACCGCTTCTGAAGATCAGTTTGGAACCGCTGTCGCTATCAGTGGCAATATTGCTATTGCTGGCGCTCAGCAAGCCGATGACGTCGCACCCAATGCTGGTGCTGCATATATTTTTGAGCGAGGCGGTGTTCTCTGGCTACAGCGCGGAAAACTCACCGCCGCCGACGGAAAGGCTGGAGATCTGTTCGGAAATGCTGTTGCCATCAGTGGCGACACAATCCTGATTGGTGCTCCTGGTGTTGATGATGCCGGACCAGAAGCCGGTGCAGCGTATATTTTCGTGAAGGCAGGCGAGGAATGGATTCAACAGGCAAAATTAATTGGGGCTGATCTCGAAATCTTTGATCGGTTCGGATCAACCCTGGCAATACATGAGAATACCGCTGTAGTCGGTGCCTACGGGAAAGATGAACTCAGCGTGGATTCCGGTGCCGCTTATGTCTTTGTCCGAAACGGTGCCGCTTGGACACAACAGGCGAAACTAACACATCGCAATGCTGTACCCGGAGATCATTTTGGATTTGCCGTTGCTGTCTATGGCGATAACGCTCTTATCGGAGTACCCCGGAGTGATGCAGCAGGACCAGATTCAGGTATAGCCTACCTCTTTACCCGCAACGGAGGCGCATGGCGACAAGACCGTCAGTTTATTCCAAGTGATATCAGCATTGGGGATGAATTCGGTTCCGCCGTCGATCTCGTCAAGGGTGCCGCTATTATCGGAGCACCTAAGGAGAATCGAAATCAGGAGGACATGGGTGCTGCCTATGTCTTCGTGGAAACACGAGATGCTTGGGCCCAACAAGCCAAACTTACTGCAACTGATGGCGAAGCCGGAGACGAATTCGGCATTTCTGTCGCACTCCACGAAGATACCGCAATCATCGGCGCATGGAAAGACAATCATCCACTGGTTGATCCCGGGGCAGACCCAACATTGGAAGTCGACAAAGGTTCAGCCTATTCTTTCCTACGCGATGGGTTATCTTGGGTAGAGAAGCGTCGAATTTCTGCTTCTGACACGAACCGATCTGACCTATTTGGTGCCTCCGTCGCAATCAAAGGCTCGTTTGCCATCGTCGGTGCTTCAGGCAGCGATAGTGCAGGGGCGAACTCAGGCTCCGCTTTTATCTATAATCCAATTGATCTCGGATTTCGCTCTGCAGAAATCCCTTTCTCTGTTGATCCAACATCGAAGACGCTGACTACCCTTGGACATATTAAACAGACGACGATTTTTCAGAATTATCCGAATCCGTTTAATCCCGAAACCTGGTTCCCCTATAATCTGGCGGAACCCACGGAAGTTGTTGTGAAAATCTACGATATCCAGGGTGGACTGGTACGCCAGTTGGATATCGGGTTACAACAACCCGGCAGCTATCGCGATCGGGAAAAAGCCGCGTACTGGGATGGCAGAGATGCGTCCGGAGAAATTGTCGCAAGCGGTATCTACTTCTATACATTCACTGCTGGCGATTTCCAACGGACACGTCGCATGGTAATTTTGAAGTAGTAAGCTTCACTACCGTCGCTAATAACGATTGAATAGAGATACGTTAATAAAATACTCCCAATGCCTCTGGGCTTAGGAGTATATCAAGTGCAAAGGAGAGTAAAAATGCTTCGTATATGGATGCTATGCCTGACACTTTTACTTGCAGTGATGGGTTGTAAATCGCAAACGCTGCAGGAACATCTTTTAGAACCGCCATTGCCTCTCACTAATTTCGCACTGATCCGGAACGGGGCGACTGCGAAAGCCTCACAATCTGTCCCAAATCACCGCGCCGAGGAGGTAATCGATGGTGATACCACCTCCGAGACTTGGGATGAAGGCAGTGGTTGGGGAAGTAGTTTGGAACACTTACGCACCTCCGATCTGAACAAACGTCCTTACGTATCTGTGACACTTGCTAAACCGGTTGACATCCGAGAGATTGTCATGTGGACAATTGACTCTGAAAAACATCCAGCACAACAATTCGGATTGAAGGACTATCGGATTGAGTATTGGCACGGCACCGGTTGGGAACTTGTTCCATCAGGTGACACGAAAGATAAGCAGTACACAGCGCGAAACAACACCAAAGGTAAACGAGTTCATGAAATTCGAGACCGTTTAATTGCCAGCAAAATACGGCTCGTGCCAGTATCTTCAAATGACACAGTGCGTAACTACCAGCATATGGCGGGTAGCCGACCGGTATATGAAGTAGAAGGCATTGCGCGGGTGATGGAATTAGAGGTTTGGGGCTATGCAGCGCCAGAGGTGCACACGCTTAAGCAGATTGCACAAGGCATGCCACCAGCATCAGTGACGCAGGTCGTTCTGACAGAAACACAGGAAGGCAAAGCGCAACACGAACCGACGATTAAGGAAATCATCAAGGGCGTCTTAAATCAATACGAACTCGGATATGATATGGCAAATCTGACGCAAGTTATGTCCTGTTTCTCAAAAGCGTATTTATCCAACGGACGCACATACCAAGATGTTGAATCAAAGGCAGCACGCTTTTTTGAGGTCTATCATCAGATTGATATGACCCTGACTAACATTGACATCCATCCCAATATCGCTGACGATACAGCGATTGTAACGGGCGGATACACACTACAATACAGCCCGATAGAGAACGGGAAAGTTGAACAAACATCGGGCAAATTGACACTGATTTTCGCGAATGAAGCGGAAACGTGGCGGATTATACGAGCAGAATAAGGGCGCGGAATTCAAAACTTGGACCGTACCTACGAAGGACTCAAAAATGACCCAAGAACAGTCTAATCAACCTCATACTAACCCAAATGGGTCTATTCCCAGATCCAAATATAAAGCTAAGACAAATGCTGTCCGTGAGGACAACATTTGGGCAAAGTCTTATATCAGCGATGGGTATTTACTGCTTCCAGATATCATCACAGCGGAGGAATGCGACGCCCTAAAAGCAGAGATGGTAAAAATCTTCCGTGGGGACTACCAGTATGAAGCAATTCCACCGATGCCAGAGACGGCGAGCGAAATGGAAGTATTGGATAGAATCATGTGTGTCGGTGAACCACACGTCTTTAGTCCATTGGTGCGACGTTACATCGAACATCCAAAAACCTGTGAAGTGCTTCGAGAGATTGTGGGCGCACACATTCCATTTTGGGATGGTGGTGTGAAGTGTATGCAGTCGATGATGTTAAGCAAAGTGCCGGGACATACGGGTAATCCGTGGCATCAGGATGAGCACCCAATTCCGACGCGGGATAGATCGCTTATTGGCGTGTGGATTACATTAGACGATGCCACTGTTGATAACGGATGTCTGTGGGTTCTACCGAATAGCCATCGCTCTGGCGTCATATACGACCGAGTACCTCATGACAAACGCCACGAATTTGATAGCTGCCACGAAGCTGTCGGGTTTGATGATAGAGGCGAAATCCCAATTGAGATGTCAGCCGGTAGTGCTCTCTTTTTTAACGGTTACCTTCTACACCGTTCCAAGAAAAACCGTAGTGATAAATTCCGGCGTATACTTGTGAGTCATTACTGTTCGACAGCATCGTGGTTGGGTTGGAAGGGACAGCGGAATTACCGTGGTGTTGTTACCGTCGCAGGCGAAGACCCCTATATCGACGAAGGGTACGTTACGCCAAACGTGTGGGCAAGATGGGAGTAAATTCAGGGCAATTCCGTTGGATACAAATATAACCGAAGTTGCACCGATTATAAACATAGCACCCTCTGGGGTGCTATGCCCGCTTTTACCTGAAAGCTTGTACGCAAATGTCTAAAATTTATTAAGCAGCAACTTGGGTTATCTTAGTACAGCTAAGCGTCCCAAGGTCTGTGTTGTCTGTTCTCCAGCGACAGCGCGTATTCTATAAAAATAAACTCCATTCGCAAGCAACACGCCGTCAGCATCTCGGGCATCCCACATAACCTCATTGTAGCCTTCGTTTCCAGAAATCTCTTTCAGGACTTGTACCACCCTTCCTGATGTTGTGTAAATTGTGATAGAAGCCTCGTCTGCATCCAGTGATAACTGATAGGTAAATGTCGTTTCGCGTTTTAAGGGGTTCGGATAGTTGTGGACGTCCCATATTTGGAAAGGTGTTTCCTCCGGCGAGAAGTCCGCATCGTGTTTCTGGAGTGTCTGATAATCGAAGCTCGTCAACCAAGCGACTTCTGCATTTAGAGTGCTTAGCAATTCTGCTTCAATCGTCCGATGTGAGTATCCAAAAAGCGGAACAAACTCCTCAATCCTTTTTATCTGCAATTGTATAGACTTTGAGAACTCTATAGCACTCGTCAGTTTCGCACGGACTGCCTCTTCGGTTCCTGGTTCGTAGCCGAGTACAATCGCTTCTACCAATTTAGCCCGACTCTCAAAAAGCAGCATCCACAATTCCATCAAATGAACGGCGTCGCGCAAATCCTCGACGGCTTCTGAATCAAAAGGTTCTGCAATCTCGCTTGCAGCGCGTATCTCGTTTGTGGCTTGTTGTTGCGGTGCCAAAAGCGCAGTAAACCGATTCACCGCAACTTTCGCGATCTCCAACTCAGGGATAGCCAACGTATCCTTGACCGCCCGCGGTCCAATCATCGTCCAAAATCGAGTGGCAAGTCCCGCGGAACCGCTGCCGTATGTCCCGCCGACAGTCAAAGATCCAGCGTAATCTGAAAAATAACTCGCCATGTTCCATCCGTTGACCCGTAAGGCATTCAGAATATGTGGTGCCGCTTTACTGCCGTATCGGGCTATTAATTCATTTTGGATGAGTTGAAAATGGTCGAGTTCAATATCCCAATTAATACGGGCACTCGCCAGCCGATCAAGGTATCCCAATCCCTGTGTCGCACCTTGAATCGTAAATCCACTTAGACCGACGACTTCAGGATTATTAGCGAGTTGCCGAACACCTTGCACGAACAGATCGCTCTCCAACATCCAGAACGGCATCACCTCTTCCACCTCATGCGAGAGGATTATGAAGCGATGCCCCATTTCACCCAGTGCTCTGATTTGCGGAATAGGTACACCTGCGTCAGCAACCGGTTCACCATCCGCACCCCATTTCCTGGAGAAAATGGTCCCTTTCGGTAACTGCCGTGCATAAATACCTGCTGCGTCTTTGAGCCAGCTGCTATCGTAGCCAGAGATATAGAATTTGAAGTTTGGACGTATCTCCCGTGCGGCGTTGATAATCGTAAAATAGACCTGCCACAATTTTGCCTGTCCTTGCTCTGTTCTGTCTCCACAGTCAGGACAGTCGCAGGCACGTGTTTCGTGTCCCCAAGAACGGAGATGAAACCCCCCAAGCGCCGGATAGGTGCGTAAAATCGTCTGAATTAACTCCCTTACAAGTGTGTGAAATTCAGGTTTCGACCAGCAGAACGGACGATAAGACACTTCGTTCCGAGACGCACCGTATAACACCGCCGGTCCCAAAACATCAGGACGTTGTCGGATTAACGCCTCTGTCGGTTCCCCCGTCACGTACATGAAAAGATACGCGTCAATCCCGCGCCGTTTGAGCGCATTAAACCGATTTCGTAGGGTCGCAATCCGTTCTCGACGCTGCCCTACCGGTTCATCTTGCAATGCTTCAAATGCCGGTGTGTCAACATATTTGAACGCTGTTCCGAGACCATCTTCAATACCGGTGCCAGTCCACACACCCTCGCCGCCACTCATATTAACACGATGACGCGCCAGCCAATTCGGATCCTCTATTTCTAACACGGCGCGCACGGGATAAAATGGAGCCGATGTTTCGTCCATAAAGGGTACAAGGAGTGCTTGCGCTTTAGCAACCGCCACCTCAGGATGGACCGGGGTCAAGCCGGTCAATGCTGTAATACAGTTTTCGATGAAGCCGTACGCACCGTAGATAACGCCTCTTCCAGTGTGTGCCGCCACAACAATGACGATTTCAGTGCCAACCTCTATGGTTTTGATACGGTAGCCCTCGTCTCCGAGTTCTTCTCCTAATGAGAATCCTGTATCTGCTTGTAGTTTTGTAATTGTCGGATTTGATTTTGGAGTGCCCAACACAATCACCGCTGTGGTTTCTGTCTGCTGGCGATTGGTGCGAATGTCGAGTTTTGCGCCTGTGAATTGTTGGATAAAAGTTTGGATCTCCTCGGCAGCGAATACTTCCTGTGCCGAGGCATTTGCACCAATTTGAAGGGTCGCCCTCGGTTTTCCAGATACCGCAATTGGGATTTCATTACTTCTCGCTGGTGCAGCGAACATCACGATGCAAAATGTGAGGGTAAGTGTGGGAACACCTCTTTTATGGGCAGTTTTGTTTAGAGACATCAGGCTTTTTATCCTTAGTTAGCGCGTTTTAATGAACATCTCCACCTTCAAACCCCTGGAAAAAGTAGATCGCGCAAAAGGTCAGGACGAAGCTGATGACAAATAAGGTTTTCGCAATGCGACTCAAGCCGGCACTTTCGAGGGTATACTTCCCACGAAACCCATCCATTACAACGTGCAAGAGTGTTCCCACAGCGAATGCTGTTAGGTAATGGGTCAATTCTTGGAAAGCCCCGCGAAGTAGTTGCTCCCCGAGCAATGCCCCAACAACCGGTCCAACTATCAGGGGTGTCAGTTGCACCAATGCCTTCGCAAAAGTCTGATTTCGGAGAAGTGCGACGGTGATGAGCGTCCCCACTGGCAAACGGTGGATTAATATACCAAATGCAAGGACACCACCAAGGATCTCTTCTTTCGCTGCGATGACCAAATTGAGACCGTCTGCAAGCGAATGGAATGACAAACCAAGTACCGTTAAGTTTACACCCCATCTGCTATCGATGTTTCTTTCAGTTTCATCACGTCGGTGTGTTGTGAGACGTTCCATCGCTGAAATTAGGAAGAATCCACCCCACATCACAAGGATTGTGGCATATCCTGCCTCGGTATAAAGGTGCATCATCATCACTAAGACGACACCAAGTACTGCACCAGCAGTCAATCCAAAAATGTTTCCAAAATGTCTTTGCTCCACCTGAGATACAAAAGCGATTCCAGCACCGAGTGGAACCGTTAACACCGCACTTGCCAGATAAAATATAAGCATAGTATAACTATAACAGAATTTCGCTTGGAGTGCAATCGAAATTCAGAACCCGGAGCGTGTCATACACGCCCGCTGCGTTGATGCGCTGAATGTCTAATTAATTCTTAGGTTTACCATAGTTCTTCTGTAGAAGGGAGCTCCAAATTGTGCTAACTAAGCACGATTTGTCTCAGCTTTACATTTCCCGACTTCCTAACTTTCCAATATCATTTTTTCTCTTGACGCGTTTGTACATTAATGTTAAAATTGATGTCCACAACAGTAGAAATTCGCGCGAATCGGCTCCCTAATGGGATGTTATATTTCTAAATTATTATCAAGTAAAGGATAAATGAAAACGAATGAAAATGGTAGACAAAATTTTTGATATGGTCATCGGATTTATGCTCAATCGCGATCTGGAAAGAGAGATGGGAGTTCGGCATCAATTTTTAAAGGGAAGACTCGCTGAGATCCCCGCAAAACTTTTTGACAGGTTGGTTGATCTTATAATGGGGACTCGTTACGCTTACTATTTGGAGATGCGGCGCAATATGCTTGAGGGTGGAGTCGTTGAAATGCCCTCAAATATCTTTGATTGGAAAGCACTCGAGCGTGCCAGTACTTACCTACGCGTCTATATGGAAGACTTCCACGCGCAGTTCAAAGAAGATTATGACGGAAATTTCCCCGCTGAAGATTTCAAGGATTGGTTCCGTTATGTGCATGTTGAACGTCCAGAGCGTGAGTCGACAAAAAAATCTGTCTCTGAGGAATTACTCGCTGACGATTTGCCGAGAGTGTAAAATTAACGTACTGAAATGCCGGGAATGTAAAGCAAGACAAATTTTGCCTCTATAGGCAAAATTTGGGAGTTACTCAAACCGGCATTTCATTATAAGTTTGTCCATCCAATTCCCGCCCTGTTTTCGATTTACGTTTGCCACCCCACTGTTTAAAGAAGAACGGCACTTTAGCGTCAGTGCACTGGTTACGGATGTCGATAACCCAATCTTTCTCCATTGCGCGTGCGCCGGGACCCGACTCGCCGCCTACAATAACCCAATCTATTCCATTCAACGCCAAATTCGGAAGGGCACCAAGTAGAGGTTCAAGTGAGAGGAATTTAATATGCGCACCGGTTTGGCGAAGGGCATCAATCCGCTGCGTAACGCGATTGTCTTCGACGCTAACTCCCATCCAGACGTTTGACGGCCACGGCAGCTGCGGACTGAATTCCATCAAACGTTCCGCCCGTTTCGTCAGGACCTGAAATTGATGCCAATGTGCCTTTTCCATCACAGAAAAAACTTTCTGAATATAAGCCAAGTCAATCTTTTCATGGAAGAGGTCGCTCATGGAATTGACGAAAATGCGGCGTGGTTTTTTCCATTTCATTGGTTCGTTAAGCAACTCTGGAACAGTGTGTACTTTTTTTGTCCATCGCGGTCCCGCTGCAGTATTTTCCGCCAAGCCTTCATAAGCCATGCCTTTGCCTGAGAATCGCGCTGCTATCCGTTCAGCGTAGCAAAATCGACAGCCTTCTGATACACGGGTGCAACCGCGCACTGGATTCCATGTGGATTCTGTCCACTCAATTTTTGAGGATTGAGACGCCATTGGTTCACCTCTTATTTTAAAAGTGTGAGTTGGGGTGAGTTTTGCATTCCTTCTAAGATCTGCTGGGCAATCTTGACTGCTGTTGGGGTACAGGGTTATTCATGTTCACCTTCCTTTTTATACTTTTACAAATTATCCTTTATGTTAATTATACTAATTTTTGTTAAGTTATGTCAAGTTGATTTTAACGTTTTTACTTTCTATCACTTTTTCGTGAGAGAGTAGACAAAACCAACAAAGCTGTCTATAACTCTATGGCATAATGGATCCACTGTGAATCTGTGCCTTTAGCAATTGCTTTACCGGTCAAAGGGCATTAATAGACAGCGACTCCGATTTATGATAGGATGTTCAAAAATTTCTATTTGTTATTCCTATTTCTTAAGGTGAAAAGGAGCAGACGTATGGAATTCGTCCAATTAACAAACACGCAGCGTGAGGAATTTGAGGAGAACGGATACTTCATCGTCCGATCAGTGCTTGACAGGGACATGATAGAGCGTTTGATAGAAGCAGGGGATAGACTCATGGCGTCTTTTGAGCGTGAGGGCTATTATGCGCACAAGCGAGAAGGATTGGTGCAGGAACCTGTCTTCGCCGAGTTGACATCACAAACAAAAGCGATTCCATTGATGATCCAACTGCTTGGCACAAACATCCACATCACGAATACTGCGCTCATCTACAAACACCCACAACCGTCTGAGGAACCAGAGAGCCGTGGATGGCATCGGGATGCCGGATTGTTTTTGGATATTGGGTACAAGAATTGTCCGCGCGTCGGTTTGAAAGTAGGGTACTGCTTGACGGATTTCACTGTGCCGAATTCAGGGGGGACACTGTTTGTTCCAAAAAGCCACAAGTCAGGTGAACCGTTGGGTATTCCCAAAGGCGAAATCGATCCGATTGAGCCTTACGATGAGCCGGTCCTACGTGCTGGTGACGCATTTTTCTTTGAAAACCGCATCTATCACACCGCTGGTGTCAACTTTACGGACAAAGTCGCCAAAGTAGTTATTTACGGTTACCACTATGCGTGGCTCAAACCCGAGCCTTATCTAATACATTACAACAACAAACTGCAACCTGAAGAGAAGGTGAGAGAAAATCTTGACGACCTTGGCAAGCAATTTCTCGGTGCTGGTGGGAATGCAATCGCCGATTGGGCAGCAGCACACGGTTTACAGTTTGAAGAAGTCCCGCACGTCGTGACAATCTAACCAATTAACCCTTCTTAAAACCCATAGAAAGCACGCGCATTTTCAGCCATAATTTTCCGTTTGAGAGGTGGCGCGAGGCTTTTTGGGAGTGCCTGCTCCGGCGAATCGAAGTCCCAGTGCGGATAATCGGTTGCAAACATTAACTTATCGTCTAAATTAAGATGCGCGAGAAGTTGATCGAAGTATTCTTGTTTGGGAGGTTCTTCGATCGGTTGTGTCGTAATCCAGAAATGCTCACGGATATATTCGGAGGGCAGCCGTTTCAGGTCTGGCACTTCACCGCGTAGTTTTTTCCATGCTCGATCGAGTCGCCACATCAGCGGTGGTAGCCAAGCGAAACCGCCTTCAATTAACACAACCTTCAGCGTCGGAAATTGTTCAAAAACACCTTCGCAAACGAGACTGGTTACCTGCGTCTGAAATGCCTGTGTCATTCCCGCGTGATCTTCGATGTAGTGCGAAGGTCTACCGACAGCAGTAATCGGTCCTACACCAACACCTGTAAAGTGAATTCCGATCGGCAGGTCGTGCTCCACCGCTGCCTCATACATCTTCCAGTACTTACGGCGTCCCAACGGTTCCATTGTTCGGGCAAGCAACAATATTTGTACGAATTCCGGATGATCTGCAAGTCGATCAATCTCGGTAGTGGTGAATTCTGCATCGTCGCATGCGACAATCATTGAAGCGCGGAGTCTCGGTTCTTTTGAAAGCCACTCTTCGATTTGCCAGTCGTTCACCGCTCGTGCCCATGCCGCTGCAAAGGCGAGGTTCGGCATCTCACACACCGGTGTCAAACAGTTAAGAATACCGTATTCGATGTTAAATGCGTCCAGTAGCTGCTCACGTAGGAAGTCGAGGTCGGATCCGGGGCGGTGTCCAGAAGGAGTCCACGCGTCGTATCTTGCACCATAAAGATGCGCACGCGGAATATATGCGCCGACGCGGTCAGTTGTTCCTACCATACCGTGATGCTTCCGCCACCGTTCAGAGAGATATGGGTATAATACCGTCTCAGAAGCGAGGGTGTTATGCACATCACAGTCGATGACTGGTGGTTTCTGCTGTTGTTCGAAGGTCTCTATTTTCGCCATCTTTTCCCTCCCTTTTATGCTATCTGTTAACAATTATACACCGACTCCAGAAATATGTCAAACTTACGGGTAAACGGGGCGGACATTTAATTTACTGTGGGAGAGATCTCCAAATTGTGCTATTAAAGCACAATTTGTCTTAACTTATTCTTATAGCTAAAACTATCTTATAGGTTATAAGACGGTTTATTACTTGCCAAAAACAATCTCTCTAAAATGTCTTTTTTTGAAAATCTAAATTCCTAACCCGGTTGCCTGTCAACTTAAACCCTATAACCCGTCCAGTCTCATCTCGCGTAAAGCGCACCTCTGGAAAGAACCACGCGTCCCCAAGAAAGTGATCGTCAGCATAGGTTAACAATATATCATCGTGCCTTATGTGTTGTGCCACAAGTTGATTCCCACGCACACTGATAGTGTAGGTTGTATCAAGTTCTTCGGTATAATAATCACCTTCAAATGCTATCAATTGTTCTGATGCTAACGATTCGGATTTGATGTCTTCAATGGATGCTGCTTCTTTACCTGGCTCGGATGCTTCTACGGGAGCAAAGAGGTCGGCAAGATAGATATCCGCGACCTGTTCTGCCAAACGAAGTGGATTAAAAGTATCCAGATTGCATAAGATGACAACGCCAAATTTCTGATCCGAAAAGCGCATCAGATGGCTCCGAAATCCACGCCACGATCCACTATGCCCAACCGTTTGCAAGCCTCTATACGTATCAATATTCAGCCCGAAGGCGTAACTAATTTGCTCCCCGTTATTAAGCACACCACGCTGATGCATCTGTTCAATCACTGTCTGTTCACCGATGCGTGTATTGTCAAAATTCAGGATCCACTTCGCCAGATCTTCCACCGTTGAATAAAGGGAACTCGAACCGAGGGCGGTTGTGTTATTGACGGCATGTTTAAATCCACTGTTTTCGACGGCTTGATACGAATACGCTCGATTCTTCAGAATCATTTGGTGGTCGTCGTGAAAATGGCTGTCAGTCATGTCAAGAGGCTTGAAGATATTGGTATCCGTCCACTCTCGGAATGAATCTCCAGTTACCCTTTCGACAATTTCCGCCAGCAGATTGTAGCCCGTATTACTGTATAAAAACTCACTTCCTGGCTCAAAATTGAGTGCGTTCTGGTGTCTCGCCATTTTCAGGATGTGTCTAAACGAGATTACATCTTCCATGCCAACACCCGCAATGACGAGCGATTGTACCCAATCCCGTAGCCCACTGGTGTGATGTAAAAGATGTCGAATTGTGATGGTGTTTCCGAAATCCGGCATATCGGGTAGATAGGTTCGGATGTCGTCGTCTAATGAAAACTTCCCTTCATGCGATAACGTGACGATAGCGAACGCTGCAAATTGCTTGGACACTGAAGCGATATCGAAGATGGTGGTCGTCGTGATTGGGATATCATATTCCAGATTTGCCATCCCGTATCCCTGTTTATAAATGATTTCCCCGTCTCTGGTAACCGCCAAAGCAGCACCGGGGGAATCTGGGCGATTCCATTCTGTAAACAGTTGATCTACTTGTGCTTCAAGTGTCTCGTGAGTTGCCATAATCGCCTCCTCCCTAGGATTCACATCTTCACCATTCTCTGCTTATTCCATAAGCATCAAAGGCCGTGTCGGCACCAATTATTGGAAGTTCTTCAACAAGTGCTTGGGCGATTATCAATCGGTCAAACGGATCTCGGTGGTGAAAAGGTAGAGTGGTAAGTTTGGTCAGGTTATCAATCGTGATGTCTAATATTTCAATACGATTGAAATGCAGTTGCTCTGGGAACAACCTCTCAAACGATTTATCTAAAACGAGTTTCTTTAAACTCACTTTAATCGCTATTTCCCAAAGGCTGGCAATGCTGAGGAACTTCGTGTTGTGTGAATTCTCGATTAATCCTCGTGCCTTGTCACTAAGTTTTTTGTCACCCTTAAGAAACCAAAGCAACGTATGCGTATCCAGCAGATATTTCATTCCGTATACTCTTTGAAATCTGGGAGTTCAGCATCAAAATCTTCACTGATATGAATAAGTCCTTTGGCACTCCCAAAGCCAACCTTTAACCAAGGTTCACAGAAAATGCTCTTCCACTCATATTGATAGGTTGGCATTAAGGTATCCATTGATTCAGCATGAAACAGAAAGTGGTACTTCACATACGTCTGATCTAACAGTTTAATACAATCATCTAGCTCCTTGAAGGAAGGTATAACTTTTGGCTTGCGTTTATCCCAATGTGCAATCCGCTTATCAGCAAATTCTTCATGGGTTTTTGCTGCGGATTCAAGTCGCGCGAAATCATCTTTTACCATCTGTGGACAAACATGTTCACCACTCGCCTCTGCATACGGAGCGAAGTTATCCATCTTTATGATTGTCTTCAGTTGAGAGGAGTCAACAATCCCGACTTTTTCAAGACCTGCCCTACCCACTACTTGATCCAAGTCGGGACCATTAGAAGACGGATGGCGGGAATTGAAGTAACTTCGGGATAGTTCTTCAGGGTTTTCAGCAATTTCACTAAGTAGTCTCATAAAGGATATACTATCCTTGTCCAATTTAGTTTGACGACGGAGCCCTGCTAATGCATGAGAAAGGTAAGTCCTCGCAAGATAACTATAGAAAGCATTGGGTTGTTGAATACGCGGGTTTTCACGGATTATATCTTGCACTTCCCAGAACATGTTTGCATCTTGAACAAGCTCCAGGATCTCGTCGTGAATCGTCTCCATCCATCTGAGCCATTTTTCCAGTTTTTGACTTTTCTCAAATTCCTGATTCATTTTAGATGCCTCCTAAATCTCCGCTACTTTCGCAAAAAATACTGTAACTATTTTCGCCTTTTTCAAAAATAACAATGTATTTCATAAATCTTTCTACCTCAATCCAATTATACATCTCTTTGAGATTCACGTCAAGAAAAAGGAAGGCCCCCCTTTCTTGATAACTATCGCGACATTATTGTATAATTTAAAAAACTCAGAAATCGTGAGAAATACCATGACAAAACACACCTACCAAACAAACACGCACTACTCACCCGCCACCCGCGCAGCGATTCTTGATCGTCTTTTGACTGCCCTACGAAGTGATAAACGCCTCGCAGGTCTCTTGGTCGTCGGATCCGGCGCGGAAGGTTTTGAGGACGACCACTCCGATATAGACTTGTGCGCGGTTACAACCTCGGCAGACGATGTGAGAACTGCTTTCCAGGAATGGGGTGAAAAGATTCACGAAATGCTACCCATGTTCCATTCACTTGAGTCACCAAGGGCGCCCAATGTCTATCTGTGGGTATTTCTCCTTGACAACTTTCTGGAGATTGATCTGTGTTTCCTCTGTTTAAACGATCTCCGAGCAACCAGAAATCGTTGGAACACTATACTTGATCGTTCAGGGAGAATTGAGAGTATTATGCAATCCAGTTGGGAGAACAGACCAAAGCCCAATCTGGAAGAAGCCTATCGCTCCCGGATCAGCTCAATCTGGCACTGCATCAAACACGCTACCATTGCGGCTCAACGAGGACAACCTTGGCGAGCAATATATGAGTTGGAACAAATTCGGGACCGAGTCATTGAGCTACGGGGGTTACGCGAGGAATTAGAAACAAAACGTTTTCGGCACGTCGATCAGATGCCAGAGGATTTTTTGAAGGGGCTTGAACAGACATTGGTATTGAGTTTAAAGGGCGTTGATATTATGAACGCCTTGAAAGCAGCAACGACGTGTTTTTTCAACGAAGCTCGACAGTATGATAAGATACTGAATCTCGATCTCGCGTGGCGTTTCGAGACGAAAATGAAGGCGTATCTTGAGCTCTTTGAGGATTAGGAGTTTGCTGTTTATAACAGATAGAACTTACGCATTTCCTCTTAAATTCCCCTTGATAAGGGGCGGGAATGCCATCTGATTCTTTAGGGGATTAAATATAACAAAATAGGAACTTTTCAGCAAAATATACCTTTTTTCAATTTGTGTAAGTCCTGATGGAAAAGGCTCTACCTCGTTAAAGGCGATAAAATTCCCGTGCATTTTCGGACAAAATTTTGCGTGCCAACGATTGGGGAAGCTGCGCAGGAAAAGCCGCATCAGCCGAGTCGAAGTGCCAGTGTGGATAATCGCTTGAAAACATCAACATATCTTCTGAATCGAGTTGCCCAACAATCTGCAGCAGTTCTGCCGCTGTCGGCGGTGCATCAATCGGTTGAAGCGTCATGCGAATATGTTCTCGGATATACGCCGATGGTAGTTGCTTCACCCACGGTGTTAGCCCGCGCAAACCACGCCACTCTTTATCAAATCGCCACATAAGCGAAGGCATCCATGTAACGCCAGTTTCGATGAGTGCGACGCGTAAATCAGGAAACTTGTCGAAAGCACCCTCTGACACGAGACTGAGCACCTGTGCTTGAAATACCTGCGACATACCGACGTATTCCTCTAAATAGGTTGAGGGCCACCCTACAGATGTTGGGGGCAGTCCCGGTGCGCCACCATAATGAATGCCGACGACAAGTTCATGGCGCACAACAGCTTCGTAGATGGGATGGTAGCGTCTATTGCCATAAGGTGCCTGTGATCGAGCAGGGAGCATTATCTGAACAAACCCCGGGTGTCCACCTAAACGCTCAATTTCCCTGACGGCAAGTTCTGGATTTTGGCTTGGAACAATCAGAGACCCGCGTAAGTGCGGTTCCGGGTCAAGCCAATGCTCAATCTGCCAGTCATTGACTGCCGAGGCGAGTGCTGCCGCAAGGTCTTCGTTATGTACACTCTGCACCCGAAACCCACAGGTAAGTATGCCGTATTCGACCTTCCAGAAATCGAGCGCGTGCTTACGTAGGAGTGCCAAATCCGACGCCGGACGATCTTCTGTCGGATGTGTGATTTCTGGTCGTGTTGAGGTTGGAACACCGTCTGGATAGTCGTTCGCATCCGGTCCGGGGAAGCCAGATTCTTCGCAATAGTCGCGCCAGTAATCGGGCAGGTACGGGTAAAGCATTTGAAGTGAAGGGAGTCGGTTATGGAGATCGCAGTCAATTATAGGCATACCCGCCTGAACGAAATTCGGTTTGGAATTTTCGGCGCTGCTTGCGAGCCGAAAACTTGCTTGATTAAAGTTGGTGCTGCTTGCGAGCCGAAAACTTGCTTGATTAAAGTCAGTCTCCATTATGTTTTTCCTTTTAGATTTGTGACGGTTAATTTTTATCTGCCACCATACGTATGCCAGAATAGTATGTGTTCACCTTCCCATCCATGCGCCTTGATATAGTGAGCGAGGCCTGCTAATGTTTTGCCAGTGTAGGTGTTTTCAAGTGTGATATCTTCGTGTTCAGCCATCAGCGCGACTGCACGCATACCGGCTTCCGTTGGAATGGCATACCCCTTTCCGAAATCACTGTGCCAGAGTTCAATGCGGCGTGGGTTGACATAATCAGCGTCCGCTGCACCGACGAGGCGCAGAATGCGCCGCACCATACGAGAAATCGCCCATGAATTGGCGACTATCTGATCAGCAACACGAATGCCGACAATTTGGGTTCGCAGTCCTGCAAGTCTTGCGCCGACTATTAAGCCCGCGATAGTGCCGCAAGTCCCCACCGGTACAAAAATAAACCGTGGTTCTGGCAAGATGTCCGCTTCGATCTGCGATTTCAGTTCTAAAACCGCTTTCACATAACCGATGGAACCGAGTGGAGAGGAACCGCCCGCCGGGATAAAATAGCGTTCCCCTCCAATTCCAAGAACTGTTTTCATCTGTTCGTACGCGTAACGGGCAAACATGGTGCTCATGTAACGCACCTCGTAGACCCGTGTGGCATTTTCACAAATTGTGCGGTAGTTTATTTCGGAATATTCGGTCCGCGGTTGTTTAAATAGCAAACATTCCACACGAAAACCCGACGCTTTGCCGTACACGGCTGTCGCTCGGACGTGATTAGAACCTGTCGGGCCAATTGTGAAAAGCGTTTTCCTTTCACCACCGTCCGGATATGTTTGTGCTGCCGCAAACATGTACTCCAATTTACGCACCTTGTTGCCGCCGCCCAACCTACCGCTCAGATCGTCCCGTTTTATCCAGATCGATTTCAAGCCGAGAGCGTGCTCAAGGTTTGGGAGACGCTGCACGGGAGTGGGGAAATTACCAAGTGAAAGGTATGGAATTGATTCAATCATTAAACTTCCTCTCGGTAGGCGAGGTTTCCAAATTATGCTATTAAAGCATAATTTGTCTTAGCTTTACATTCCTCGCCGGTTCAGGCTGCATAGTAATTATAAATCACCATGGTTAGGTGCGTAGAAGTTTGTCGCTACTGCACGATACCGCTCTCAATTATCCGACCTGCGATGTGTCTGCCAAGCGCAGCGATCGTCAACGTCGGTGGCACACCGATGGAGGTAGGGAAGAGGCTCGCGTCAGCGACAAATAAACCTTCCACTGCATGAGATTCCCCGGAAAGTTTAACGACGGCATTGCGCCGCTCCTCACCCATTTGGAGTGTGCCTTGTGGATGGCTTGAAGCCAACATAATATCGTTTCGCACAATGCCGCGTTGACGAATAATTTCGAGGTCCGTTTCTGTTTTGATGGGGATATGTTCTGTATAAGGCATGACAATCTCGGTCGCACCTGCAGCGAAAAGCAGGCGGGCAGCATTGATCGCTCCTTCCATCAATACTTGTCTATCCGAACGCCGCAAACGGTATGAGATATTGGGCATTCCCTTGTGATTTATTGATACGCGTCCAGTTGTTCTGTCATGTAAGAGGACGAGAAGCGCAGCAGTGTGGCGGTAACGCTCCATCAGTTCTCGATGGCTTTTGCCAAATCCCGGCAGGCTTGCCGCAACGATCATTTGTGAACCGAAGGCAGGCATCAGCAGATAACCGCTGTCTGGCGCACGTCTTAAGTCGAGGAATTGATCGATATAGTAACTTTGTGGAATGCCGAGATGTCCATCAATGGTTTCGTTGAAAATTCCGCCCACGAAAACGGCAGGATGCAGGTGGAGATTTTTTCCCACCCGTCGATTCGCATTCGGGAGTTGGCTTTTTAACCAGAGTTGTGGGGAGTTAATGGCGCCAGCGGCTAACACCACTACTTTGCTTTCAATATCCAATGTCCCTGATGGCAGTCGCGCTGAAACACCCACGGCTCTCTTCTGCTTCACGTGGATTTTCTCTGCCATACAGTTGCTGTAGAGTCGGGCACCCGCTGCGAGTGCTAAAGGGATATATGTAACCGCCATACTCTGTTTGCCTGTTCTCACTGGTTCAGTCTGAATGGATTTGGAATTTGGACATCCAAAAAGACATCTCGCACCGCATGTAGGGCAATCACCGCGATTGTGTCTTTGCAATCCACCGCGCCACCGCATCATCTCGCACCCGTAGCGGATAACAGCATTTAATTCATTTACGTCCGATTCTTGCATCTGCGTAACACCCAGCGTTCGCTCCACCTCGTCGAAGTGGGACCAAACCTCTGGAACTCCCCACCTATGTAATACTGTTTGGGGTAGACGAACTGCGTAGCAGAGGTTGTGCACCGTTGAACCACCGACGCCTATGCCTTGTGAAATGACGATCGCGCCGTCGCGTGTGCTTCGTAAGCCGCTGTCCCAGAAAAGACGGCGGAGCATCTCCGGTTCATAAGTGCCAAAAGTACTTGCCTCGTGATGTTCTCCTGCTTCTAAAATGATTACCGAGAGTCCAGCTTCAGCCAGCTCCTTTGCAACGACCGCACCACCAGCACCAGAGCCGATAACGCATACGTCGGTAACCTCTTTTTGCTCCACCTTCTTTTTACGCCGTACAGAGCGGGCAGTGTTGATAATATCCGAAATCCGAGATTGAAATTGATTCATAGTATAAACAGAACGCTGGCTCTTGTAGGAGGGATCTCCGAATCCCGACGCCTCTTTTGTAGAGGGAATCTCCAATTGCGACGCTTTCTGATCGCTATTAGCCAACCGAAAACTGAGTACCGAGTACTAAGAACTATATTAGTAGACTTCCTTTTACATCTATGATAGCATATTTGCGCGCGTCTATCAACCTACTACGTTTCAAGACATAAAGGAGGAGGCTGATGGAATTTGTTCAATTGACAGAGACACAGCGTCAAGAATTTGATAACAACGGCTATCTCATCGTGCGTTCCGCGATTGATAGTGAGATGATTGGTCGCTTGATCAAAACCGGTGATCAACTCATGGAGTCATTTGAATACCACGGCTATTACGCACACCGACGGTACGGGTTAGTCCAAGAGTCCGCATTTGCCGATCTGGCAACACACTCAAAAGCAGTGCCGTTGATTCTTCAGCTGCTCGGTACAAATATCCACATTACGAACACAGCACTTATCTACAAACATCCGCAGGCACCTGAGAAACCCGATAACCGCAACTGGCATCGAGATGTCGGTGTACATTTGGATGTGGGACACGAAGGGTGTCCGCGTGTCGGCTTGAAGGTAGGCTATTGCTTAACGGATTTCAGCGTCCCAAACTCAGGGGCGACGTGGTTTATCCGGGAAAGTAATAGGTTGGAAGAACCGTTGCGTATTCCTGAAGGAGAAGTTGATCCGCCGATATATGATGAACCACTGCTCCGAGCAGGTGATGCGTTTCTATTTGAAAGCCGTATCTACCATGCTGCCGGTCTGAATTTCAGAAAAAATATCTCTAAAGTAGTCATTTATGGATACCACTATCGTTGGGTTAAGCCTGATTATTATCTACGATATTACAACGATACGCTACAACCCGAAGCGAAATTGGTGGAGGGTCTGAACGACCTCGGTCGGCAATTCCTTGGCGCGTCCACGGATACGAAAGGCAGAGAAGATCCGAACGGCGTTCATTGGGCTGGAGAAGAATGGGCGAAGTCGCACAGCTTGGACTTGGAACAGGCTCCCCAAACCGTGACAATTTAATTGAAGATGGTTATTATCCGCAACGTTTTCGTACCGCAAACTGTTAGTTTGCGGGAAACCATCAAACGCTAAAACTGACCTCTCCATGGTAGGCGAGGTTTCCAAATTATGCTCCTAAAGCATAATTTGCTTTACATTCCTCGCAGTTTTGCGTTGTAAAAGAAAATGTGAAATCCACTGTAGTGCAAGTTAGAGGGGGTATGAATGAAAGAGGTTAAAGTCGGTATTGTTGGATGTGGTGGCATTGCTGGAGGCAAGCATCTCCCAGGCCATCAAAGCGTCAAAGGTGTGTCAATTGTTGCCGCATGCGATATTGACGAAACCCGCGCAAAAGCGTTCGCGAAAGAGCACGACATTTCTTATGTTTTCAGTGATTATGAAGAATTAGCTGCAATGGATGAACTGGACGCAGTGAGTGTCTGTACGCCAAACAACTTCCATGCAGGTCCCACTATCGCTGCCTTGAACGCTGGAAAACACGTTATCTGTGAGAAACCCATTGCTGCGAATGCCGTTGACGGACAGGCAATGGTGGATGCACAAAAAGCCAGCGGCAAAGTGCTACAGATTGGGTTACAATCTCGGTTCCGTGCTGAGGCTCGTACGTTGCGAAAACTTTACGACGAAGGGTTTTTTGGCGACATCTATTATGCACGCGCAATGTCGGTGCGGCGACGCGGGGTCCCTGCTTCACCCTCGTTTCTCAGCAAAGCCATCGCAGGTGGTGGGCCGCTAATTGATATCGGTGTGCATATCCTTGATGTCTTGCTTTGGATGATCGGTTGCCCAAAACCTGTTGAAGCTTTTGGAGTGGCGGTCAAAAAATTTGGGCATAAAGAGAATGTCATCAACCCATGGGGGAAATGGGACCCTGAAGATTTTGAGGTAGAAGATTTTGCGATGGGCACAGTCCATTTTGAAGGCGGTTTAACGGTAACCTTAGAAACTGCGTGGGCATCACATATTGAAAACATCGGCGGCACCTTCTTCATCGGTGATTTAGCCGGTGCAACTTATGAGCCACTCCAAATTTACCTCGATAAGAAAGATGAGATGGTCAATTACACACCGAAACTTCTCACAGGCTTACCGAGTGAATTTGAATCGTTCCACAAAGCTGTTCGAGAGGGTTTACCCTCTCCGGTACCAGCAGAAGAGGTCCTGAACGTGGCAAAAATCTTCGATGCCATCTATGAATCCGCTCGGATAGGACGTTCCGTACCCATTATATAAAGTATGGTGAATTACAAAAATACGTAGGTATTTTCAGTAAACCTAATACTCAAAAACGTCCGCTGCTTGGTAGGCGAGGTTTCTAACCTCGCCCATGTAAAAAGCGTTTGGCGAGATGGCTTCGGCTTTCTGTGCCTCGCCCTCAAAGTGTATAGGTAATTCTAAAATCTGCTATAAATCTATTTGACCAGATTCGTGTAGGCACGTTCCATAGCGTGCCTACTGTTATGCCGGTTTCTGATAACTTGCCCGCACAACAGTTTTAATACCACCACGGATATTAAAATCCCCTACGACTTCTACCTTCCGTGGGCGGCAAGCTTCAACAAAATCCTCAAGCACTTTATTCACCACGTGTTCGTGAAAAATACCCACATCCCGGTAAAAAAGAAAGTACTCTTTCAACGATTTCAGTTCCACACATTCTTGGTCTGGCACGTAAGTGATACAGAGCGTCGCGAAATCCGGCAATCCCGTTTTAGGGCATACAGCGGTAAATTCTAAGTTAGTAATCTCGATTGTATAATCTCGGTGATGGTATTCGTTATGCCACGTCTCAATTGGGGGCGTTTTTAACGCGTGGATATGGCTTTGTAAATCATCATAACCGGTGGGTTGGCTCATTTTTCAGGTCTCCACGCTTTAACTGCGGAATCTACCCGGCGATATGCTCCGACGATACACTGACAAGAACAAGGCGGTCTTTTTTCGCGTAGTCCTTAAGGAATTCGTATGTACAATAGGCGGGTTCGGCATCCATGAGGGCGCGAACAGGATCGGCTTGCGTGGCACCAATCTCAAAAAGTAGTTTTCCGTTCGGTGAGAGATATTGTGGTGCTTCCGAGATTAACCGGCGAATCACATTAAGACCATCGTCACCTGCAAAAAGGGCAATCTCAGGCTCATGGTCTCGGACATCCAGACTGAGGCTGTCCCGTTCCACGTTTTTGATATAGGGCGGATTGCAAACTATCCAATCAAATTGTCTCTTTTCTGGTATCTCAATCAGCTTTATCGGTTCAAATAAGTCGCCCGACATAAATGTAATCTGTGTTGTACACGCATGTGTTTCGGCGTTCTGCTGTGCGACCGCAAGAGCTGGTTCAGATATATCGGTTGCAACAATATCCCACTCTGCTTGATGGACTGCGAGACTGGTAGCGATAACACCGCTCCCCGTGCCGAGTTCGAGCAGCCGCTGTGGGGTATCTGTGTTTGTTGCCAGAACTGTTTCGACGAGTTGTTCTGTCTCCGGTCTGGGAATCAGGACCCGTTCATCAACATAAAAGCCTAAAGATAGAAACTCTTTTCGATTCGTTATGTAGCTGACGGGGGTGTGCTCGATCCGCTTTTTGATCAATTCCCGAAATGGCGTCAGGTGTTCTTGGAAGACCGGCATTTCAAAGTGGAGGTAGAGTTGCAAGCGGCTTTTGTCTAACAGATGTCCCAGCAGGACCTCAGCGTCTAATCTCGGATTTGGGATACCGTGCTGTTCGAAGTATCCAGAGGTCCAGTCGAGTAAGTCCACGACACGCCATATCTTATTAGGCATGATTGAGATTCCTTAGTCGGCGTGTATCAAGCCTCTTTCAACTTCTCTGCTTGGTCGGCGGTTGTCAATTGATCAATAAATGCCTGTAAATCCCCATCTAAAACAGAGTCTAATTGATAGGAACTGAATTGGATTCGGTGATCCGTGATACGGGATTGCGGGAAATTGTAAGTGCGAATCTTCTCGCTCCTGTCACCACTCCCAACCATTGAACGACGCGTTTCTGCTCTTTCACTGTTAAGTTCAGACTGTTTTTTCTCTTGGAGACGGGCACGGAGAATTTTCATCGCTTTGGAGCGATTCTTATGTTGAGATTTCTCATCTTGGCACGTTACAATCAGGCCTGTTGGAATGTGTGTAATCCGGATGGCCGAGTCGGTTGTGTTAACGCTTTGTCCACCCGGACCTGACGAGCGATAGGTATCGATTCGCAATTCGGCCGCTTCATCTATCGCCAGATCGAGTTCTTCTGCTTCGGGGAGGACGGCTACGGTTGCGGCAGAGGTGTGAATGCGGCCACTGGCTTCTGTTGTTGGAATTCTTTGTACGCGATGAATGCCACCCTCGTATTTTAGTTGACTATACACACCCGCACCTTCAATTGAGAAGACAATCTCTTTAAAACCTTTCAATCCTGTTGCATTTGCGTTGAGGATTTCAAGTTTCCAGTTTTGTCGCTCCGCGTATCGGGTGTACATTCGAAATAACTCAGCGGCAAAGAGACTGGCTTCTTCGCCACCAGTGCCTGCCCGAATCTCGATGATAACGTTCTTTTCATCGTTTGGGTCTTTCGGGATCAGGAGCAGCTTCAGTGCTTCTGTTAGTTCTTCCTTTTGCACCGTGAGGTTTTCCAATTCTTCTTGCGCTAACCCCACTATTTCCGCGTCCGTTTCTGATTCTATCATCAGGAGGGTCTCTTCGAGGGCAGATTCTAACTGCTGATACTCATGATATGTGGAGACGATCGGGGAAAGTTCCGCATGTGTTTTGGATAACTCCATTAACCGTTGTTGATTTGAGATCTGTACTGGATCTCCCAGTGATCTTTCAACTTCGGCATATTTAGTTTCGATATCCTTGAGTTTTTCAAACATTTTTTGACACCACTTGCAAGTTGAAACTTGCTATTAGCTGTTGAAAGTAAAAGATGTTTATCACTATTTTCTTAGAAATCTCCCCGCGTCTACTGTTATTGGGACACGGAGACCTTTCCCGTTGGATAATGTTCTACTTATCGTCTGCGCTCAACCCATAGCGTCGGCGGAAGCTTTCAACGCGTCCAGCAGTATCAATAAAGCGGGCTTGCTGCCCGGTGTAGAATGGATGACATTTTCCACAAATATCTACTCGCATGCTTGGTTGAATCGCGAGCGTTTTATGGGTTGCGCCACAGACACATGTGATCACACATTCTACCATTTCGGGGTGGATTTCGGGTTTCATAATATCCTTCCTTAAATTTGAGATATCCGAATCGCTGATTTACTATTCGGTTAGAAAATTCTTAATAGTCTTTAGACACGCATCAGTGGCGTGTAGAATATCCTTATCTTTTCAGACGGGCGTTGTTTCTCGCTGGGGTACTGCTGCTGTAACCCGCATTATCGACCATCCGTTCAAGAAACTCCTCATTCGTAACAGTTTTACCAAATTGTTCAACGAGCATTTCGAGTGATTCCGCGCTGTCCATCTGACTTGTAAATTTTCGCAGTACCCAGACCTTGTTAAGTACATCTGGGGCTAACAAAAGTTCTTCACGACGTGTTTTTGACTTTTCAAGGTTAATCGATGGGAAAATTCGGCGATCTAACAGCGAACGTTCCAAATGGATCTCCATGTTCGCGGTGCCTTTAAATTCCTCATAGATAGCTTCGTCTCCACGGCTTTCGGTGCCTATGAGTACCGACGCTATAATTGTAAGACTCCCACCTTCTTCAAACTTCCGCGCCGCACCGCAGAACTGACGTGGTTTCACAAGTGCCATTGCATCTAAACCACCCGTCAACGTTTTACCGCTATGTGGCGCCGTTAAGTTGTAAGCTCGCGCAAGTCGGGTCAAACTGTCTAATAAGATGACAACATCTTTTCCATACTCGGCCCACCGCTTGGCTTTCTCAACAGCCATTTCAGCAACTTGAATGTGTCGTTCTGGGTACTCATCAAAGGTTGAGCTGATTACCTCTCCTTTGACAGAACGTGCGACATCTGTGACCTCTTCTGGACGTTCGTCAATCAGCAGAAAAATGAGGGAGACTTCAGGATGATTCGATTCAATACCAGCAGCGATATTCTTCAGCAACGTAGTTTTGCCACTGTAAGGGGGCGCAACAATCAGTCCACGCTGTCCTTTGCCAACTGGTGACATCAAATCCACCATACGGGTCGCGAATTCTGCCTCATTGTGTTCCAGTTGCAGTTGTTCGTACGGGTAGATGGGAGTGAGGTTATCGAAAAGGATTTTCTGTTTTACGGCTTCGGGTTTTTCACCGTTGACCTTCTCGATCTGTAGCATAGCAAAATAGCGTTCTGCTTTGTTTTCCGTCTTCTTGGGTGGACGAATCACACCTTCAACGACGTGCCCCGTCTGCAAATCGAATCTTCGAATTTGTGATGAGGATACGTAGATATCTTCATTGCTCTGCAGATAATTAGAACGCGGTGAACGGAGAAACCCGTAGCGCTGATCCCGGTCATCTAAGATTTCCAGTACACCACCACCGTAAAATTGAATATCCCCGTCAGATTTTGCCTCTATGATTTCGTTAATCAATTCCTCTTTCCGAAACCCGGTGTATTCCTTCATCCCGAGTGTCAGTGCGAAGTCTTTGAGTTCTGAGAACTCCATTTCTTGGAGCTTGCCAATGTCCAAGCTCTCCATAATTTCTAATACTCCTCATTGTGCCCGGTTCCAAAGTAATCGTTCCGCTCTGGTATTCATCTAACAACCTAGCGTATTCTTTATTCCCTCTTACATGCGCCGTGTTTGCAAAATGTTATTGCAATTTGAAAACTATCGCTAAATTGGGATATAAAAAAGAGGTTAAAAATGGAATCAGGGCTGATTCTATAGAATAATTTACTGAAATCAGTTTCTATCGCTTTCGGTGCGCGGTTGAAAACCGCATCTACCGAGTTTCCTTACACTGTCTATAGTAGAGCAGTATAGGACTGACGCACGAAGGCGGGGGTCCCTACAAAGTAGGTAAGCTAGTATGACACCCCAACTTGGTGCATGAGAAATTACCGTTGAAATGTACGACGGAACAAAATGCAGAATGTACAGGGTATCGATGGAGTAGGTGCAGTGTTGCCCGCGGAAATGCTGTTTGTATGGCTGTCACAATGCATGCGAGAAGGTGGCTTCTACCTAAAAATGCCACTTATTGAGTCTTTAAAGCGTGCTCGCGCTTAGGAAGTTAAGAACCTTAATTGTTAATTATACCTAATTAACGAAAAAAGGTCAAGTTTTTTTCAAAAAAATCATTATTATAGGAAAATATAATCTCTAAGTGCTGTTGAAAAACTATGCCTGAATCTATTCTTCGTCCTCACCTGTCAACTTTTTAAGATGACGTCGAACGTTCTGGTTATACTGGTTATTGGTCAGATAACCCTCCCAAAGAGCAATCGCATCATCGTTATAGCCTTGTGAAACATAATACTCCCCAAGAGCTATTAGGGCAAGGTCAGAGACCGGGTTTTGCTCAATTGACGCTTTGAATTCAGCAACTGCGGTTTCTGTATCGCCATTGAGAAGTGCCAATTCACCTCTACCGTAAGGTATCAAGGCGTGTTCGGGATACTCCACTGCCAATTCATCAATCATCTTTTGGGCATCTTCTGCTTTGTTCAGATGATGTGTCGCACGTGCAGCCAGAATAGTTGCATAGATTATCTGATGACGAAGTTCTCGTTTTTCAGCTTTGTTTTCAGCTTTGTTAAGTAATCGCTTTGCTGTACGAGCGGCAGCTCTATACTTGGCACGGGATTGGACGTAGTTTCCATATTTGTAAGTTAGGTCGCCGATCGTTTTGGATCCGATGTATGAATCGCCTTTCTGATCGACAAGATCCTGAAATATTGCGGCGGCTTTCCGGTCCTTCAACCGGTAGTGAAGCACTTCGGCGAGGCTTTGCAGCGCATCAACGTTCTGTGTATTCGCAGCAACAGAGCGTTCAAGAGTCTCACGTTCCTTTTCAGGTTCACCTAATTTTTTGTGGACCAACGCAATTAACCAGTAAATCTCAGAATCCCTGCCCCTCGCCATTCCAATAACGGAATTATAAGTTTCCAAAGCTTTCTCGTAGGATTCGGAGGTATATTGATTGCGTCCGGTGTCGATAACTGCTTCGATAACACTACCATCTCGCCTTGCTGCTTGTTTGAGTACTTCTCGTGCCCGTTGGTGCATCCCGACTTTTCGATAGCAAATTGAGAGACGAAGATAAGCATACGGGTCGATTTTCACGTTTGCAGACTCCGCACGGGCAATTGCATCGAAATATAACGCCCCTGCGTCACGGTAGTTCTCATCTCCGTAGAAGAAACTTGCAATCATGAGTTCTGCGTCAAAGTAACTGCCCTGCTCATCACCTGCGATACCACCCTGTCCACCGAAGTTCCGCATAACTTCTGGGGCACTAATCCCGAATCCAGAATCTGCAACTTGAAGATCAATATTGCCCATTGCACGGCTTCTCTCAACGCCACCGCGTGGACGGTCTCGTTCACGGGTCGCTTCTTGCTGTGCCAAGGCTCTGCCATATTGTGTTGCCAGTGGATCGTCTGGCTCTGGGATACTGGCTTTGAGTGCTGTCAGTTCTTGCTTCGCTTTCTCAATTTCTTCTTCAGTGCCTTCGACCTTTCCATATTTTTTAACGAGTGATTGATAGGTACGTTTCGCTTCTTCCTCGTTTTTAAGGTGGTCTTTCTGGATCTGCCCTTTACGAGCGATGGCTATCGCCGCACGTTCACTTCTCGGATTACGGTTCGCAAAATTATCGTAAATCTCTACTGCTTGCTCAAAATTCTTCGCGTCCTCAAAGCTTTTTGCTAACATCAGTTGGGCATTATGACTCAATTCCAGATTTGGAAATTGATTAACAATTACGTCAAACTGGGTCTGGGCAGTGCTGTAATCTTTTTCTCGATAATAGTGCATGCCGAGATTGTAGTATGCTTCCGCTGCTTCATCGCTTTCCGGTGCAGCAGCGATAACCGCCTCATAGGTTTTGACGCCTTCTGCTGGTTGATTCATGTGCTCAACCAACAGTTCGCCTATAGCAAGTTGGGCTTGGTAGGCTTCTGATGTGCCGGGCTTGGTGTCTACAATGTTTTGGTAAGCTGCAAGTGCCCCGTTATAGTCTTTCTCTACAGCAAGCTTTTCTGCGGCGCGGAGTCCGCTGCCAGCTACACATCCAATTTGTACTCCCGCTACCAAAATAACAGCGATGAGTCCGTAATACTTTATATTTTTAATAGCAAATTTTTGAAAGTTTGCGAGTTGTGTCAAGAGCTTCACGGTCTTTCTCCTTTTTTCGTATCGCTTCATTTGAGGAACTTACGTAAATCAGCGTCTGTGTGCTTTAGTAACACGATTTGGATGCGCACTCTTCGATGAACGCTAAAACGTCCTGCCGGGTATAACCCTCTTTTTGGATAAGTTCGTCGCAATTGACTTTGTTCTTCACCTCAGGGCCTCTACCTGTTTCAAGGATGGCATTTGTCAACCAACTGGTGCGGACACCGTTGACGCCAGACGTGTAGTTTACATCGTACGCACCCTTTACCAAACCGACGAGTTGGTCAACCTTGTTGTGGGGGTATCCCTCTGGACGCGGGTAAAAGAGCGGTTCCGCTTCACCACCCTTGGGTGTGTAGCGGATGCCGTCTTCGATTTCAATCGTACCTTCGTCGCCCTCTAAAATTATCCGTTCTTCAAACCCGACGTGTGTGTTACCGAGGATGGTCATTGTCCCTTCGGCACCGTTATCCAGCGTTACGTCGGAGTAGGAATTAATTTCAACAAACTTCGGAACGAGATTTCCATCCTCGTCCTCAAACTTCATATCCGTTGTTCCATAGACTTCGACCGGCAAAGTTCCAGTCATCCACAAGAATATGTCTATATAATGGCTTCCAGAGTCGTTGGGTTGTCCGCCACCAGAGAAGCGTGGATCGCCGCGCCAACCGTGTGCTCCCCACCGTTGTGCCATATAGACATCGAATTTCTGCAGATTTCCGATACGACCTTCAGCGATTGCGCGTCTACTCGCCATATAGGGGTCTGCATAGTGTCGTTGATACCCACCGACGAGATGTAACCCGCTCCCTATTGCAATTTTGGTTACCGCGATTGCGTCACCAACGATATTTGCCATCGGTTTTTCAACGATGACATGGCAGCCTGCCCGGAGAGCATACTTCGTGTGAATATCGTGCAGGGAGTGCGGTGAGAAAACACCAACAATGTCTAAATCCTCATGGTTGAGCATCTCCACGAATTCATATTCGCCGAGATAGCGTTTACAGCTGTTCGCTTTGTAACCATCAACGCGTTCCCTGAGCGCATCCTCTAAGGCGTCCAAGCTCGCTTCGTGAGTATCCACAGCAGCAACGACCTCGGCGTCAGAGCGTGTTGCAAAACCGAGTGTATTACCGCGTCCGGCACCGCCTGGTCCAATCACACCAACTCTTAGAATATCGTTTTTGCTGGTTCCCATGATACTAAATCTCCGATAATTTCAATTTTTTTTGTAAGCCTCTTCTTGTAGGAGCGAGTGTTTTTGCTTGAATGTTTCCCTTGCTCGCGACTTTCCCATTAAGATGGACAAAAAAGTCGAAAGCTAAATAGCCCTAACCACTAAAAACACGGAAAAGCTTTTTAATCGGATCGTAGAATTCATCTACCACGCGCTCTTTGAGCGGAATGATGGCATTGTCTGTAATCGTAATATGCTCTGGGCATACCTTCGTGCAGCATTTGGTGATGTTGCAATACCCAATACCATCTGAATCCTTCAGTTCTTCCAGTCGATTTTCGGTATCAATCGGATGCATCTCCAAGGAGGCAGCGTAGACGAAGAATCGCGGTCCAATAAATTCGTCATGCAGATCGTGTTCCCGCAAAACATGACAAACGTCTTGACACAGGAAACACTCAATACACTTCCGAAACTCTTGAACATGATCGATGTCTTCTTGTTCCATCCGCCATGTACCATCTTCAACATCAGGTGGGCGAGGCGTGAAGGGTTTCATCTTCTCTTTAACCTTAAAGTTCCATGATACATCTGTAACGAGGTCTTTGATGAGTGGGAATGCCCGCATCGGTTCAACCGTGACGGGTTCATCAAGGGACAAGTCGTTCAGGCGCGTCATACACATCAATTTCGGCTGCCCATTGATTTCAGCGGAGCAAGATCCGCATTTCCCTGCCTTACAATTCCATCGGACTGCCATATCGTTCGCCTGTTCAGCTTGGATACGGTGAACAGCGTCTAAAACCACCATACCTTCGGAGACTTCGGTATCGTAATCGACAAATTGTGCACCGTCTGGATTGCCACGCCAGATTCTAAATGTTGCTTTCGCCATCTTTTTAATTTTCCTTGCGGTTGTCGGAAGAATAGTTGTCAGGGATTAGTTATTGATTAAATTGATTAAGATGTCTCTCTGTAACAATTCACCTTTTCTCGGCGTACCCAAGAAAGCGGTAAATTGTTACAACCTACTTCTTAACTGACAACTGGTAACCGATAACCATTTATCCTATTTCGTCTATGATTTCCTGCAGGTCAGCTGGGAGTTCATCAATCGGATGTCGCCGGATCTCCATCGTACCGTCGTCTGTCTTCTTGATGACGGTGTTATATTTCCCAGCACCGGGTTCCTCTTTTTCAGGATGATCATCCCGTGAATGTGCACCAATGCTTGCCCTGCGCTCTAACGCAGCGAGGGCAATTGCTTCGGAGACCGTCAGTAAGCAATCGAGATCAAGTGCTGTATGCCAGCCAGCATTGTATTCGCGGTTGCCCACGGCATGCACATTTACCGCTTTCTCCCGCAAGTTCTGAATCTCCTCTAAGGCTTGTGTGAGACTCTTTTGGCTTCGGGCAATCCCTACCAGTTCCTGCATTTTTTCTTGGAGTTGTGCCTGAATATCGTAGGGACCCATCTGTTCACCGCTACCATCGTCTGCTGGATTCTCAAACGGTTTCAGTGTGTCTGCAGCGATTTCATCAACTTGTGCTTCATCAAGTGAAACTGCTTCATTCTCCATCGCAAATTGCGCTGCGTATTCGCCTGCGCGTTTTCCGAAAACAAGTAGATCGGATAACGAATTACCACCGAGCCTGTTCGCACCGTGTAAGCCAGCGGCACATTCGCCTGCAGCAAACAGCCCTGGAACCGCTGTCATCTGCGAATCTGCATCGACCCGAATGCCACCCATGATATAGTGTGTCGTCGGACCGACCTCCATTGGTTCTTGCGTAATATCGATGTCAGCGAGTTCTTTGAACTGGTGGTACATACTCGGCAGCTTCCTGCGAATATGATCAGGGGCGTTAGGAATCTTTTCCTTGATCCACGCTATGTCCAAGAATACGCCTCCGTGCGGGCTACCACGTCCTTCCTGCACTTCTCGGACGATGCACCGAGCAACGTGATCGCGTGTGAGAAGTTCCGGTGGACGCCGGGCATCGCGGTCACCTTGTGTATACCGCCAGCCTTCTTCAGGACTATCCGCTGTCTGATTCACGTAGAGTTCGGGGATGTCGTCGAACATGAAGCGTTTGTCTTCGCTGTTTGTGAGAATACCACCTTCACCGCGGACCCCCTCTGTTACCAAAATGCCTCGAACACTGGGAGGCCATACCATACCGGTAGGATGAAATTGGACGAACTCCATGTCTATTAATTCTGCACCAGCGTGATATGCGAGAGAGTGTCCATCGCCGGTATATTCCCAACTATTGCTTGTGATTTTGTACGCTTTTCCAACACCGCCCGTTGCTAAAACAACCGCTTTCGCAGAAAAGATCTTAAATCGTCCTTTTTCACGTTCGTAACCGAAAGCACCCGATACCCTGTCACCCGTTTTTAGGAGTGAAACAACGGTATTCTCCATGTGCACTTCAATACCTTGATGAATACCGTGGTCCTGCAAGGCACGAATCATCTCCAACCCTGTTCGATCACCGACGTGTGCAAGGCGTGGGTATTGATGACCCCCGAAGTTCCGCTGGAGGATACCACCATCTTGGGTCCGGTCAAAGAGTGCACCCCATGCCTCGAGTTCGCGGACACGATCCGGAGATTCCTGGGCATGAAGTTCCGCCATGCGGGCACTGGACAGGTACTGTCCGCCGCGCATCGTATCAGCAAAATGAACGCGCCAACTGTCTCTTTCATCGACATTCGCCAGGGCAGCAGCAACACCACCCTCTGCCATGACGGTGTGTGCTTTGCCGAGTAAGGATTTGCACACTAACCCAACCTTGAGATCACCTACGGCGGCTTCGATAGCAGCACGAAGGCCAGCACCACCGGCTCCGATTATTAGGACATCATATTCATGAGTTTCGTAAGATGCCACGCTAAATTTTCCTCTCTATAGACATTTCTTTTTCGCACCGAATTTATTTAAAATATAATCCAATCTTGACCTATTGCCGGTGCTATAAAACGGACGTATACATCAGAAAAACCGACCCAACAGAGACTCATCCACGCCCAGAGCATGTGCCGCCGGTTCAAGCAACTCACGCAATTATACGCTCGTCGACGGATCGGCGCTTTAGAAAGCAGATCGATAACACCACCCACCAAGTGACGCAACGAGTGGCATCCGAGGGTGTAACCCCCCAAAAGGACGACATTGCCTGACAAAATGATCGTGCCTATACCGATCCCAAAAACTTTGCCGCCGTTCCCATCATTGAACCAGAGTGCTTTCCATACATCGTAAACGAGGATACCGAGAAAGATGAGCGCGATATAAAGGAAATATCTATGGATATTCTGTATAATCAGTGGGAATGAGTGTTCTCCCCGATAGCCCTTACGCGGTTCTGACACTGTGCAGGACGGCGGGTCTGCCCAGAACGCTTTGTAATACGCACCGCGATAATAGTAGCATGTAAAGCGAAATCCAAGTGGCATCCACATAATCAGGACTGCCGGGGTAATGAAACCTGGCATCCAAGATGGCATCATACCGAACCAACTGTGCTCAACGCTATGCGCGACCCCTTCGGTCCCGAAAAGCACCGGTGAGTAAAGAGGGGACAGGTAGGATTCATGAATAAAATGATTCCCTTCAAAAACGCGAAAGAGTCCGTAAAGGACGAAGATTCCCAACCCGATAAATACGACCAAAGGTTGCAACCACCATGTATCTTGACGGCGGGTTTGGAAAGCGCGACGTTCCGTCAACGCGAGTTCTGGGTGTGTCATAAGACGATTTTCTTTCCTTACCTTAAATAATGATATTTGAAAGCGAGATCGTGATTAGGGCGGGGACGAAGCTGCTAACCACTATTGTTATCTTAAAGTAGGCTTTCGGATTTGTTGCAGTATATTGTATCATACGATGCCATCTTTGTCAAATTAACAGAACGATCCAAAATGAAAATAAACCTTTTATCATACCAATGTATGCGTCAACGGTTCCCAACCCAGCAGGCGTTTTGCTTTTGACAAGTTAATCTCTTTCTGTTCATGGTCGCCGGCAATGAAAAAGGCGTCGAAACCCTCGTGTTCCACGGAGATGGCAGCGAGATACGCACGTGCTAAATCTTCCTCATCCGTCCACCAAATATGCACTGAAGAGTCTTTCGGTTGGGCGTAACGCTCAAGCCACTGCTCGCGTGTAGAGGGACCCGTAATTCGCAACGCAATAAGCGACATCCCGTGTTCACGCGTGAAGTATTCGCATATCTGTTCGCCAAACCCCTTCGTGAGTCCATAGACACCCGGATTATCACGTGGCACGACATCTTCGTATGGAAAATTGTTTCGTGTCCGCTCATGCACGGTGAAAGTGCTGGTATAGACGGCATGTCGAATGCCTGCTTCCTTCGCTGCATGTAGAACGATATGCAGTCCTTTTGCGTTTACCTCATAGTTTGCAACAATGTCACTGAAATCGGCGGCAGAGGACCGGTCGCTTGTGGGTTGCAGCATCACCATGTAGACAAACGTATCCATACCCTCCAACGCTTCCTGAACAATATCCGGATCGGTAACCGACCCCTGAATATATTCAATAGACGCGTCTTTAGGCGGGGAAAGGTCAAGCACCCGAAAATTATGATGGTTTTTCATATACGGCAGGGTCATTGTTCCAACATGCCCCGAACCACCTATAAGTAAAACATTCATTGCTTAATCTCCTGTCTCGTAAGCATGGTGAACAAGTTGATTGCCCGCCCGATTGGGAACCACGTGTATGTGTGCTTCCTGTTATTCTTGATGGGCATAAGCACGGTGCTGGATCCGCAGATCGAAATTGTCTTCTGGGCTCCATGTCGGCATATCTGGTGGCACTTTGTAAGCAAACTGCTCTGTGTCCGATGAGTAAGGATTCGTTCGGCGTTCGTGTAGGGCGCGTTGATAGAGTTTGCAGCGTTGGGTCAAAAACTCCGGTTGCCACCACTTGTATGTTGTGTTCCATCGCGGGGTCCGCTGATCGAAATAAATTACCCGACGAAGTGTATCACTTGTGTTAATTTTACTACCGTGCAAGACCTTTGTATGGTGGAGCAGGATATCTCCCGGTTCCACTTCTGCTGGCACCGCGTCTTCGCGTTCAAAATTAACTTCACCTCTGTCAATGACCTCCTGTGCCTCTTCAATTCCGCAGAGATGGCTTTTCGGAATTACCCAGACACACCCGTTATCAACGGTAGAATCATCTATGTAGATGTCAATATTGAAAATCGGATGGTTTTCACGGATTGCATTACCATCCCTATGCCACCGGACAGAGGAACCGTGTTTCGGCAGTTTGAAGACAAGGGATTCGTAGCACGGAATAAAATCAGGTCCTATTATCCGATGGAGCAGGTCCCCGATGAACGGGTGTCCAAGCAGCCGCATGGAGAATTCGTTCGGATGGGAGTGTAAGTAGGTTAGATAATAAGGAATGCCTTCGGGGCCACGGTTGCACCATGGGTCTGCCGGCCCACCCGCCAAAATCTCATCAATCAGTCGCTGGCTTTCATGTTGTATGACAGCGAGTTCATCGGGTTGGATGACATGTTTCAGGATGAGATAGCCATTATCATTAAAAAATTGAATTTCGTTGTCAGTAATTTTTCGCATGTTTTTATAGCAAGTTTTGGCTTGCAAGCTGCGCCACTTTTGTATAGCAAGTTTTGGCTTGCAAGCTGCGCCAAAAACTTTCCCCTATTTCTGCCCAAACTCTGTCAGGCGTTTAGAATTTTGCTTGTGGCAATCGCCGCATGCCACACTGAGACGAATTCTTCAACGGAGTGGTATCTCAGCTGCTTGTCCATGTTTGTCGCCTTTTTCGCAACCTGCCACATAGCATCATTTCCTTTCCAATCATTTCGTAAAGCACTGTTGTTGGCGAGCAACACGAATGCCGTCCGTCCTAACATAAAGACATTTGTCCTTTCGTCAATTCGCTCACCTTTCTGAAATTCCTCCGGTGCCATAAAGCGGCTTGAACCGTACAATCGTCCTTGGTCATTTACAAACGGTGCAGGATGGTAGTGGTCGAAATCGTACAGATGTATCTGTTTTTTTTCAAAATCGTAAATAATACATCCATCGTAAAAATCTTCGGCGATAAAGCCTTGTTTTTCGATCAGGAGATGAACATCATAGATGACATTGAGGGCATCAATGATTTCAGCCGCTGGCAGCGCACAAAACCTGTCCCGCGGATGCATTTCACCCGCACTCAGTTCTCTTTCAGGACGCAAACCCTCGCCATCTACCCAATTGTAAACCACTGTGAATCCGTCAGGGGTAGTGAAGGCATTATGCAATCGAGGAAGTGCTTCATGCTGTACAGCAGCGTGGAAACGGACGGCTTGCTTGAGCCATATAAGAGTTTGTGGGGTGTTACCATGTTTGACAAACCAACGATGGTTGTCTACCACAGTTTGAAATGATTGACATCTGGAGTCATGCTCTGGGAATCGGTATGTAATTTCGCCAATTTGTTGCAGATATGCTTCGATACTTGTATCAATCTCCGAAATATCCAGAAGTGGGTGTTCGGTGGGCATTTCATTTTATCCTTATTCGTATTCCATTCATCCAGGAACCCGCGTATTTTTTTATGGGTTTCACATCTTCTGAGTGCACTGACTGCTGATAATTATCTGCTTGCAAGCTTTACTGAAATAGTATATCATATATGTATCAAAAATTTAACCTTTTTTCAAGAAAACCCAAAAATCGCCTTTATGTAACATGGAATGCTATAGAAGATACAGGAAACCCTTTTATGCGACACAACCTCTTCGTCCCGAACAAAATGCCTTATGCCAAAGGAAAAAACCGCCCAGATGTACCGTGTATTTTGTGTGCAATCGTCGAGAAAAATGAGAAAGTCCAACGGCTTGAAGTACATCGAACTGAACGCTTTACCATTTCGCTTAATCTCTACCCTTACAGTCCAGGGCACCTCTTAATCTTCCCGAATCGGCATGTCATTGATGTTCGGGAATTGCATCAGGAAGAGGTCCAAGAACTTCACGAGCTCCAATGCCTCTGTTTTGAGGTGCTGACGTGTGCCTACCAGCCGCGAGGCTATAACGTCGGTTATAATATGGGGGATGCCTCTGGTGCCAGTATCCCACATTTGCATCTGCACGTCGTCCCACGATATCCACGTGAATTGGGATTCATGGACGTTATAAGCGGCGCACGTATCATTATTGAAGATCCAAACGTGACACAGGAAAAACTGGCACAGATATTTCAAGAACTGACAACTCAAGAAAGGAAAATATAATGAACAATCCCGCATACGATCTTTTAGCTGAAACATTGGAAAAACAAGGAATTCAAGTTGAGACAGTCAAAGCCCAACTCAAGCAACAACACATTGAAACACCCTCATGGGGTTACGGTAATTCTGGGACTCGGTTTGGGGTCTTTGAACAACCCGGTGCAGCGAGAAATGCTGCTGAACGCTTAGAAGATGCTGCCACTGTTCACAGGTTCACCGGTATTGCTCCTACCGTCGCACTCCACATTCCGTGGGATAAAACCGACGATTGGGGAGCATTGAAACAGTACGCCGCTGATGTCGGTATCGGCATTGGCGCGATTAACCCGAATGTCTTCCAAGATCAGGCGTATAAGCTCGGAAGCGTCTGCAACCCAGATGCCGCTATCCGCCGACTCGCGATTGACCACATGCTTGAGTGTGTTGACATCATGGAGAAAACGGGTTCTGATTTACTGAGTTTATGGTTCGCAGACGGCACCAACTTCCCAGGTCAGTCAAACTTCAGGAAGCGCAAAGGCTGGATGGAAAAGGCATTAGCCGAGGTCTACGATGCCCTTCCAGATGACACTCGGATGCTTATTGAATATAAATTCTTTGAACCCGCATTCTATCACACCGACCTCGCCGATTGGGGAACAGCTTACCTCTTGGCGACAAAACTCGGTGAGAAAGCACAGGTCCTCATTGACTTGGGACACCATCCGCAAGGCACGAATATTGAATTCATCGTTGCTTATCTTATTGACGAAGGCAAGCTCGGTGGGTTCCACTTCAACTGCCGGAAATATGCAGACGACGATCTAACTGTCGGTTCTATCAATCCACAGGAGCTCTTCCTCATCTACACCGAGCTGGTCGCCGCTGAACTCGATCCCGACACAGAGACTGACATCGCCTATATGATTGATCAGAGCCATAACTTGAAACCAAAGGTGGAAGCGAGTATACAATCCGTGTGCAATCTACAGAAGGCGTATGCAAAGGCACTTCTCGTTGATCGAGAGGCACTTGCTGACGCACAGGATGCCGCCGATCTCGTCGAAGCAGAGTCTATCCTCCAACGCGCTTATGAGACAGATGTAAATCCACTGGTAGGGCAAGTTCGTTTGGAGATGGGACGTGACCCACACCCCTTGGCGGCTTACCGGGAAAGCGGTTATTATGAGAAGATTAGTGCCGCTCGCGTCGGTGGCGAAAGTCAAGGCTGGGCATAGGCAAGACTGAAAACAGTCTCGAACTCGGTAGGCGCGGTTTCTAACCGCGCCTTTCTTATGGAACCTAAAAAAAATATGATCAGAATTAAAATCGGAATTATCGGTTCGGGCGGGATGGCACGCCACCACCTCACACGATTTACTTCAATTCCAGATGCGGAAGTCGTGGCGATCGCCTCCAGGAACGAAGAGACAGGCACCCAACTTGCCAAAGAACATAAAGCTGCCTTTATTCCAGAATGGGCTCGTCTCATTGAACGTGAGGATATAGACGGGGTTGTTATTTGTACACACAACGACAGTCACGGTGAGATTACTCTCACGGCGTTGCAGGCGGATAAACATGTCTTCGTAGAATATCCACTCGCAAGCGATATTGGTGAAGGAGAAGCGGCACTAAAACTTGCCGAAGAACGGCACCGTGTTTTGCGAGTTTCACATCCAGAGGCAGTCTCCAACACCCACAAAGCACTCAAACAAAAAATAGGTGAACTCGGCGACCTGCTGCTCACTTCCTTTGTCCGCCTCACACCCGGTCGCGGTGCCCGTCCTGAAATCCTTTTCAATCTACCTGTGTCAGGAATACCTGCCCACTTTTTCATCTATCATATCTACCCGATAGTCGATTTCTTCGGGGGTGCCGCGTCCGTCAAAAAGAATGCTGTCTACGAGGGCTTAAGGGAAAATGGGCAGTACGACCGGTTTGCTAACACACTCACCGTAGAATTCAAGCGTGGTGGCATCGGACAGTGGACATGGGCGGGTGGGATTGCTATTAACGCTGCCGAAGAACATGAGCGATACATTCTCACCGAAGGCACAATCAGCGATGCTGGTGGCGACTGGCACTGCACAACCCCGTCCGGCGTGGTCCCGCTCTCTATATCGGATTCACCACAGCCGACACTTCAAGAATTGTGGTTCTCTGAGATCCGGGATGCTGCCGATCAACCTCCGAATTTGGAAGACGCAGCAGTCGCGCTCGAGGCAATCCGTATCAGCCTCGCGTCTGACTAACCTATGCCAATGTCTGTTGAAACCACTCGACCGATTTAGCAACAACCGCTTGTTCCCATGCGACCGCGTTGAAAGTGTGATCCCCCTTATCTAATGATTTCCAGTTCCGTCAGAGCATCGCGCCCGCGCATCAATTCGTAATACCGTTTACCGTGGGAGACCGGTACGACATCATCGCCACTGCCGTGGATCACGAGGAGTGCTCCCGTAAACGCCTGAATGGTAGCAGAAGGTGATATTTCAGAAAGTTCCTCGTAGAACGCCTCCCCAACGATATTTGGATTAGTGAGTGCTATCTCCTCTGGAGTGAGTGTGTTTTTGGCTCTCTCCAAAATTTCATTCTTTCGATCTGGTGGATCGTCCGAAAGCGGTGCCCACATCACTGTTGACTTCACGCGAGCATCTTGACCGGAGACAAACGCCGCAACACATCCGCCCATACTTAACCCCAAAATTCCAATTCGGTCAGCGTCTACACCCGGCATAGCAGTGAGGACATCGATTGACTTGATCGCATCCGAAACCTCACCACCAATAGTCATCTCTGAAAAATCGCCTTCACTGTCCCCGCACCCCCGAAAGTCGAAGCGTAGTACATAAAATCCAATCGCAGCAAGTTCCCGTGCCGTCTTAACGAATATTCTGTGTGGTTCAACCTTCGTTCCAGTGAACCCATGGAAGAAAGCGACTGCTGGACACAGCGCATCGCAACCCGTGGGTGCATGCAGTATCCCATTTATCTGTTGGTCTTGATTGTAAAATACGACTGGTTTTTCTATCATATTTTTTGTTCTCCTTTGAATGTTTTGACGAATTTGGTCAGTTTGTGAGAAGACGATTAAATTTCAGAGTAAAATTGAAAAAAGACGGAAGGAGAAAATCTGTGAGATGTCAGGTAAGTCGTGCTTTTTTGACATTTTTGCGCAAAACGCTACTCTGAAAAACGCAGAAATACGGACGACATGTCTTAATATCCTGACATGGAATTCTTGTAAAAAAATTTGCATTTCTAAATTAAATATGTTATCATATATAATGTAAATCTGAATTAAGAGTATAGGAAAGAAAATGTTACACTTTCTGCCAAATTATTTTTTTTTACGTCAGGACATTAGTCCTGAAAAACGTCTCAAAACCCAGATGACACCTAAGGTTAGAGATACTAACCGCTGTCCCTGCAATGTTACACTGGTGTAACATTTTAAGGCATCAACATCGGTAAAACACATCGCATCTTTACGAAAGACGCAAAACAAATAGAATACCAACATCCGCGAAATCTGTAAAATCTGCGATAATCCGCGATTTGCGGAGTACTCGTCCCGGTGAATGCCATAAGGCATTCATACCGTTGATTCTGATTCATGCAACGTGCATTCAGACAAACAGAATATTACATTAACTTTTTATTTCAGTATGGTAAAATCTCGTGAAATCAAAGTCAATCAAGTTACAAGTGCCTCATTTATTCCGGGAGATATTTGAAACCGCAGTCGTCTTTCTTTATCCAGCAAACTGCCGTGTCTGTGAAACATCTCTTGAGGTTACATCTCTCCCTTATATCTGTGCCAACTGCTGGCAAGATATCCAATGCCTTGAGCCGCCTTGGTGCGATATATGTGGTACACCAAATATAAAAGGATGCTGTGATGAATGTGCTGTCTCCCCGCCACCCTACGGAAAACTAAGATCTATTGCATTGTATCAGACAACAATCCAACAAGCAATACATCTCTTTAAATTTGAAAAGAAAAGGGTCCTCGCACAACATTTGATTCAATTGATAAACGCCCGCATTCCGATAGATTGTGCTATTGGGGAATACGACTTCATTCTGCCTGTGCCGATTCATAAAAGGCGGCTACGGGAACGCGGCTTCAATCAGTCCACGCTGCTCGCCAAAGGCATTGCGCAAGCAGCAGGTGTGCCGATGCTTATGGATGTGCTGGTGCGACACCGCCATACAGTGGCACAGAGCAGTTTGGACATAGAAGCCCGCCAGCACAATATCATTGACGCTTTTAAAATACGAAAACCCGACGTTATCCGTGACAAACACATCTTAATCATTGATGATGTTATCACAACTGGTGCTACCCTTCGTGAAGTGGTTAATGAGTTGTGGAAAGCCGATCCCGCTGAGATTGATGTGCTCACATTGGCAAGAACTTTACCTGACTAATTGCAATCCAGTCCGTTGCTGCAATTTTCTTAACATCGCCGGTTTCACCGACAGAATCATGAAACTTTTTTCAAGTCTATTGCGTTTTATACGGTGTGCGGACTACAGTGAGGTCTGTTTATGGCACGCTTTTACTGGACAGCGAATATCCGCTGGGAGCACGCCTCAAAAACTGCTTATCACTGAGATAATTACTTAAACTTGTAGTGGGAGGTTAAACCTTTGCACTTAAATAGCATCAAAATTCGTGGTTTCAAGAGTTTCGCCGAAGAAGTTGAATTGATACTCGAACCCGGTATCACTACTATTGTCGGACCCAACGGTTGCGGGAAAAGCAACGTCTCCGATGCAATTCGATGGGTGCTTGGGGAACAGAGTGCCCGCTCACTTCGGTGTGCTTCTATGCGTGACCTGCTTTTCAACGGTGGTGCTAATTTCGCCCCTGCACAGAGAACAGAGGTGACACTCCATTTTTCGGTGCCGCTTGCAAACCGAAAACTTGCTCTACAGAAGTCGAATGGTCAGGAAAACCTTGATACCTTGACGCAGGATGCTCCTGCTAAGCTTGCCTTCGCATCTCCAGAGATTGAAGTCTCCCGTCGTCTTTCCCGCGATGGTGAAAGCCGCTACCTTATCAATCAAAATCCGTGCCGTCTCCGCGACATCGGTGAACTCTTTATGGATACAGGCATCGGGGTCGATGCGTATTCCGTCATGGAGCAGAGCAAGATTGACCTGATTCTGAACGTTCGACCCGAAGATCGACGCTTTCTGTTTGATGAAGTCGCTGGCATTACCAAATATAAACACAGAAAGAAAACCGCACTCCGAAAACTTGAACAGACCGAGCGGAACCTCGTTCGTATCAACGATGTAATTCAAGAACTGCAGCGTGAGACTGAATCACTCAAGGAGCAGGCTGAGCAGGCACGTCACTATAACGCCCAACAAGCCCAGTTGAAGCAGTTTGAATTAGACCTCGCTCATAGAGAATACGATAAACTTCGTACTGATTATATCCAGGCTCAAACCGACTTAGACGCGATTTTAAGCAACGTTACGACCGCTTCTGAGCAACTTAAATCCGCTGAAGAACGTATTGAAAGTGCCACCGATCGACAGTCCGAATTGGATACAGCAATAAGGGACGGACAGGTGGCACTTCGAGAGGTTGAAACGAATATTGAGCAGATCGAACGTCAGGTAGTGCTTCACAAGGAAAGACAACTCAATATCCAACAGCAACGACAGCGAGCACTCCAAGCCCTTGAATCTTTAAAGGCGCAGCACACAGGTGTCCTCGCCCAGCAACGACTCCGGACGCAGGAGCATCAGAAACTTGAAGCATCCTTTAAGATAGAGGAGAGCCGATTGGCCGCACGTCACCAGCTCCTGACGCAACTTTCTGAACGCATCAGTGCCGCCAAGGAATCTGTACAGGAAGCGCAAACTGTTTTAAGTGAAACCGCAACCGAATTAGAAGCCCGTGAGCGCCAACGCTTAGCAATTGAGCATGAGCTGACAAGTCGCCAAGGGAACCTCAACCGCCTTAAGGAGAACACAGCAGCACTAACAGCCGAACTTAAAACCGCTACTGACATCCATGCTGAAGTTCAGCGTGCCGAAACACAATTAAAAGCGGAACTCGTTCAAATTGAAGCCGAGAGGGATAAAGTAGAAATAGAACTTGGCGAAAATCAGGATGCACTCCGTAAAATTGAAGCTGAAATCAACGGCTTGCAGAATACTTTGGGCAGCAGTGTCTCTCGGTTAAGATCGCTACAAGAATTGCAGTCCGCTTATGAAGGGTATTACGCTGGAGTTCGCGCAATAATGAAGGCGAAAAACCACTATCTTGATCAATTTCGCGGCGTCTGTGGTGTTGTTGCCGAACTAATCGCCATGGATAGCGAGTATGAGGTGGCTATAGAAGTTGCTCTCGGCAGTGCTGTCCAGAACGTCATTACCGAGACTGCTGAAGATGCCCAGAATGGAATCGCTTTCCTTAAAAAGCATCGGGCTGGCAGGGTGACCTTTCTCCCGCTTGATATTTTGCGAAAACGCAGATTTAATGATGATCCACTGCTAAAACAACCCGGGGTCATCGGCATCGCCGAAGAATTGGTGGATTACGACCTTAAATACGAGATTGCTATGCAGCATCTATTGGGAAATACACTTGTTATCCAAGATTTGGATGCTGCGGTCGCACTCACCCGTCAATTCCGTCCAAGCGCACGTCTCGTCACATTAGATGGGGAACTCATCAATACATCGGGTGCCATCACCGGCGGTCAGACAAATCAGCAAAAAGGTGGGCTACTCAGTCGCGCACGTGAACTTGAGGAACTTGAAGACAGGATCGGGCAGTTGACCCGAAGCAATAATCGGAAAAATGAAGCGCGTAAAGCCTACGCCGCAACGATAGCGAATTTGCAGAAAACACGGCAGACACTCACCGCACAGTGGCAAGATAAACGGGTTGAAAAAGCTTCCCTGACCAAAGACATGGAGCAGGCGAATCTCCAAGTCACCCGACTTGAGCACCAACTCGCAACGGTTGAGACTGAAAACCGAGAACTCAACAAGGCAATGACAACTTCCCGCGAAGAGCAGGTGACCCTTGAAACTGAAATCGCAGTGTTGACCCAAAAGACGACCCGTACCCAACGATGGATTGAACGCATGTCCGAGCAGATTGAGAGTGAAGACCGAAAACGCGCTGAAGTCGCTGACACCTGTCAGAAAATGGAGGTCTTCTTAGCCGGGCAGCGTCAAAGATTAGAGGGTTTGGTGTCCGACCTTCAGACCCTTGAGGAGACGCAACAGCGGACGACAAAGGAGATTGCTGACCAACAGGCTGTTATTGACGCCGATGAGCAAACCCGCATTGACCTCAGCGAACAAGTCGCAGAAGCGCAACGCGAATTCCTCCGTTTAGAAGGCGATCGCGCCGAGGCTGAAGCTCGCGTTGACGAGTTGAATGAGGAACGCTCGGCACTTCTCCAAGAGGTAACCGTCCTCCAGAAGGAGATGCGCGCAACACGCAGGAAATTTGAACAACAGAACCGGGCGCGTCATAAACTTGAAGTTACAACAACACAATTGGAGATGCGCATAAAATCCGTTTCAACCCGTATCCACGATAAATATCAGGTTTCGATCGAGGAGCTACCACCATTGGTGAATGACGAACAGGCAATGGATGAAATCGAGCTGCTGGATAACATCGAGAAGTTGAAAGCGGAACTCGCTGCAATGGGCGCGGTAAATCTCAAAGCGATTGAGGCTTATGAGGAGCACAAAAAACGCCAAGACTTCCTTGTTGCTCAACGTGAGGATGTCCAGCAATCCATTCAATCTACTTATCAGGCAATACAAAAGATTAACCAAACCTCAAGAGACGTATTCCTTGAGACGTTTGAACAGGTTCAGACCAACTTTCAAGAAGTGTTTACACAACTCTTCGGGGGCGGCGAGACGGAGTTATTACTAACCGATCCGTCCAATGTGCTTGATTCAGGCATTGACATTATCGCCCGACCGCCAGGAAAACGTCCGCAGAGTATCACGCAGCTTTCCGGTGGAGAACGATCGCTGGTCGCCATTGGGCTGTTGTTTGCCGTCTTCAAAATCAAGCCGAGTCCTTTCTGTGTGCTTGACGAAGTTGATGCCGCGCTTGATGAGGCGAATGTACTACGCTTTGCCAATCTCATCCGAGCCTACACCGAGAATACGCAGTTTGTGATTATCACGCACAACCGCCGGACAATGGAAATTGCTGACGCCATGTACGGTGTGACAATGGAACAGGCTGGTATCTCAAAAATTGTCTCTGCCAAATTTGCTGAATAGTCATAAGAACGGATGCCACGGTATGGACAAGTTGAATCGGAATCAACTCACAGTTCTGCCACTCTCCGAACGCCGCCACAAGATGACGGTGGCGGACATCTATTCGCTGGATACAGAGATTCCACCCTCTGAAAACCCGGCACTCCCTATTGTTGCAGATCGAATTGTGAAGGCACACCGTGCAGGCAAGCAAGTCATCTGGATGATGGGCGCCCACGTCATGCGGCGTGGTAACTCCCGCTTCATCATCGATTTGATGGAACGCCGTATTCTTACGCATGTCGCCACCAACGGCGCATGCGCTATCCACGATTTTGAGCTCGCCCACATCGGGGCAACGCTTGAAGATGTGGAGGACTACATCTGGGACGGTAAGTTCGGCAATTGGGAAGAAACCGGGCGTTATCTGAACGAGGCGATTGTCCGAGCGTCCCAAGATAGAATCGGGTTTGGGGAAGCAGTCGGCAGATTAATTCAAGAGGGCGAGATGAACATCGCTTTTCCGCATCGCGATGTAAGTATGTTCGCTACCGCATATCGACTCGGTGTACCGTTCACCGTTCACAAAGGCATCGGTTATGACATCATCGATCAGCATCCTGCTGCCGATTATGCCGCAATGGGGTGGGCAACGGGTGAGGATTTTCTCCGTTTTGCCCACAGTGTGTCTCAATTAGAGGGTGGTGTTTTTCTCAATTTAGGTTCTGCAGTGATGGGACCCGAAGTCTATCTCAAAAGCCTCTCTATGGCACGAAACATCGCATCGCAACGCCGTGAGGAGATTCGGCATTTCACGACTGCAAACTTCGATCTCATCGACTTCTCCGATTTCCGAGATGAAGGATCGCCTACCGATGCCCACTACTACCATCGCCCCAAAAAGACAATCCTCATCCGCACAGTCAAAGATGGTGGTGAGGGTTACCACATCTCCGGCGATTTCTCAATGACTGTCCCGCAATTGTACCGTTTGGTAACTGCATCTTTGTAGGTAGATGCAGTCGTCCGGTTATTGTTTTTCTGTAGGTAAATTATATATTTTATGCCTGTTTTAGTAGACACTGCTCCGATGTCCGACTTCGTGAACAATGATTTCTCTTGTGCGCCTATTGAAGGTGTAAATGATTCGGTAAGCACCGGCAGCGCGTAAGCGGAATTTTCCTCTATGTCGTCCTCGGAGTGCCTCGTGGCGATGTGTGTCGCAATTTTCACATAATGCTTTTAACTTGTCAAGAATTCGCTGTTCAACCGTGGCATCTAAACGGGTAAAGTCCGCTTCCGCTTTTGGTCTAATTTCTAAACGGTACATTACCACTTCAATCCTAATTTTTTCGCTACTTCCTCGATCGGAATTAATTCAGCGGTGCCAGCTTCGACCTCTGCTACGCTCTGTTCCAACCTTTCAGCCACCTCCGGACGCAATTCTAACCCCTCATCTGGATTGTAGTCATAATCCTCGAAAAACTGCTCTAACTCCAGATAATACACGAAAAAATCGAGGAATTCTGATTTCAACTGTTCCGCTGCGGCATCCGATGGTGATACCTTCTGCAACTTAACAATTCGCTCCCGCGCTGCAAAGAGTCCCCAATTCGCGCAGGTTTCCATCAACGCACGGAACCCCTCATCCGATAACGCTGACACCTTTATCTCTGGTTGGGGATCCGTAAGTAAAGGTTTGTCACTCATCCGTCGCGCGATACGTCCTGCAGGTGATGTCTTTCGTGCAGACTCAACAATTGCCACGCGTCGCTGTAGTGGCGCAAATCTATCAGAGCCACGCAATATGGAGAGTAGGGATTCCTCAGGTGCTTCAAGTTCAAATGCCAGTCCACAATAGTCTTCATAAAACTCACGGAGCTCGGTTTCGAGTGCTGCTCTGTCTGCATTCTTGGCAAGTAGTGCGACAAGTCGTTCGCGAGATTCAAAAAGCGGACAGTCTACCATCGGCATCAGCCAATTGCTGAATTGTGTGTGTGTCATGTCTGTTATATTGTATTTCATGGGTCTCTCCTTTAACTATCCCACAGATGCTATCTCCAAATTGCCCCGCCAATGTTTCTGTAACATCCGTTTTAGCAATTGATGCTTAGCAGCATCCAGTCGAGGATCCGTTTTGATTAAAGATTCTGCTTCTTTTTTCGCAGCCTCCAAAAGAGATGCGTCGTGAATGATATTCGCAATCTTGAAATTCGGGATACCGGATTGACGTGTACCGAAGAACTCACCCGGTCCGCGGATATTCAAGTCTGCCTCTGCAATCTCAAAACCGTTGTTCGTCCGAATCATCGCCTGAATGCGTTGGTAGGAATCATCACCCCTCGGTGAAGCGACGAGATAACACGCTGATTGATGCTTGCCACGTCCAACACGTCCACGCAGTTGATGCAACTGTGAGAGTCCAAACCGTTCCGCATTCTCGATTACCATCAGCGTCGCGTTTGGGACATCAATACCTACCTCAATCACCGTTGTTGAAACGAGGATATCCGTGCGTCGATCCTTGAATTCTGTCATGACCTCTTGTTTTTCGATGGATCTCATCTGTCCATGCAATAACCCTACACGGAGATCCGGAAATACGTCGTTCTGAAGATGCGATGCCATTTCTGTGGCAGCTTTGAGCTCTTCCAATTTTTCAGACTCTTCAACGAGCGGATAGACGATGTATGCCTGTCGACCGCGTTGGATCTCTTTCCGAACGGTAGCGTATAACTTTTCCCGTTCTTTTTCTCTTATCCAGTGTGTCTTAATCTGCTGTCTACCCGGTGGCAACTCATCAATGACGGATACATTTAAGTCGCCGTAAAGCGTCAAGGCGAGCGTTCTCGGAATTGGTGTCGCAGTCATAACGAGGACATCTGGCGACGGAGCATCTGTATCAAGCTGCTTTTGTGCCTCGGTTGCAGAATAGGCTTTGTTGCGGAGTGTTGCGCGTTGCATCACCCCAAATCGGTGCTGTTCGTCGATGATTACAAGTCCAAGTTTGTGAAAATCGACACCTTCCTGTATCAAAGCCTGTGTACCGACAATAAGGTCTGCTGTCCCATTAGCGATCGCTGCCAATGCCTCTTCGCGTTCTGATTTAGGGAGGTCGCTTTTTAGAAGCACAACCTTTATTTTTTCCTTATCTTGTTGCTCTGTTCCTATAGACACGTCGCGACGCAGATCCTTGAGCATCTCAGAGAGATTGTAGTAATGCTGCTCAGCGAGGATTTCAGTCGGCACCATCAGGGCACCTTGATACCCGTTTTCAATCGCACAGAGCAGTGCCATCGCTGCGACGACAGTCTTCCCTGAACCCACATCGCCTTGAATGAGCCGATTCATTACACTTTTCCGCTGCATATCGTCTTGGATTTCTCTGAAGACCCGTTTTTGAGCACGGGTCAATTCGTAAGGCAGTGATGCCGTGAAATCCCGTAGGAGAGAGGGGGAGGTATCTCCTGATGCCGTTCCAATGTGAAACGCTATACCAGCTTCCAAGGTCTTTCGCTCTTTTTTCATTTCCATCCCCGCACTGAGGAGGAAGAATTCCTCGAAAGCGAGTCGTTTTTGCGCCGCTTCTTGGTAAGCCTCCGATGTCGGAAAGTGGATTTCATTGATGGCGAGTTTTCTGTCAATTAAGCCTTGTCGTTTGCGAAGTTCAAGCGGTAGAATTTCAGGAATCTGTTGTCCATATTCATCAAGCGCAGTCCGCATCCAGGTACGCACCATTTTCGCCGTGAGTTTTGCCGTGAGAGCGTATTTGGGGACAATCCGATTTGTGTGGATTAGGTTGTCTTCCTCAAATAATTCAAACTCATAGTCGGTTGCTTGGATTTCATTGTAACGGCGCGAGAACTTGCCACTGACGACCACTTCGGTATCGACCGGAAGTAGGGATTTCATAATACCGATGCGCCGTCCGAAATTAACGAGAACGGCGACCCCAGTCCCATCATAAATTGAGATTTTACCGACGCGTTTGCCTTTCGCTGTCGGGGAGAATGTGTGGTTAACGACCTTACCTTGGATTGTCTCCGGTTCGTCGTCTTCAGTTCTTCCCAACCTGTAAATTTCTATCAGCTTGGAGCGATCGATATAATCGCGCGGATAGTATGCCAATAATTCACCCACCGTTCGGATATTGAGTTCTGCTAATAGCATTGCGGCGCGGCGGGGACCGATGCCTTTAAGGTACTGGAGCGGTTCGGTTAGAAAATCGAGCGAGACAGGGTCTGTTGAAACAGGCGTATCTGAAATCGGAACAGATGCTATTGGCTTCTCCGTAGAGGTATTTTCTGCTTGCGCAGGAAGCACCTCTGCGTCTTGGAAAAGGGATAGAGAGGCTTTGGATGTCCTGTGAGTTGTGCGTTCTGTCGCCGGTTGCTGTTTTTGGGATGGACTTCCCGAACGGTTTATTGTCTCCTGAAAGAGGGGCAGCGTCTCCTGTGTATTCTTTTTTTTTCGGGTACGTTGTGCCGTCGGCTGCTGGTGTGTCTGTGGAATTTCCGCGTTTATCAGATCTGTGTTCGTGGGGATTTGCTGTTTGGGTCCGATTGCCGCATCAATACGTCTTGTTGCTTCTTCAAGCGCACGTTGTCGTTCAGTCGGTGAGGCACTCGCATAATTTTCAAAGAGATGTGCTAAGCCGTTCAGGACCTCTTTTTCGGTTGCTTCTAAAGCAAACGCATCTCCATTTTTCACCCATAGTCGGACATAGCTTCCCAATCCATTGACAACGACATCGTCGTGACACCCTTTTCGGAGTTCTTGTTGGAAGGGACGGCGAATGGTATTAAGAATGTTCGTGAAATTGCTCATATTTTTTGTCTTGATGCCGGACACAGAACCAGCACGTAGGGAATCAACGCTGAATGCGCGTAAATTAGAATCAAAATCAACGGTATGAATGCCTTAATGGCATTCACCGGCCTCGCAATGAGAGTCAGCGGGGTTGAGCGGGAACGGAAAATCAGATACGCATGATCCAAAAAACTTCCACTTTCACGATGCTCGAACATTCCAAAATGTCAGCGAAACCCAACATATTATCTTCAAATTTCTTATTAAACTCGTGTTATCAATCTTCCCGCCAAGACCCCATGCTTTAGCTTGCGGGATGTAGGCGGGC
>JAPPNJ010000169.1 GCA_028818705.1 Candidatus Poribacteria bacterium
ATATTTAGCTTATTCTATGATTAACTTTCGTATAACTTTCAACCAGGCTTAGCGTACTCGCTATGAGTTCTATAGTAAAATCCGAAAATAAGTTGACACTTCACGATAGCAACCCCACATTGCACGCTCGTAAGGGCTGGGTTACCCAGCCCCTACGGTTCACCGCGCGTCTAAATAATTACGGGCTTCACTATAATAAGAAATTACGCCAACGGAGAAAATAAAAGAAATTTAGAAACAGGTGGGGTAGGAAAGCCTACTAATAGATAAGGCATGCGCCACCGGCACAGGCACTGCCCGCTTTCTGCGTTATATCACCAGCGACATTATCCGCTTCGCCTGCCTCAAATTCGGCGACAAGAGACATCGCTTTTTCTGTTGGCTCTGATAGGCTGAGTTGCAGGGTGTCATTTTGCGTGAAGGACACACTGCATCCTGAAAACACAATCGCGACACAGAACGGAATCAGGAGGAAAAATAGGCTGGTTCGTTTATGTTTCATAATCAAATCTCAACTTTCTGAAGATCTGCCTCATCGAGTGTATTTGTACCTAAACCGAGCGCACTCGCTGTGCTAATATGATTGGAGAACTTAGAGACGGAATCTAACTCCATCTCCTCACGTTTCTGATTGATGGTCTGAAGAACCAGCACATCAAGAATAACCGGATCGGTACTGACAAAAAGACTTCCATATTTCCAGGTACTTTCGGCGTGATAGGTCGGTCCCTTATCAAATGAGGCGACTAAACCGTCAACGATATTAAGAACCAGCTTCTCTTGCACAACCTTGTGTTCTAAAATCTCAGCGATAGCTGGGTTGCAGTAGAGGGGTTTTCCATGGAACCTACGTGTGTTGTCAACGCTCCCGAATGCGAGGTTCTTTAAACACCCACTTACCCCCGCCATCTCGTGGTGTTTTAAAACAGGAACGTTAATCAGAACATCAACCATCTGTGTGACGATTCGAGAATACCGAGAGAGGGTGCTTTCATTTTCTCGCCGGGTAATACTATCCTTTTCGCTCTCATAAAACACCTCATCGTCATATCCGATGCCTTCTGTGTCAGAGGCGAGGGTTCGCACGTCTCCTTCATCTGGTCTGATCGGGTAACCGGCGTTCAAGAGGTGTTCTTCAAATCGATCCCAGATGATCACCTGTTTGTGAAGAACACCGGCGCTGTATAGTCCTTCAATGATTTTGTCGATGATAATGGAGTGTGTACTGAGTTCGGGACCGCCGAGTGGGTTAATTTTTATCCCGACAATATCGTCAGGGAGAACAATGTCTCGCCATGCCTCTTTCGCGGAGGGACGTCCTGTTAGTTTCATCATCGCCTGATCAAACAGTTCACTGACCGCACCTTCATCGAGCTGATTGTCTTTCCAGACTTCTTTGCCGATTGCCTCAACAACCGGTATGAGCGGAACAGCCTCTGTGACATCAGTCTGTAATTGCCCACTACTTAGCTGGGCGAACGCCGGGAGCGTGCTCAGTGCACCACCGATCCCTCCGACACCAACGGCAAGCCGGTTTAAAAACTCCCTGCGGTTAATGCTGAATTCTCCATCTGTTGCTGAAGCGAGGCGACTGCGATCGCGTGCAGCCTCTTGGCAGTCAGCAATGATATTCGCTATAACTGGGTCGTAAGATTTCATTAGAGTTTGCTCAATTCTTTGAGAATTTGTGCTGTCGGAATCCGCACTGCCACGCCATCAAGAGATTTCCAAGCGATTGTTCCATTCTTCTGGAGCACATAAGATGCGGGGCGTGCAATCCGCTTATTGCCCGGATTCACAACATTATAATCGGAAATAGTCTTCACGTCCGGATCCGCCAACACAACGAATTTAAGTCCTTGGTTTTGAATGTTTTGCTTGGTTGCGGCTTCGCCATCAGAACTGATTGCGATGAGTTCTGCACCGGCGGCTTGAATCGCCGCGTAGTTCTTTTGCAACTCAACGAGTTGCCCTCTGCAGAAGGGTCACCATACACCGCGAAAGAAAACAAGCACCACTTTTTTGTTGCCGATATAGTCGGCGAGTTTGTGCGGTTTGCCGTTTCCGTCGGCTAATTCAAAATCCGGGGCTCGGCTTCCAACGCTTAGTCCTTTGCCCGGATCCAATGCGTCTATTTCAGGCAGCGGAATGAGTTTGAGATTGAGTTCAAAGGTCTCGGAAGCAGGTATCGGTTGCACTGCCACTTCGGTATTTTCGTAATCTGCGTGTTCAATTTTTAGGGTAAAGGCTTGCGCTACTGGGAGGTTTTCAAAGGTGAAAATGCCTGCTTCTGTTGTTAATGCTTCGTAAACTTTGTCTGTTTTATCGGTAAGTTGAAGGTGTACGTGAGAGATAGGCGCGCCGGTTGCTACATCAGTTAGAATTCCTTGTAGATGAGAGACAGGCGTGTCCAACACCGCAAGCGTTACCTTATCCAGTGTAACGACCTGGCCCGCAATGACGGTGGCGCTAACCTCTGTTTCTTGGTGTCCTTTTGCAGATATCTGTAAAGTGTAATTTCCAGCTTCAAGTGCTTCAAGTTCGTAGGTCGCCTCTGTCTCAATTTGCGCCAGAAGTTGCCCATCTTTCAGTAAGCGGACCTGAATCAATGCCCCTTCAACGGATTGGATCTCTCCGCGTAGTGTGCCTGTTAGTGTCTCGGTTGCCGGGAGTTCTACTGTTTCTTCAACAGGGTTTTCTGTTCCACAGTTCAATCCCGCCAACAGCAAAACTGCTAAAGCAAGAAGTGTTTGTATCTGTTTCATGATTTTTACCTCTATTGGCGTTTGATTCTGCCCCATCTCGTCGCCAGTTTGTCCACTGGATCGATTGCAGCAGCGGTTTCGACACCATTATCCATAAGGGTTTCCATATCCGCTTCTTCTAAAGCGACATTGAATAGGGCGATATCATCAATGATACCTGCGGTGTATCGGTCGTAGTGCCGTCCGATGTGAAATACGCCTTCGCTGGTACCGTATCCATCTTTTTTATTGAAGTCGATCTCGGCTTCCATTTTGCCATCCACCCATATTGAAGCCTTACCACTGGAAGCGTCCGCGCGTGCGGCGATAAAGTGCCATTTATCGTCGGCGATGGGTGTGGTGCCGTGTGCTGGAAAACTGGTTGAAGCACTATCACGTAAATAGAGGCTTACAGTGTTTTTGGATCCATTGTCCCAAATAAGATACCACGGTAACACCTGTGATGTATCTTCATAGTTTTTTCCGACGAGTGAGCCACCAACCTTATCGCCCTTGAAATAGAGAGTGATTGTGAATGAAACGCCAGCTTTAAAACCGACGGTATCTGAGTGTGGAACTTCAACCCAATTACCAGCACCATCAAATTCAAGTGCCTTACCGAATTTTCCATCTACCCACTTTGCACCGTGGATCTCACCGTCATTTCCGTGTTCTGACGAATCGGTAGCGACTCCACCTTTACCTTCGTCAAAAAGCCACATTCCCATAATATTCTTCGGGTCAATCTCAGCAAGCGTGGGCAATGCTATTAGTAAGAAGACTACCATGAAACTCGCCAGCATTATTCGCACATTTTTAAACAGAGACATTACGGTTCCTCCTTGAAAATTGTCATCAGTGTCCACTATAGGATAAGCAATTTCTGTGCCAGTTGTATTTCCGCTTCAAGCACAAGATTTTGCACCAAACGGGGCAATTCTCGCTTCAGCGCGCACGGAGAGGGGCAATTGCGAGCGGCTGAAATAACGACTACGCACTTTTGCTTTATAGTATACCACCCCTAAGAGTCTGATGTCAAATGGAAACGTATGGTTCAACCTACTTACGAAGTGTACGTCTCAACGCTGTTATATCAATGATTATGAACTTTACTATAGTTGTAGATGGCTCCATTCTTCTTTGAAAAAAGAGAGTAAAGCAGAGACATTCAATTCTCCTATAGAGGGATTCCTAAATCTCATCCCTTCCACTGTAGGAGCGAGTGTTTTTGCTTGGGGTTTTTGCTTGGGTGTTTCCTCAATTTCCCCTGCTCGCGATATTCCAAAAAACCTTAACTTATGTAAACGGAAATCGAGATTGGAATCGAAAACTAAATGACCCTGGGGTAAATGTCTGTGGATTGACAAAGTCGTTCTCTTGTGATAAAGTGGTCTCTGTTTTACCAACTTATCAAAGTCTTATGGAGATAAACACACGAAAAACGCTTACCGCCCGTCTTGTTCTGTTATTGCGCTTTGTCGAAGCCTTCTGTTCACCCTAATTTTGTTGCTGAATGGAAGGGTTAACGCTGCGTTTGAGAATATTGAGCTTATGGCTGGACCCATGGGGATGGGTGGCGCTTATGCAGCAGCAGCGAATGATACCAGTGCACTGATATGGAATCCAGCCGGTTTGGCACGGCTGCCTACCGCTGAAATCGGTATCGGTTACTTGGATTTATACGGTTTGCTCGGTTATAGTTTTGTGGGAGTGGCACACCCAATTCGGACAGGGCAGACCCTCGGTGCAGCAATCCTTAATTCAAGCGATACGGAAGGGCTTTCGCATGAACGGATCGCGCTGTTATCCGCTGCGACACACGTGTGGCAACAGTTCTGCGTCGGTATGAGTGCCAAATATTTTACCACTTCGGTTAATCTGGATCAGGTGCCTTTAGGGCATGGAAGAGGTTGGGGAGTAGATCTCGGCGTCCAGTATGCCTTCATGAAGGAGAGAATTAGCATCGGGGTGATGTTGCCGAACCTACTCTCAAATTTATCCTATCATCGCCTTGAGGAGGCAGGCTACAACGAATCGCTCCTACGTGAATGGCGTATCGGGACTGCTGTAAAAATTGATATACCGAGCAGAAAATCGGATACTATGTTGGCAGCTTTCGAGATAGCCAACAGCATTCCAATAATTGGATGTGAATACCGATACGATGCAAAGCACGGCGGATTAGCACTTAGGTTGGGTTGGCGGTTCAACAGTGGACTCACCGCTGGTTTCGGCTATCAACGCGGCAACATCGGATTAGATTATGCCTTTGCGAGTAGAAGATACATAGGTTCGTATGCCTCACTGTTTTCGATCAGAGTTTTCTATTGATCGCTCAATTGTCTATAATAGACATTTTAAAGAGAAAATGCCAGCCTAATCCACAATGTAGAGGTGTAAATATTTTGTCAAAAGTTTGGTTTGATAATACACACCTATCGCCCCGCTGGGGCTAAGAGACAGAGGATTGTCCATATTTCTATACACGTTTCGCCCCGAAATCAACGATATGAATGCCGTGTGGCATTCCCCGGGGGCTTTATACAAGAACGTGAAGATCTGTTTGACCCGAAGTGTCGCGAGCTGGAGCTCGCTCCTACAGGCAAAGATCGTTTAAAAAAACGATCGAAAGTATGGAAGACGAAATGACCCTGAAGATTCAGTATTAAACTATAATCTTGTAAATCCGATAATCCCATAAATCTTGGTTCAGACGAAAAAAATATACATAACCCGCGCAATCTACGATTCAGAGGAAAAATAAGAAATCTGTCAGGCACCGCAGCCCTTACTTTTGACACAATATTTACCAGATTTTTTGGAAATATGTTATAATCGCCAATAGGTAGTTTCAACGGCTTTCAACGACTCTCAGCACAGCGAAACTCGGAAATACACATGCAAACACTGCTATCGACAGACAGCACGCGTCAACAAACAGCACTTAAAAACCTGCTCGTGCTCGCAACAGGTCTGTATGCCTTGGTAGTGTTCACGCTCATAGGTTGCGGAACGGCAGAAGAAGACCCATTAGAGCCTTCAACTCCCCAGCAGACGCACAGCGACCTCAATTCCACACAGATGTCCGCTATTCCCGCAGCGCCCCCCGCACCCACCGATGGCACACCCTTCGTCAAAGAAGTCGGTTATTATCGCGACTGGAAACTCACCCAACCCCTCACAGGCACCATCCCACCCAGCACGACGCTCTATACCAAAGTCGTCTTCTCTGAGCCGATGCAGCATCTCCCTGCTACCGACAACACCGCCCGCCCTATCCTCTACTATCGGATAAACCAGCAACGCACCCGCTACCGCATCGCAGCACACGGCGCGAGAGGTGAGGATTTCGTCTCAGGTGCTGCCAAACCGAGAGGCACTTCCACACAGACGTTTATCTGTAAATACACCGTCCACCCCGACGACACCGGCACGTTCAGGTTAGAGGTGGGTAAACGCAGTGCCGATAGACAAGGCAACCCACTCGCCGCATTCTATGTCCACAGTAGCACCCTCCAGTTGGGGCAGCCGGCTGTGAGGCGCGAAGAAGATATACGCCTTTCAAACAACACCATAGATGAAAACAACGCCCCGAATGCGGTGGTAGGTCTCTTTGAAACAGAGGCTGGTGCCCATTTCACGTATAAAATCATAAAAGGTCCCAAGCGTTTATTTGCGATCAATGCAGCCAACCAATTGATTGCCAGACGGACATTTAACTATGAAGCCGGTCGTCCGAGGTATGAAATACGCGTGAGGGAGAAAGATGTCTCTACAGGCAAGACGTTGACGCAAGACTTCACGATTTTCGTCAACGATCTAAACGAGGCACCGACAGATTTAGAGTTGTCGAGTTATACATTTCCAGCGGGTGCGGTCCGTGGGACGTTTATAGCGGGTATACGTGTGAAAGATGAAGATGTGAGGGATACACACCGGTTTCAGTTGATAGAAGGTGGTGAGTATTTAGAAGTAGAGGGGAATAGATTACAAGTGCGTGCGTCATTTCCTATGGGTTTAGAACAGGTATCCATTCTGCTTGAAGTGATGGATAAGGGTGATGTGAGTTACCGTGAGGGATGGACGTTGCTGCGCGAGACACCGCCGCCCAGTGAACCTACAAACGATACAGACGCGCAAGAAACATCACCTCCAAGCGAACCTGATCCACCACCAAAACCACCAGGCGGTGGCAACGACTTTCGACGACCACCTGATGATATTATTTAAAATGAGGATAAAAGAAGATAAACTACTTTTCATATCTCGCCTTTATATGCGCAATTACGAAAAGTCACAGTATTTATAAAGTCAGAGCTATTTAGTTTTTGTTATTTATACCGCTTCATCCTGTAGCGCAAACTATATGAAGATTAATTTATTAATTCGGTAATTCTCAAACGTGCGATAAATCGCACTACTACAAGCGGCCCCGTTCGTAGTAGGGCAATTCATTGCCCGTCGGTTACCGAAATATTTATTTAAACTTCATTTAGTTTGCGACACACGTAGGCACAAACTAACAGTTTATGCTACAACTGGTAACTTGCGTTTATATAGTATTCGGGTGAAATCCTATTCAGCGTCACCGGCGTGCTTTCAGGCGTTCTAATTCCGCTTGGAGCCTTGCGACTTCGCTTTCTGCTTGCTGTCGGGCATCCGCTTCCTGGTCGGCGCGTGTTTCAGCGTCTTCGGCGCGTGTTTCAGCGTCTTCGGCGCGTGTTTC
>JAPPNJ010000044.1 GCA_028818705.1 Candidatus Poribacteria bacterium
TATATTGTATTTGACCCGTGTGCTTGGTTGGAAGGTGACACCTATTACGCACTCATCGGAAATACGATACCCGGTCAAAGTGGAGATGGCACTGCTTTATTTAAATCATCTAACCTTGCAGAGTGGGAATTTGTGCGCTCCTTTTATCAGTCACAGCGGGAATGGACAGATGCGAAGGAAGACTGTGCTGTGCCTGATTTTTATCCGTTAGGTGACAAGCACATGCTGCTGTTCTGTAGCCATTGGCAAGGTACACAGTATTACCTTGGTAGATTTGAAAATGAGCGGTATTATGTTGAAAGTTATGGACGGATGAGTTGGGCAGGCGGCATGCTCGGTGGTCCGCGTTCACTGTTAGACGATCAAGGACGTCGCATCTTTTTTGATTGGGTTCGCGAAATTCGCGGCATCGAAGAGGAACGAGCAGCGGGTTGGTCAGGAATCATGACAGTCCCCCGAATTCTTTCCCTCGCAACCGATGGTAGTTTGCAGATTGAACCCGTGCCAGAATTAGAATGCTTACGGATGAATCCGAAAGCGCATAAAAATATCACTCTGAACGCTGATGAGGTGGACTTAGAAGATATTCAGGGAAGCTGCATTGAGTTGGCTGCCGAAATTGATCCCGGTGATGCAACCGAAGTCGGTGTGCAGGTGCTCTGTTCGCCGGATCAATCTGAACAGACTGGGGTTGTATATGTTCCTGAGGAAGGGACTTTAAAAGTTGACATCAGTCGTTCCACCTTAAATGAAGCTATTAAGTACCCGCACTATCGAGACGCGGGCGGCACTGCGAGATTGCCAGCAGCCGAGCGTTATGTTGATGCTCAGCGTGCACCTTTTGTGTTGAAAGAAAACGAAATACTTCAGCTTCGTATCTATGTCGATAAGTCCGTGGTCGAAGTGTTTGCTAACGGTAGGCAGTGTATTACACAGCGAGTCTACCCGACGCGATCCGATAGCACCGGCGTAAGATTGTTGAGCCGTGGTGGACAAGCACACTTTCGATCCATTCAGGCGTGGGAAATGGCACCAGCATTCTAAGAGATTACCTTATGATTGACCCAAAATTAAAGCGGAAAGTGGCACTCATTACAGGTGCTAACCACGGCATCGGTGAAGCAACGGCATTGGCACTCGGTAGACAAGGTGTGAAGGTATTTGCTTCATACTTTCATCCACCGTGCCAATACAGCACAGCAGAATTGCAACGGACAGAAAAGGCAGGGGTAGGTGGGTCACCGAATACCACAATAAATATGGGTTGCGTATTTTTTTTAGTAAACCAAACGCTAAGCGGCAACTTATGAGGTGAACATAATGGCTTACGAGATACCGAAAACAGTTTTAGGTCGTACAGGTTTGATGGTTACTCGGCTTGGCATCGGTGGTGCGTATTGTGAATCGGCTGAGGGGTATCGCAAAGCAATTGATGCTGGAGTCAATTATATTGATACAGCGCGTGCATACAATAATGGCGAAGATGAAAAAATCATTGGAGCTGCCATAAAAGGCAAGCGTGATGCGTTAGTTCTTGCGACGAAAACCCAAGCGCGCGATGCTGACAATGCACGGAAAGAACTTGAAGAATCCTTACGTGCTCTTGATATCGATTATATCGATGTGTACCAACTTCACCATCTGAACACGGAAGCAGGACGCGTCCAAGCGTTGGCACCCGGAGGCGCATTAGAAATGGTACAGAAAGCACGAGAGGAAGGACTCGTGCGATTCATCGGTTTGACTGGACACGATTGGTTTCAGGTGCAGGAAGCGGTCGATACCGGACTCTTCGATACCGTTCTTTGCTGGTACAATTGCGCAATGAAGATACCCGAAAAAACTGTCTTCCACGCGGCAGATAAACACGATACGGGTGTGGTTATTATGAACGCCTCACGTAATGATAGACTTTATGATGCATCAGATGCGCCACCTCCAGAGGCGTTCTATCGCTACGTGCTCAGCCATAAGAGTGTAGACTTAACGATTATGGGATTGAGAGATATCGAACGATTCCATCGAGTTGCCGAAGCACTCTCCGAACAAGAGTCCTTAACGTCGGAGGCAAAAACAGGTTTGGAAACCTATGGCGCACGGATGTTCCAAAAAGGTAAACTTTAATATTCCAAACCTATTACAGACGAATTGGAATCTTAATGAATAAAAGTGTCTCTGATCAGAAAAACAACGATTCGACAAAATCTTATCCACATGAAAAGCGCAATTTAATCGTCTTCGCTCTGAACCAAATTATGATGCGTCTCGGTTGGATGTTCAAAGCCGAGTCTGTGGTCATTCCAGCGTTTATTGATACCCTTACCTCATCTGGCACGATCCGTGGGTTGCTACCGCTTATTCTCCGAATCGGGCAGAGCCTACCTCAATTTCTGATTGCACAGCGTATCGCGCGAATGCCGAAACAACAAGGATTCTATATTTTATCAGGTTTCGGTTTTACCATTCCATGGTGCGTATTGTCCCTGATATTAAGTTTAACGGACTGGTCAGCAAATATTATTGTTGCTATCTTTCTTGCGCTATGTACTGCGCACTGGCTCATGGTCGGTTGCAATCACTTAGCTAACGGAACGTTACAGGGCAAACTCATCAGCCCTGAAAAACGGGGTAGGTTACTTGCCTATTCCAACGTCATCGGTTGTACGCTTTCGATTGGAGTTGCCGTTTACTTCATGCCGCGCTGGCTTTCTGAAAGCAACCCGCGTTATGCGGTACTCTTCGGTGCAACGGCTACCACTTTTGGTATTGCAGCTTTGATCAGTTTCTGGTTTAGAGAGGTCCCTTCACCGTCCCAACGTACTGCCCCTTTTTTCAGATTTCTCGGCGAGGCGCTTCTTCTATTGAGATATGATAGAAATTTTCGACGATTTGCAATCGTTATCTTACTGTTTTACTCGATGTGGCCCCTTTTCCCACACTATGCGGTTTTCGGAAAGCGTACATTAGGCCTCGCCTCTTCTGGTTTCGTCACCCTGATAGTTGCCCAAAACGTATCCAATGCTGCCGGGGCGGGCATTATGGGTAATATCGCAGACCGTTCGGGTAACCGATTTGTCTTACGTCTCCTGATATTAATCAGTGCCTTTACACCATTACTGGCGGTTGGGATTAGTCGAATTCCTTCCGGTGCGCAGCTGTACTGGATTATCTTTGCCCTTATCGGATTCACACCGGTATCTGCTCGCATTGTCACAAACTATACCCTTGAAATCGCACCACAGGAACAACACCCACAATATCTCGGCGTGATGAGTCTTTTTCAGGCGATTCCCTTGTTCGTTTCACCTTTGATTGGAACGCTAATTGAGACACTCGCCTTTGAACCAGTTTTCATCGGTTGTTCTGTACTCGTTTTGCTCGGATTCGTGCTTACCTTCAAATTGGATGAACCGCGACATAGCCAAAGCTCCTGAAAATCAATGTGACTTGGCGTGCTGCTTTCGTGTTTAAACGCCACAGAATTAGGAAATATTCGACCATGATAGAAACAATACCGTGTCCGATTTGTAGGACGCAAGTTGAATACGCTATCGAAAATTCTCCTGAATGGTACCGAGATCCATCTTTACCTGTCTACCGAATCGATTGTTATGATAAATGCAGACGGTATTGGCTTGAAGGAATTTCTGATTCGCACCCACACATTGATCCCAGTATCACTGTCTTCCTTGATTCGCTCAAGGATGAGCAACGAACGTTTATATCCGAATCAACACAATACGCTTGCGACGACGGGATTTTGATAGTTTATAATAGAAAGGCTTTACAACACCTTGCCACCGATTGGCATTATGTAAAAGCGGCTGTTATGTTGTATGGATTGAATAACGCTTCATTTCGAATTAGTGGTTCTGGATTTGACATTGCTAACATGTTGTTTTTCTTAGATACTGAGGACACTCGGTTCACACTGAGACTCCATCGGGCAGGAACCTCTGTCCATAAAATTCGCTCTGAAATCTATTGGTTAAAGGCACTGTGGAATACGTCACGAATTAAGACCCTCTCGCCTGTGCCTGGACGCGATGGGGAAATGATTCAATTCCTCTCTCCAAAGGACCTACCGTCGCGCTATACAACCGTATACAATTGGATTCCTGGTGAGACACTTAACGCACTCCCCACAGCAGAAAAAACGCCAGAACTGATTCGGAATCTTGGTCTCATGGTTGGTCGTATGCACTATGTCTCGGAAACATTAGAATTACCACACTGGTTTACCCGTCCTCGGTACGACATAGACTGGGTTACCTCGCAAGTTGAAGAGGTCCTTGGAACTGAATCCATGGACTATTCGGTGGAGGAGCGTGAAAAACTCTCCTCGCTTCCGTCACGTTTTTCGAGCTTTGCCACAAAACAAGGCGAAGGACGAAACGTTTTTGGACTGATTCACTTGGATCTGGCACCACATAATATCATTGTCTCGGAAGGGCAGCTTTGCCCAATTGACGTGGTACACTTGGGATTTGGTTATTATCTTGCAGATGTTCAGACTGCTTCAAGCTACTTCAGTGAGGAGGAACGAACATTCTTCTTTGAGGGTTATCAAGAAATTCGCTCTCTACCGAAAGATTACCTTCAACAGTTGGCTTTATTTGAGGAGATACGCGAGCTTTAATCTACGCGTGAAACTTGATGATAAAGTAAGTGGAATACTCCATAATGATTGACTTGCGTTCACATCTATGGTAATATATCTGCACAAAAGAGATCGGCTTCTAAGGAATTGTCACATGGAATACCGTTACCTTTTCCTTGATCTACATCACATCACGCGAATCGAAGGACTTTATCGTCGAACGCACCAACCGCAACGGCATCCCGATAATCCGATTTTGCGCGGCGAGAACCCGTGGGAGAGCGTTGCGTCCCTCTACGGCACAGTCCTTTACGACCCACAGGACTCGCTCTTTAAGATGTGGTATCTCACGGGCCCATACGTGGATGGAATGGTGAAAATCCGTCAACGGAACGCACTGGGTAATGTGACGCTCCTTGCATACGCTACTTCGACTGATGGTGTGCACTGGGAGAAGCCTATCCTCAATCAGGTCGATTTCGACGGAAGCACCGCCAACAACCTTGTTGACATCGGACGGACGAACTGCGAAGGGATCGCTGTCATCTATGATGAATACGAAACCGATCCTACACGTCGTTACAAAGGGTTTTATTGGGAACATGGCGGTATTGACACCTTCGTTCAGCACGAGGGACGTACGATATGGGGACGTGGGGATGGAGACGGTATGTGGATGTCTTTTTCGCCAGACGGCGTTCACTGGACGAACTGCGAAGCCAATCCTGTTATTCCACTTGATAGCGATACAACCCAATCCCTGGTGTGGGATCCAAAGATAGAGAAGTACGTTGTCTTTGGGCGATTCGGGGCTGGTGGACGCAAAACCGCTCGTGCTGAGAGTCCTGATGGGATTCACTTCAGCGAACCGAAACGTGTGTTTGAGTGTGATGACATTGATGAAGAGGGGACGCAAATTTACGGCATGCCGATCAATATCTACGAAGGTATTTATCTTGGTATGATATGGGTCTATCGCGAAGGCGTTGATGGCACTATTGATACATCCCTGGCAATGAGCCGCGATGGTATAAACTGGCAACGTGTCTTGGACCGTCAGACTTTTCTTACACTCGGACAGCAGGGGAGTTGGGAGGACGGAATGACCCGCATCAGCCAGAATTTCATCATATACAATGATCAGCTCTATTTCTACTACGGCGGCGTAAACGGGCCACACACAGGCAGGAAGTTCAAGCAGGTTGAGCGCAAGTACCCATCTATGCTCGGTCTGGCGACGCTGCGACGTGACGGGTTCGTCTCACTTGATGCGGGTGAAGCAGAAGGACAGATGCTAACAAAACCGTTGACGCTCAGTGGTAGAGAATTACACCTCAATGTTGATGCAAGCCAAGGGAGCGTTGTTGTCAGTGTCACCGATGATATAGGCACTCCCTTGGAGAATTATACCTCTCAGCAGATCGTTGGCGATCAATTAGAGGCATCCGTTAGGTTTACAGGTTCGTTAGAAGCACTTAAAGGGAGAGAGGTTCGGCTCCAGTTCCAAATTAGGAATGCAAGCCTATATTCCTACTGGTTTGCTTAGGCGTAAATCACAATGAGAGGTACAATCTGTGGCAATAAGGAGTATCCTCTTCGATCTCGATGATACACTTGCAATAGAGGGTGCCTCTGCGAACGCGGCATTTTTGGCAACATGTGCACACGCACATAAGACATACGACATCAATTCGAAAGCACTTCATCAAGCGGTGCGCTATCATGCAGGTGCCTTGTGGCGTGCCTCTGCAACTATTACCTATTGCCGTGCTATTGGCATTAGTTCATGGGAGGGTTTGTGGGCACGTTTTCTGGGTAACGACCCAAATCTAAAGCGTCTCCGTAGATGGGCTCCTGTCTATAGACGCGAAACATGGTTCCGTGCCCTTGCTGACTATGACGTACAGGACTTGACATTCGCCGAGCAATTATCCGCTATTTTTATGTCCGAACGACGCACACGACATATTGTATTTCCTGATGTTGAGGATAACCTAACAACCCTTCAAAAAACCTATCAATTGGCTCTCGTCACGAATGGAGCGCCCGACTTACAGCGTGAGAAGATTCAAGGTGCCAGACTGGGACAGTACTTTGATGAAATCCTAATTTCAGGAGAAGTCGGTATCGGAAAGCCAGATTCCCGAATCTTCAAATTGGCTCTTGATACGCTTGCTGCTTCACCATCCGAAGCAGTGATGGTTGGCGATAGTTTGGATCGCGACATTTTGGGGGCACAACGCGCTGGCATCAAAGGAATTTGGATGAACCGCTCTGGAAATAAAGCGAATGATCAAGTTACACCAGATGTTCAGGTTACAAGCTTGAGCCAACTGCATGGATTGTTGCCGATCTTGGCTGATGCGAAAGAGATGTGAAGGTTCATTTACTCCCATTTCCTATAGAGGGTTTGTGTGAAAGAGTATTGATATAGGGCTATTTATGGTGAAGCGTAGAAATAAGTAAACATCTTCGTAGCATGATGCATGTCGCATGAATCAGAATCAAAATCAGAATCAACGGTATGAATGCTATAAAGCATTCACCGGGTATTCATGCCGTGAATCAACGGTATAAAGCCTATAAAGGCTTCCGAATCAACGGTATCTATGCCTTAAGGCATAGACCGGGGCATGAACCGGGGCGAGTACGCCGCAAAACTGTTAGTTTGTGCCCGTCCTTGTGGGCGATAATGGCATTCGGAATTGTTTGAAAGTGTCCAATATTATCAATCTTCCCGCCAAGACCCCATGCTTTAGCTTGCGGGATGTAGGCGGG
>JAPPNJ010000042.1 GCA_028818705.1 Candidatus Poribacteria bacterium
TCCCACTCTTGGCAGGTTTGATAGGTATTCAATGACCATTTCATTTTTTTAATTTTCCTTACGGTTTAAGTCGTTCACTTTTAGCTGTTAGGTATTAGCAGCTTGAAAGTGTAGTTAAAGTGCCTAAAGTTCTAAGATTCGTGGGTTTTCATAAACAACTTTACGGACTTGCAAACTTTAGAACACTTGCAACTTTTCTGACTACTGATTGCTAATCACCATTCCTGTATTGGGATGGGGTACCAGATTCCCCCAGTTTTAGATGTTAACGCTTTATGGGTAGTGTGGTTAATCCCGATAACATCCACTGTGATATTATTCTGAAAACACTGCGTCAACACTTCTGGTAGTGTATAAGAACCTTTGCTTGCTTCGTCGGTAACAAGAACAAATCGACGGTTCGCGCCTTCTCGAAAATCAACACGACGAATTGTTTTTATAATGGCATTGTGTGCCCGCTCATCGCCTGCAGCAGCGACAACGTGTGAAGTTAACAACCGTCTATATCTCTCACTATCCCGTGTTTGTGGATGGATAATCGTATCACCTTCGAGATACCTGAAAATCACGATACCGAGTGTAAAATCGACACCTTTCTCTTCAAATACTTCTACCATCTGATTCAGTTGTCTGCCGACTGCACGGATATTATCTATCATACTGCCACTGATGTCAAGCAGAAAAACGATGTCAACTACGCGCTCGTTTTTCCTATCGGCGACACTTTCTGCAATACCTTCCAGTGCTTCCCCCATCCGCGCATCTCTGTCAATCGGCTGCGCTGGACGCTTACTGTTTTCTGATTCGTGTTGCTGTGTAGTTCTGGTTTTAGGCGTGATTGTGGGGGCTTGGGCATGCGCAGCCGCAATCGTTTTCCACGCTGGTATTTCTGTTCGCTGCTCGTGCAGGGATGTTTCTTCCATCGGTAGCCGCGCCGCCGTTTGTAACACCGGAATTGACATGTTAGATGCGGCTGCAGGGGTTGCGCGCGTCAGTTTCGCAACCTTTTGGTTGAGCGTGGGCGAGGTCTTGGCAGGCGTTGACCGTCGGGTAGGCATTGTGCGTTTACGGAGGCTACTTATATGAAAGCGTTCGAGGTTTGTCACCGCAATCGCTTCTGAAACAAGAGGCTCCGAGGGGACCGGCGGGCGATACCACCGGATATAACCGAGCCCCATAATTGCTATTGCGATGGCGTGCAGCGTCAGCGAGAGCAGAAATGCTCTTTGAGTTTTCCTACGTTTTTGCTGGCGTCTAACTGAATAAGCATCAAATTTTGCCCGCGCGGGAAATTCTGCCCCGGGGAAGTCCATACGGACTTCATACCCGGTAAAGCCTTTATAGGCTTTATACCGTTGATTCTGATTCACGGGCAGAATTTGTCTTTGCCTTACATTAATTTGTCTTTGCTTTACATTTAGCATGTTTCATTGCTCTATTACGAAATTTCCGTGAGAATTGAGACTGTTCCGGCGTTTCCGTCAATTTGAATCAGTTGTCCATCGGCGATATGTCGTGTCGCATTTGGGATATTTACAACAGCAGGCACACCATATTCTCGAGCGACAACCGCCCCATGGGACAAGATTCCCCCGCGCTCCATCACCAGCCCCGCAGCGTGCAGAAAAAGTGGGGTCCATGCCGGATCCGTTGATGGACATACGAGAATATAATCGCGATCAGATGGATGCACATCTGCTGGCGTCAAAAGCACACGTGCTTTTCCCGTTGCAACACCGGCAGAAACACTTACGCCTCTGTATGTCTCTGCTGTGTCGGGCGTCATTGGAGTACCGATCTGTTCCAATGAATCGCTGAAGATCACATCTGGTACTTCAATCTGTAACAAAAGTTCACGTTCCATTTTGCGTGTGGCGATGATATCGTTGAAAGCCTTGCCATTAATCAATTGTCGCAACTCATCTGGCACCAAGTAGAAGATACCACCCTCAAGTGCATAGCGACAATCCAGTTCAATCAAGGCACGTCGAATCTGTTCATAGCCGAGCATGAGGTAGAATTTCGCCGTCTCCCTGAAAGGCATGTAACGTCTTGTAAATTCCAGTTCGCTCTCAATCTGTTTTCGTAAACCACTTTTATTTTTTACCAATTCGACGAGTTCTACTTCTGCCGACTCACGTTGCTCCATCTGTTGCTCCGCACGATCCTCTTTGGAAAGAGAGTGGCGTAGGGGGTTTTTGCTTGGGTGTTTCTTGAGGGTTTCCCCGTCCGTCTGTGTGGGCGAGGTGACCTCGCCCCTACGGAAAGATTCAACGATCTGTTCAAGGTAGGTCGCATCTTCGCGCCAACGGGGTTGTGCCAATTCAAACTCATCCACTGCACGATGTCCGTAATCTTTCAGGAAATCGGTGAGCGATAAGTCTCTAAGTGCTACCTGCTGGAGTTTGTCATTGGTTTCAACAGTGAGATTGCCAGAAAGCCCGCTAATAAGCCGACTCGCGATAGATTTTGCTGCTGTTTCATCGACGCATTTCTGAAGTGCTCCCTCTAACCGCTGCAATGAAAACCCTGCAAGGAGTGTGGCAGTGAGTGCTTTCGGCGCAAAATCGTCCAACGTTTTGGTACACCATGTCCGAAACTTTCCTACTAATTCCGTATCCGATAAGTTAGAATATGAAATATCCCATTCTGCCTCAACTTCCGACTGAAACGCAGGGAATACCTGTGTGGTTAGCACCTGATCGAAATCGGAGCGACACTGTCTTAGACGCATCTCTGCTTTGCTCATACGCACAACATGTAGCGGTAGTTTCAACCAAAATGATGTAGTACTTCGAGTAATATCAGTAACCGCTTGCGCATACATCGCCTGCTGTGGGTTCTGCTTCAAGGCATTGAAATCGTGCGCAAACGGGAAGCCGTCGAAATGAAGCTCTGCCTCACGGTTCAAATTAACATAAATTCGTCCACAGACCAGGTCCAGAATACCCTCGCTGTCCACCCGCTTACTCGGATAAAACCCAAGACTCCGGTATGCCTTGCCTAATCCACCGCTACCCGACATAAATTTTCGAATAATCGACCATGTCATCGGCTGCGGAGCAGGCAACACCTCCGCAATGTTGTGATGACACCAAACGGTACCGTGTGCGTCAGCATAAATCTTCAGCAGATGAATCTCCCCTTGACGGAGGTTTTCAGCGACTTCTTCAGCCGCTTCAGGGGGCGGATGCGGGCGTTTGAAAGGCGTGGTAGCGTTAGAGGATGTAGTAATATAGCGTGCTTGTAACAGCACAAACTGTCCATCTGCGAGTGCCCACTCAATATCCATCGGCTGTCCGTAGTGACTTTCGACCCGAAGCCCGAGTTGTGTAAGCGCCCTGAGTTGCGTTTCTGTTAGACTCGGCGTGTCCTGTTGTGCAACTGCCACCTCACTTATACCACTGGCGGTTACCATTTCCCGCTTCGTAGCAACGGTCTTTTCCAGAATCTCGCCTGTCTCTCGCGATACCTGAAAACTATCAGGCGTGATGGCACCTGATACAACAGATTCACCCAACCCCCAATTCGACTCCACAATAGAGACATCCTGACTAAAGGGACTGACAGTGAAAAGCACACCGGATGCATCCGCTTCGCACATCTCTTGAATCACAACCGCCATCGCCAACCCTTCATCAGCAATCCCGTGTGTCTCTCTGTAAGCGATAGCCCGTTCCAACCAGAGCGATGCCCAGCACGCTTTGAGTGCCTCTAACAGTTCATCGGATGTTACGTTCAGAAAGGTATCCTGTTGACCCGCGAAACTTGCTTCTGCCAGATCCTCGGCGGTTGCACTGGAACGCACAGCAACCGTGGCGGTCTGTAACTTTTCGTATGCCGCACGGATTTCTGTGACGAGTTCTGGGACTAACACAAGCTCTTTAATGCTCTTCACATTCTGTTCTGGCAAGTCCTGAACAGAAGATAGATAGGCATCTGTAGTAACACAAAAACCTTGAGGCACACGAAACCCGGCGCGTGTCAGTTTCCCAAGATTTAGACCTTTCCCACCGACACGCGAAAGGTCTGTCGCATCAATTTCTGAAAAGTGTTTGATAAATTGCATACACTTTGGATTGGTCTACGAAGCTGAGTCCCCACCCGGTAGGCACGGTTTCCTAACCGCGTCTGGAAGGCACCGCGTCATGGGCAAACGAGGATTCCTAACTTCGCCATCTATAATGACCCTATTTGACGGTAGAACACTTGAAAATAGTATAACAGAGTCCATCTGCCGAATGCAAACGCGTTTGGACTTGCTTTTTATAGGGTGGAAGGAAGGTGGGATTAAGCATAAAGGCTGGTATGAAACCAGCCTCTACGGTGCTTAGAGATAGCAACGACCTTAGAATCGCTGCTATTAGTTATCGTCGTCGTCATGGTCATCATGGTCATCATGACCGTTATCATCGTTGTCATCATGACCGTTATCATCGTTGTCGTCGTGCCCGTTATCGTCATCATCGTCATGGTCATCATCCATGCCATCGTGAGCGGCATCCATGTCATCATGCGCATCTTCGGCGTCGTCATGATCGTCGTCCATGTCGCCATCCATATCTTCAGCATGTGCGTCGCCGTGTCCGTGCTTGACAATATCACCTCGCGTTTCCTGTTGGTTAATCCAGGTAACAAAAAGTTGAATTTCGGTAGGGGACAGAGGTGGACCCGCAGGCGGCATGTTGCCTAAAACAATTTGTTCAACAACCTCGCTCTCTTCAGCATTTCCGGGAATGAACGCTGGACCGTGTTCTCCTCCTGCTATGAAAGATTCGTATGTCCTGAAATCTAAGCCGTGAGGTCCGTCTGCGACGTGACATCCAGCAAGTGCACACCTCGACGTTAGAATGGGCAAAATATTCTCTTCAAAGGATACCTCGGCATGGGCAGTTTCGTGAACTTCCATAGGCGGTGAAATATGATCGTGCATTGGGACGTGCGCGCGATCGCGAGCACATCCGAGTATACAAAACAGCAATCCAACGGTCAGTAAGAAAAATTTTTGTGTGCTTGTAACCATGATAATACCTTTCTAATCAGATTTTTAAAGATTCGGAGAGTTGTTTCTAATGATACTGGGGGGTTCATACGTGAAACCCTTATATCCGCGGGACACTCCTACGGATTAGGGGATCCTAACACGTTTTGAGAAAATAGTCAAGAATGGTACTGTTTTAAACCTTAAGGTTATTTAACTCTCTAATAATTCTGATTTTTTGCGCAAACTTCTTCTTGTAGGAGCGAATGCTAACTCGCGATTTCCTAACTTTCTTCGTACCTCTTGACAAATCTCCGTAACCTGAGTAAACTATGGTAAATCCTAAAAATATATAGACAGTAGGGGTTGGGTCCCCTAACCCGAAATGCCTCCTATCCCGGTAGGCGAGGTTCCTAACCTCGCCGATGTGGCATGTCAAAGTAATTCTAAAACCTACCATAAAAAAATGTTTCAGAACCTGTCCGAAATCCTCACTTTAATCGCCTCAACTGTTGTCCAATGGCTCTTTTACCGAAAACGCTTGCCAAAGGACTTCAATCCTCAGCGTATTCTCGTCGTGAAACTCGACCACCTTGGAGATGTCATATTAGCAACGCCGGTGTTTTCCAATCTACATCAGGCGTATCCAAACGCCGAACTGCACGCACTCACTGGTGGGTGGAGTCGCATTGTTTTGGAACGCCACCCTGAAGTCAATAAGGTCTTGGAATACAATTCACCCGCTTTTCAACGGACAGGACAATCGGCTTCACTAAAACAAGCATTCCAACTTTACCAACAGTTGCGTCGTCAAAAATACGATCTGATAGTGGAACTCCGCGGAGATTGGCGGACGGTATGGTTCGCGTTCCTGAGATTCGCACCGCATCGTCTCAGCCGTGCCGCTTTACAAATTGCAAACAAACTGCGGCTTTCACGCTTCAGTGGGACACATGAAACGACGCGTAACCTTGATGTTTTAAGGCATGCGGGTATCCCAACGTCCATCCAAACTGCTACTTTCTCAGTACCAGACGAGGATAGGAAGTGGGCATCTGCTTTCCTCGCAAAACATCAGATTGACAGACAGGATCCGTTGGTCGCCATCCATCCAGGTTCCCCAATTCCACTAAAACGGTGGCTCCCTGAACGGTATGCCGAGTTAGCAGATTGGCTCATTGCCCATAAACGAGCACAAGTGCTGTTTGTCGGAGTGGAAAACGAGATTCCAATAATTACCAAGATTCAAGAGTTTATGCGGGCAAAGTCTATTAGTATTGCTGGTAAAACAACCTTGACGCAATTGGCATCAATCTTGCACACTTGTAATGTATTTATCGGGAACGACAGTGGTCCAATGCATCTCGCCGCCGCAGTTGGTACACAAACAATCGGACTCTACGGACCTGGAGATCCAACGCGTTTCGGTCCGATAGGGGTACGGTGTGAAGCAATTCGGCGAAAACTTGACTGTCCACCTTGTAGGGGAATAACCTGTCGATTCGGAAAAGACGGATGCATGTCTAAAATCCAAGTTGCCGATGTAATCCAAACGCTTGAGGAGGAACGGTATCTATCCTTGGAAAATCGTGAGATGCAATGTTAGATAAAGAATATTTGTCAATGTAGACAAATTAACTTGACATATTTTTGAAAAGTAGTTATAATGTCTTACAATAGTATTGAAACGCTATTTTTGGATGTGATTAGCTTGCGAGGTTCGCAGGTGATGTGATGAACTAAAGGAGGAATTTAGAAAAATGCAATCGAGATTAATGTGGCTCGTAATTGCCCTATTCGCGGTGGGCATCATGAGCATCGGCATCATAGGATGTGGTGGTGATAGCGAAGAAGAAGGATCTGCTGAAAAGTCGACGGAAAGCTCCTCAACACCGTCTACTGCTGACCAACCCGCAGTTGCTGCGAAACCCCCTATTGACTTTGCTGCGGAAAAAGCAGCGATTCAAGAGTTGTATAGTGCCTTCTACGAAGGCTTCAACGACAACGATATAAACGCCATTGCGGACACCTTTCGGACGAGTGATAATAAGGTTGCCTTCGGGACAATCTTTGCCGGAAATGAACCTGTGCCAATCGCCTTCGGTTGGAGGAATATTGAAATCGCTATCGAAGGTTTATGGATCGGTATCGGCACAAAGGGTTCCAAATGGGGTCGGGACGATCAGTTGAAAGATTTTTGGATTCGCTATAAAGGGAGCAAAATTGAAGCCAGTGCTATAGGCTACA
>JAPPNJ010000168.1 GCA_028818705.1 Candidatus Poribacteria bacterium
AAAAACTTGTCTTAACTTTGCTAAATTTTGGTCTAAATAAACGGTAGCACTTCAGGGCGATATTTTTGCGGAGACAGATCGCTATCAGGTGCGGTTTAGAAAGGGTAGCATCATACACGTGCATAACAAACTCACGAAAGAAACTTATACAGTTTCAGGAAGGCACGATGCAACACTTTCAGGGATGCGTGGGCCCCAGTTCGATGCGTTAGAAATAGACGGTGAAGATTACGTGGCACCTGAGTGGGAAATAGGTGGTGCGGATGCCTTGGAAGTTGAAAAGATTTCACCCTTAGCAGTGAAATTGACGGCTCGGTGGCATCAGAGCACACTTCTTATGTGGGTGGTTATTGATGTGCTCACTGGAGATTTAATAATTAGACAGGAGGGTTTTTCTGATCAAACAGGGATTTCTGCTATCGGATGGGGGATCGGAAATTTAGATTATAATCAAGTATCTCCGATTGTGCCAGGGCGCGGCGGAATAATAATGAATGAACAACACACAACGGATTTGTATTGGACGTATCCGCATCTGTGGCAAGCCCCTCTTGCTGTCGTGCAAGGAACATTGGGGGGTTTTTTTGTGATGAGTGAGGATGAAACAGATCAATTTAAAGCGTTCGGTCAGTGGCCAGAGAGAAAAAAGCCAAATTTCTTCGCTATTGCTTTTGACACGCACAACTTTTTCCCTTTTGAAGATCGTCAACATATTACTTCGGCGGTTTGGAGGTTTAATACATATAGCGGCGATTGGCAAGTGCCTGCGGAAAGGTATCGTCAAGGGATGATGGAGCGAAATGAATCGCGTGTCGCCCGTCCGCCCGCGTGGGTTAAAGACATTCAACTTGTTGTTATTTACTGTTCAATGAATCGTAACTACATTAGAATGTTAGATTTTTTAGCACAACAGATCAACCCGAAAAATGTATTACTGTTCTGTCGCGGCGGTTGGCGTAGTGGGGATCAGGAAGAGCCCGATGTTCGCGTAAGAGAAGACCTTCCGGTGTTTCTGTCTGCTGCGAAGCGACATGGTTTTAGAGTGATGCTCTTCACAGGCTTGCAGTATGTTTCTCGAACCCATCCACTTTACCCCGAATGGGAACCCTTTATATATCGAGGTAGCGATGGAAACATAAGAGGATGGGAGTTGGAACTGGGAGGCCCCGCCTATATAAACCCTGCAGCTTCAAGTTATAGAGAATATTACGTGCAAGTATGGAAAAACTTGCAATCGAAATATAACATTGATGCCATCCATCTTGATCTTAATACCTTTATCGTAAATCACGCGCCTATCAATGGATTGACACCTATTCAAGGCAATATGCTTTTACATGAAGAATTTATTGCAGCGATGCCAGATATTGTTTTTTCTGGCGAAGGAACTCACGCGGTGACATCTCCGTATGTCGCTTTTTATTCGAGCCCGCCAGATGGAAACCACCCGATAAGTGAATTCTTATTTTCGCAGTGGTCCATTGCGTATGGCCATAACCTTGCATATTTGGGGGACAGATATAAAGCACAAGAACTGGAACTATTGAATGGATATATTAAAAGGTATAAACAACTGGACGTGGTTCCGACAATCCGGTATTATTTTGAGCATCATCTGGAAATAGAACAAGCGATTTCTATACTGCATCGCACCTCTTCAAATGTTGAGTTTTGGGAAGAATTAGAACAAATGGTGAATACGCCTCGTGAGGATTTGAACTTTGATGGTGTTGTGAATATTTTGGATCTTCAGATAGTTGCTAATGCTTTTGGGAGTTCAATAGACACCGATTTGAAATTTGATTTGAACTTTGATGGTGTTGTGAATATTTTGGATCTTCAGATAATTGCTAACGCTTTGAATTGAAGAGGAACGTCTTGGCAAGAGGGTGCTCACATGGTTTTTAAACCGAAAACAAAACAACAGAACCACAAAAATGGCGTGCTACAAAAGTACGTCCTCACACGCCTAAACACACAGGTAACTGTTTCTCTGATGAATAACTTCATAGGGATCAGGACCCGACGCGCCCTGCCGTTCCGAAGAACACTCCCCTCTTCACGAAATCGGAAATTTTCTACGGTCTATGGTGGAGTCTATGGTGGAACCTCTGGTGGTGGATGGAGAACTGCTTAGCGTTATTAGTTATCAGTCTTGAACCCAGACCCGGTAGGTTCGGAATGTAATACAAGGAATGGATTTAGTCTATTCCCAGACTAAATCCCCTAACCGAACCGGATTCTACGCGAAAACCTTGAAAACTTCAAAAATCGCTTCAGTCCTGTAGTGGATTCTCAGACACACACCCAATTGCCAGTTGGGCGGAGACGGGAGGTAGCGGGACTACCCCGGCAATGCGTCTCCTACGTCCACTCGTAACGCTACTCAATTTTCCTTCGAAAAAAACAAATAAAATACTACAATTTTTTTCCTGAACCGATGCTGCTCTCCAGCAAATTTTGAGGGGTCGCGGCTATTTTCCGCGCACTCTCCGTACGTGGTCCCTCTTCCACCCTTCTATTCCCTAAACTGACAACTAATTTCCATTTCATGACATTCATGCACGAAACCTGCCTCAAAGAGTGGTCTTTAAGGTATCCTTTGGTGAATGTAAACGATGGAATGCCAGCGACAAAAGGCTGATTGTTGACAGCCATCCTTCGTTGACACACTTATGGGTCTGTAATAGCGTTGTATTCAATTCGGTGCTTCCTTTGATTTCTGCTGTCGCGATCTGGTATAATATAAGAGTCCAGTGGGTAGCCTAATGAACTATTGCAACTATACAAGTAAATTATTTTACGGAGGCACATAAAATAGGAGGCAGAAATATGAATGAGAAACAAGTCAAAGGTTCGTTTGGAACTGTAGAGTATCTTGATAATAATGTAATTACTGTCCCGCTCCAGTTTGACGAACCTGTTTTGATAACATCCAAAACGGTGTTTGATTTTAGTGAGTTCACTGGTGACAATCTATTTGCCCCAGGTCTCAATCTTGATTATGGTGTTGTTGGCAAGGGTGACACAAATCAAAATTACGAAATCCAGATAATCGTTCCTGCAGGTAAACAGGGAAGTTTTAAATTAGAACTGAAGTATCCTATTAACGATCCTAAAAACTTTGAACAGAATATTACTGGAATTGTTGAGCCTATCATCATCGAATTTGATACACCAAGTATCGATCAGCGCGTTGAAAGATTGGAAAAGGTTATTTTATTTTTGATGGCACCAAGCTCAGGATCAAGTTACGATAATAAATCCGGCGAAGAAATGATGCGTGATGCATTACCCGCGTCAGATAAGGTCAGGTGGGTGTCAAATTTACTACGTCAATTTGAAAGTAGTGAAAAAGCTATTGAACAATATCACGATCTTTTTGAAGAAAGACTTGGTCGCATAGATAAATGAACACGCCACATTTCCTTTGCCCTGCGCAGCTGGTCAGGGTATAGAGCACTATAATGGCGATCGCAGCTGCATCTGTCTCGTGTACATTGGTGAGGTTTATGTCCAGCAGTTTGTTGATCATTTTCTCATTTTCTTGACGCTTGCCTGTTTTTCGTCCATCTGATATACTATTCAAACCAGTTTGGGTGGCACTGCTAAGGGCGGAGACCATCTCCGTTTCTGCCACCCTCCCACCTTAGCAGGGGGATAAATGGACTGGCACTGGGAAATCTAAAGATGCATAACACAAATGATTTGGCATTGCGTATCGCAAACCGCGTAAATCCTGATAATCTCTTAGGTTTGTCAGATGAATCTCTGTTGGAATTGGCAAAAGATGCTGCATCTGCAGAAACGCTTGATCTTTCCGCGGAGGTTAACAACACAGACACTTTTCAATTTTCTATCAAGGCTAATCACAATGCCTCTTTTCAGGCAACATTTCTTAAGGTTGCTGATGCTCTTCATTCCAGCGATGTTTTAAATCGGACAGTTGAATTATTGAAAGAGAAATGGGAAAACATAGGTTGATGGTTCCAATACTAAATTATGAATGATCAGTATCAGTATTTTGAACAGCATCTTACACCGAGCATAGCGCAAGAACTCATTCAAGGACTATTTGAAGGAGAAACTGTTCGGAGGCAAGTAATCATAAGAAGGGTGGATGAGGTACATGAGGGGCGTGGTGGATATCCTCCTCAGGCGGAGTCGCAGCATCCTGTTGTGCACGCATTGCTGAAAATGAAAGAAGCCAGACTTGCCGAGAATCCAGAACGCGGTCTTTGGTCAATCTTTATTAAAACCCTAAATGGATTTACAAAATGGGCAAAGAAATTCACTCCCGGAAAATATGTATTTCGGGGTATCCGGAATGAAACTTACGGCATACAAGCATCTGCTTACCGCCGCCTGAAGGAGGAGGACAAAAGTTTCTTGAAATTCCTCCAAATTAATAAAGATTTGATTGATGAAACAGTCCTTCGGGGGTACGACGAGAGAAATGGACGACAACTCAGCCAATTGGAAATGCTCGCAGAACTACAGCACCACGGAGCAGCTACCTGTCTGATAGACTTTACTTACAGTGCCCAAATTGCACTCTGGTTTGCCTGTGGACAAGATTCTAAGACCTCGCAAGATTCCGAAAATTCTCCAAACGGTAAAGTCTTCGCTGTACATAACCAGCTGCCCAATTTTAAAGAAGTTAAATCGGAGATGCTAAAAGATAACATTGATGATTTTCTCCAAGACGAAGAAAACTCACCACTGTATTATTGGCAACCTCGGCAGCAGAATAACCGTATTATTGCACAACAATCGATTTTCTTGTTTGGACGCCCCGAATTTGAGGCAGATGATGAGTGCGTTATCTTAGTGGATAGCAAAGAAAATATTCAAACTGAGTTGGAACAGGTATCGGGTATCACTGAAGCGATGCTTTTTCCTGATTTTGAGAAATTCGCTTCTTTACGTGGTGTGGGTGAACCATACATAGGACTCAGTGTCTATGAATGTAGAGAACTCGCGCAGGAGCAATTCCAAGAAGGTAATTATTCTGAAGCTATTGCTTATTGTGATAGGGCGATTGACCAAGACCCCAATTATATAGAAGCGTACTACGAACGCGGACGGGCAAGGCATTGTGCAGGACAATATTCATCTGCTGTCTCTGACCTTGATAAGTTTATCAACCAGAATCCTGATTATGCAGAAGCATACGCCTATCGAGGAGACGCAAAACTTCACCTCGGAGAGGTAGGTGAAGCAGAAGCAGATTTTTTGGTGGCGTTGCGGTTGGCTGAAGAGTCTAGAGATTGGGCACTCGCAAATGAGATTGGGTTGTTCCTTGATGAAATTTATGAGCACACTGCGGAAGGGGAGAAAAATGAATAAACTCTATTTCGGCGATAACCTTGAAATCCTACGCCAGATGGACGACGCTCGCGTTGATCTCATTTGTACCGATCCACCCTTCAACTCCGGTCGCGATTACAACGCATTTCTCGGCGACTCCCTTGCCCAAAAGAAAGCATTTACCGACATCTGGACGTGGGACACTGCCGCTGAAGAATCACGCGCTGATATTGCGCAGCGTGCCTTGAGTTGTGATACCTATAAGGCTCTTGACGAATGCCTGCGCGGTTATGATTTTGTGCTTCGGCGTTCTGTGTCTGGTAACAAGGGGGCGATGCGTGCTTATCTTGCTTTCATGGGACCGCGACTTGCCGAAATGCACCGTGTTCTCACTAAGAACGGGAGTATATATCTCCATTGTGATCCGACTGCATCCCACTACCTCAAAGGCGTTATGGATGCTATCTGGGATCAACAGAATCGAAATCGGAATGAATTCTTTCGGAATGAAATCGTCTGGTCATATCGCCGTTGGGCTGCAAAGCACCCGAACTTCCAACGAATGCACGATATTATCTTGCGCTACTCAAAAGGCACGAACGCAACTTGGAATCAACTGTATGAACCCCGACCCGCATCAACCCTTAAAAGGTTCGGCACCAAAGAAATCAAGAGTGCCTACGCCCCAGATGGAAGACGTATACCTTCTGAGATGACGGATAAAGAATCTAAAGGGGTGCCCCTCCGAGATGTATGGGAAATCAGCGTCATTGCCCCATCTTCCAAAGAACGTCTTGGCTACCCTACGCAGAAGCCTCGTGTCCTTTACGAGCGGATGATTAGAGCCTCCAGCAATGAAGGAGACACCGTTCTCGATCCATTCTGCGGATGTGGCACAACGATTGATGCAGCTCATACTCTCAATCGTCAGTGGATAGGTATTGACTTAACGATTCTGGCACTGGATCCGATGCGCTATCGGTTAGAGGATCGACACGGCTTGAAACCTTCAATGGACTATGAGATCCACGGCTATCCGACGAACATGCAAGAGGTCATAAAATTGGTGCGCGATGAAAGGAAATACCACGACTTTTCAAATTGGGCTGTTACACAGCTGGGATTGGAACCAACAAAAGATACCGGTGACGGTGGGTATGACGGTGTAGGACATTTCACGGTATGGACACCACGCGGCATGGAGAAGACGGAAGCACGAGTACTTGCTGAAGTCAAGACCGGCAAACCTACGCTAACACAGGTTCGCTCTTTCTGTCACGTAATGGATCAGAACAAAGCAAAGGTAGGAATCTTCATCACAATAGAATCCGTCACCGCAGGTATGCGTCAGGTGGCGGAGGATATAGGGAGTTTTTCGCATAACGGGTTGAGATACCCGCGTCTCCAATTTTGGCAGATAGATGATACTTATTTTGAGAACCCGGAGATCATCAATACCATCGTCCGATTGCCGGAAGAGTGGCGAATTCGTCCCACGCAGAAATCCGAGCGTCACTTCACAGATAAACAGACGGAACTGGCTATATAATGATTATTGCTGCCGAGTATTCATTCAATAATGGAGATTCCATTAAAGAAAAATATCCTCACCTTTTAAAGGAGGTGGAGGATATTATTGCTGCTGTTGATGCCTCTCACTACAAAACTAAAGAAAGCAAAGAAATCACAATGCCCGG
>JAPPNJ010000192.1 GCA_028818705.1 Candidatus Poribacteria bacterium
GTCCAATGGTAAATTCCAGAGGTAGCCCCGGAGAAACCGTTGAAATCGCGGCGTTGGACGGTTCCGGCTCGGACAACTGCCCCAGGTCGAAACGGTTCCGAACGCCTAAGGTCGTAGCGGATAGCCCCCTGTAAGGTGAATTTGTCGAAGTTACGCTGGTTTAGATAAAATCCCGCCAACGCGAATTCACGGGTGTGTGGGGTCCAATAAAATCCGTCGGTTGCATGGTCTCGGTATTCCCCCCAAACGCCTGCAACGGCGTTGCCTAACACGTGCGCCATCACTGAGATGTTATAGGTTAACAGACCGAATTCGACACCAAGCCTCCCGTTGGACTCCAATTCTTGATGCTGATAACGCGTATAGGCAGTCTGGAGTCTTACCTTCTCAAGCATCGCTGTATTGAATCGGTACTCCATCTGTCCTTCATAGCGTTGCTTGTCGAGTTCGATGTTAACCCCGCTAATATGTCCTTCTGGGGAGCCGGGAACACCGTAATCTGAGCGATAACTGCTGCCAGAGGCACCGATGAAACCCCACGGCTTAATCAGCGAAGCACCGCCTGAAAAATTGACATTTGAAAGGGCAGTGTTCTCAAGTATCCCTACCGGCGTTCGTATATCAGATGCAAGTCGCCGATTCCATTCGACCCTTCCCGCAAAATCACCAATTGGGACAGTAAAACCTGTTGTTCCGGTCAAACCTGAGTTGACAGATTCACTCTGGAACGTTAGATGCATATCAAGCCGTCTTGGTAGAATTTGCGGTATGTGATTGCTTTTGACGTTGATAACACCACCGAGTGTGCTTGAACCGTAAATGAGCGATGCGGGACCTCGCGTAATTTCAACACCCTCAGCAGTCGTCGGATCAATCGATACAGCGTGGTCGGCACTGGAGGCGGATTTATCGCCTGTGCGTTCGCCATTTTCAAGAATGAGCAGCCTATCCCCGCCCAACCCCCGAATAACAGGACGGGCAGTTGCCCGTCCCATGGTTCGTTCTGAAATGCCGGTTTCATCTGCCAATGTGTTCGCCAAGGTCATACCTAACCGCCTTTGGAGTTCTTCCGCATCCAATGCTAAATCGGTAGTTTCCTCAAACTGTGACAGATAGCGATTTGAACCGTAGACTCTGATGGTGCTCAGTTGAAACGGCAACGCCGCCAGTTCAATTTTGAGATAGGGCGTGGAGGCATTGACATCAACGACCTGTTCAAACCGCTGATAACCGACTTTCAGAAACTGAAGCGTTTGCTGTCCCTCGGGCACTGCGTCGAACTTAAACCGACCACTTGCATCGGTCCGGACGCTTTCTTCAAGTCCCTTAATATGGACGGTAACATCGCCGAGTTGGGCATTCCTAAGCTTTTCGACAACTTCACCTTCTAAGGAATACGGTGGGTTTTGAGCAGTGTGTTCCCCTCCATAACAGTAGGGCAGGCTTACCGCTCCGAACACCAATACACATAGACAGACACCTTTAAAAAGTGCCCCTATCCGACAAGACCTTGGCAAACCGCTATAACAGGACCTACGCAAAATCGTAGAATTCCGCATCTTCTCCTGCGGTAGGTGCGGTTTGAAACCGCACCTACAAGGGGACTGCGTACGTCCTCTATAAATGCCTAACATGGACATCTCCCTTTATTCAACGGTGACCGGTATCAGCAGTGCCGCCGTGAAATCGGGATGATCCCCGTGAAGCAGTTGGAGTTTGATTGTCGTTGTACCTACCTTCAATCCCTCGAGTCCAAACGGTAACTCGTCTTCACTGTGCTCTTCGTGTCCATGTTCGTCTTCGTGTTCCTCTTCACCATGTTCCTCTTCATCGTGGTCATCTTCACCGTGGTCGTGTTCATCGTGGTCGTGTTCATCGTGGTCCAGATGGATCGCAATAATGGCGGAGTCGTAATCCGTCAAGCCCAAGCCGAATTCTTCCTCATGTCCATGTTCATCCACGGCTTCTACTTCATGAAGGTGGGCTTCGGCCCCGTTTGCATCAAGAAATACCGCATGGACCTCAATCTCTTGACCGACTCCGACGGTGAGCCCACCGCTATGGGTGCCTTGAAACTGACGATAGACATCTTTTCCATCGACTTCCAAAAAGAAGCCGTCAACATCGGCATGAATGGGAGCATCGTGGTCGTGGTCATGATCATCATCAACAATCGGGTTGTCATCTTCACCACAACCTCCCATGAGGGGAAGTACAGCGACAAAGGTTAGTAACATTAATCGAGAAATGGCGACAGAAAAGCCGCTTCCATAAAAACGTGTAAACATTGTATTCTCCAATTTCTGTATTCGATGGTACACTGCATGTACCTGCTACTTTAATACGTAAAACGGAATTATTCTTAACAGACAGCATAAATGCGTGAAGGATATAAAGACGCATCTTCGCTATCATAAAGTGTCTCATACATTTCTGGTTCAATAGAAACCTCATAGATTTCCAGAAAGAAATGTTGTTAATGCATGTGATTTTGTATTTCTGTCTGCAATACAAAAACTACCCTAAATTGCCCTATTTTGCAAAGCGAGCAAGAGGCGGAATGAATGTAGGTGTTCCCTAACTCTATAGATAATGTAGAGCACAGACAGATGTGCCTTTAAAGGCAAGAATTTGAAGTTAATTGGAGAATACAGGTGGGGCACGACTGCGCGTGTTCGTAGTAAGTCTTAAAGGAAGAAAAACAGAACCCTCATACAGTGGAAGCACCGTATTGGGAAGGAACGGAGCGGTGAAGGCAACGAACGCAATCTCCTCTCCGACGTGTTGGCTGTTGTAGAAACAGGCTGCACAGGTTTCCGCAGAATGCGCGTGTTCGCAATGATCGTGATCATGCGTGAGTGCGATGATACACAGCAGCGCAACATAACAACATAAACCTATTAAAATGCCGATTTTCAAGTTACGCTCTAATGTTAGCATTTTGAGGAAGCCTTATCGTTTCTCATACCGAAACTTGATTTTGCGAAAAAAATAATTGTCAATTGATTTGCGAAATATTATACCATAATTGATTTGCGAAATATTATACCATGCTATCGCGTCAATGTCAAACGAAGCATAAAAAAACAGGTTATGCAAGCATTCCATTGAAAATTGTGTCTTTAAGGATTGAGGGACATAAAAAACGCTTTTTTAGAGATCCTGAAATGCGGTTCCTCTGGCTGAAGGCGACAGGATTTTTCATTGTGTAGGAGGGAGGTTTAGGAAACTTGGCAGGACCAAGGGTGTGTCATTGAACAGAAAATAACACCGAAGCTGCCACTTTTTAGCAATTTATAGTCCTACACATCCACTTTTCACCGGATTTCATAAGACGTTCCATCGGAATGGAGACCCTTTAAATGTCAATAACCTTAATTCAGAAAGAGATAATGCTGCATGTTTTTAGTGCACGGTTTGTCGCGCTACTTCTAATGTGTGTCCTGCTCATTCCACTTAACTTCCACATCAACTACCGTCGTTATCTCCAACGCCAAGTTGACTATCAAGAAGCCATTAAAAAGGAAAATAGTAAGGATCCTGCTGACCAACCCTGGGCGCACGGAAAGACTACAGAGCCAAATCTTGAAGTCTCCAAACTGATTCTTAAGCCCACGCCTTTAAGCGTATTCGCGACCGGTTTAGAATCCATCATTCCGAGTTATCTTGGGATGACACGCAACGGGATAAAGCCAGGGGATACGACTCTGTCTTCTGCACCGATAGCCTTTCTCTTCGGGCATCTCGACTTCGTGTTCGTGGTTAGCACGGTTTTTAGTCTGCTGGCTCTCCTGTTTACCTTTGATGCCGTTGCGGGAGAAAAGGAAGCAGGAACTCTACGGATAACCCTCGCCAATGCGCTCCCACGCGATATCTTTTTGTGGAGTAAACTCATCGGTGGATACTTCGTATTCATTGTCCCTTTCTTAGTCTCGTTAATCATCGGTTTACTCGTGCTCGTCTCACAAGGATTCCCGCTGGCTGAACCGGATATCTACCCTCGTGTTCTATGCCTCATCGGCATCTCGTTGCTCTACATTGCCGTCTTTTTTGCTATGGGGTCAGTAATTTCAATTTATTTTGACAGTTCTAAGACTACACTCATTGTTGCCTTTACCATCTGGGTGTTCACCGTTCTAATCCTACCGCGGGTCGGGTTTCTTGCTGCGCAAATTGTCGCGCCTGCGCCGACAGCGGAGAGCGTCTACAGAGAAAAAGCAGCGAAGCAAGCAGAACTGCGTTCAGGTCTTGAAAGCGAAAAAAGTAAACTCTTTTCTGAAATGATACAAGACCTCTTGCCAGAAAAGCCACCGTCCGGTAGGTTCGCTGCCGTAGTAGGTGGTACGGAACACCTCGAGAAAATGAATGAGAAGATGGCTCCCCTTGAAGAGGCGGCTCGATTAGAATATCGCGATTTCGCGGCGGAGCTCGATCAGCGTTATCAGCAAAGAAGGAAATACCAAGAAGAAATCGGTATCAACCTTTCTCGGATCACGCCTACGTCTTCCTTCATTTCTTTGGCAACCGATGCCACGCAAACCGGTCAGGCGAAAAGGGATGCCTACTTTCAAACAGGAACTCGCTACTATGAGACACTTGATGCGGAAATGTTCAGCAAAATGTCAGAAACCGCGATCCACCCAGAAGAGATTCTATCTCCGCTGCCACCGCCATCCATAGTGGAACCGACCTTGGAAGATACCCTCCAGCATGCCGTTTTAGATCTGCTATTGCTCTGCTTTTTCGCAGGTGGATTGACAACTGCGGCGTTTCTGAAATTTTTCCGGGCAGATATTTGAGAAGTAAAGGAAGTGTTCAAACGACTAAACTTATTGATTAGTCATGGAGGACCGTGATGGAAAAAGACGATGCACAACTGATTCGCAATATCTTGTCAGGCGACGAGTCGGCATTCAGTACTTTAATTCAAAAGTACCAAAAACGTGTTCATGCCTTGGCATGGCGGAAGATTGGCGATTTCCACCACGCTGAGGAAATTACGCAAGACACCTTCCTTAGAGCGTACACAAAACTCTCGACCCTCAAGAATCCCAATCAGTTTGCTGGGTGGCTTTATGTCATCGCAAATCGGCTTTGCCTGAATTGGATGCGAAAACAAAAATCCGGGATGCTGTCGTTGGAGCAGATGTCTGAGAAAGAAATAGATGCGTTAACTTATGGGCATTCTATATCGGAGTATCGTGAAGCAGAAGCTACTGAACATCGTTATGAAATTGTCCAAAAACTTCTCGCGAAACTGCCAGAGAGTGAACGAACGGTCATGACCCTCTACTATCTCGGAGAGATGCCAGCGAAGGAAGTCAGTAAATTCTTAGGTGTCTCGGTAAAGACGATTCACAGTCGGCTCCATCGGGCACGAAAGCGTTTACAGGGAGAAGAAGAGCTCCTCATCAAAGAGGCACTTGGTAAGATCCAGTTACCATCCAACCTAACCGAGCATATTATGCGGCGAGTGGCTGATCTGAAACCGTCTCCGACTCCTACTGGCAAACCGTTGCTTCCCTGGGCAGCTCTTGGCACAACTACTATTTTAGTGTTGTTGCTGATCGGTGCAAGCAATCAATACATCGCCCGTTTTCAGAAGCCGTATAGTTTTGAAGCAGCATCCGAGCCCACAGTTGAAATCATTGATGCCTTTATCGTGATTGATATGGATTCAAAACCTGCTGTGCGGAATCAAGTAGGACAGATTAATCGCTCCACAGATAGCATCGGTACGGGTCTATCAACGACTGAAGCAGCTTCAACGTTCAATACACAGGTGGATTCTACGAAGTACGCTAATTCGGAGTGGACCCCAACAAACGGACCCCACGGTGGGACCATATACAACATTTTTGCTACAGCCGAGAGGACCCTCTACGCTGCTACACCAACAAGCATCTATAGACTAACACCAGACGCAACCGAATGGACACGCATCAACACGAACAAACCAATCAGTGGGTTGCGGATGCCGATGGCAGAATATGCCAACACGCTCTATATTGTTTCAACTGATAAGGTATTCACTTCAACCGATAACGGTGAGACATGGAATGTTCTTTGCGCCCGGCCAAAAGGACATCCGACCAGACTCATTGTGATGGATACAGCACAGCAACATAACGCGCACGCGGATTTTGTAATGTATCTCGCTTTACAAAACAAAGGTGTTTTTCGATCTACGGATGTCGGTGCGAAGTGGCATCATCTACAGAATGGATTAGTAAACGAAAATGTTTACGCAGTGGCTACAATTGGAAACACGGTGTTTGCTGGCACAAACAAAGGTCTCTATCACCTGAATTCAGACGTTTGGCAACAATTGTCTGTGGGTCTGTCAGGACCTATTTACGCCGTGACAGGATTTGAAAACAACCTTTACATTGAAATAGGTCCTGAGTTCACTTTGGGATGGGCTGAATCGAAGCAACAGGCAGCATATAGTATCATAATCGGTGATAACGCAAATGCAAACAGAATTTTACACTCGCCCGATTTGGGAGTATCATGGACTCAGATAACACATAAAAATGAATCATCCTTTATGGATACAGCATTTAGTACGGTCTTTCTCATAGACACCGGTGAAACATTGTTACCACAAGGCGTTGTAACCGTAGACGAAAACACCTTTTATAGAGGCGGTCCATTCGGCATTCATCGCTCAACCGACCGTGGTAAATCCTGGCATCAATTTACAAACGGGGTGATAGCACCCACTACCTAAAGGTAGGGGCTTCGGTTTCGTAGCGACTGCGG
>JAPPNJ010000139.1 GCA_028818705.1 Candidatus Poribacteria bacterium
ATTAAATGATCGTTCAAACAGAAAATCTATCCAAATGGTACGGCGAAGTCATGGGAGTAAACGACATAACCCTTACAATTCACCCCGGCATCACAGGTTTGTTGGGTCCAAACGGTGCGGGCAAAACGACTTTAATCAAACTCATGACCGGACAACTTAAACCTAACCAAGGCGAAGTCAAAGTGCTGAACCAAACGGTATGGAACAACCCCGAACTGACGAGGCAGGTCGGTTACTGTCCGGACATAGAGTTGGCATACCAATTCATGAGTGGCCATGAATTTATCACGTTTTTCGCGACATTGAGTGGATACGACGAAACAGAAGTGGAATCTCGGAACCTACAAGTCCTCGAAACGGTGGATATGCTCCCAGCAAAAGATAGACCCATTGCCTCCTATAGCAAAGGAATGCGTCAGCGGATTAAGCTCGCGCAAGCATTAGTGCATGAGCCAGAACTCCTTTTTTTAGACGAACCCCTCACCGGATTAGACCCGAATGGAAGAAGGTATGTCCTCTCACTCCTGAAAGAACTTGCTGATAAAGGCATCAGCATCATCGTTTCCAGCCATATCCTCTACGAAATTGAGGCACTAACAGAGACAATTCTACTCATCCATCAAGGGCGAATCCTCGCGGAGGGAACTATCTCTGATATCCGCGAACTGATTGATGAACATCCACACAAGGTCTATTTGAGTACAGATGAACCGCGCCGTTTAGCGCAAGTTTGTCTCCCTTTCGCGGACATTCTGAGTGTCACCTTTGTCGATAGCAGTGATATTCCCAGCGAATCACAAGAAGAAGAATCAGGCGATATTATTATCGAAACCGACAAGCCTGACGCTTTCTATGCGCGGCTCCCCGAATTGCTCATCGAAAATGAGTTGAATGTCTCCCAACTCTACTCGCCCGATGATAACCTTTCCTCTGTGTTTAAATATCTGGTTGGGTAACTTGTCAAGCCTCATTCCTTTTTTCGATAGACAGAAGCCTCGGTGATACACCTGCTTGATACCGAACAACTTGACACCTCTCGTCTTCATGGAGATGGGTCAAATACGGTCGTCAAAAAAGGGGCGATGGTGCCGGATATTCAGGACACAAACACCAGAAAGGAGAAAAAGAACTGACGATCACCGATAATCATGGATTCATCATTGGTCCGATAACGACGAAACCCGTCAACGCACATGATACAACGATTTTACCTGAGGTTTCCTTTACTGGTCTTATGACCTTGAGCCATCGGATTGGTATGGATCTGAGCGCATCTGCTCTCACGCTGGATTCCGGGTTTGATTCCAAGGCGAATCATGAGATTATCAAAGCACACGGGTTGATTCCCGTCATCTATCCAAACCGTCGGAATGCTAAGACGCCTATTGTCATCGCTCGTAAGTTCCGATGGTTTAGAAAAGATATCTATAACGTGAGTTTGAAAAAAGTTAGTCGTTGATGCTCATAGGTAAATCCTTGCTTTGCTGAAGTTCATCGAAGTTCAGAGAGGGTTTGTTCTCCGAAAGCTGATAAGCGATCAAAGCAGAGGCGACCTTGACTTGAAAGTTTTCATAACTTCTATGTCGTGAATGTTCCAGCCGCATTTGGGTTTTCAGCACCCCGAAAACCGATTCAATGAGCATCCGCTTTTTTAGCAATACTTCCTCGGACACCGATAAATCCAGGGGGTCCATGTTTTTTCGGACTTTGTAAACGAGATTTACCTCTTGCTTGCGGATTTTCTCCGGCAGGTCTTCAGAGATATACCCTCTATCTCCGTAGAGGGTGTCGTGAAACTGCCCGTCGGGTTCCATTCCGCAAAGCGGTTTACGGTCATCAGTATTCCCGGGTGTCAACACAACGTCTAAAAGGTCGCCTGTGTCATTGATAACCAAGTGAAGTTTGAAACCATAAAACCATCCCAGTGAGGTTTTCCCGCGTTCGGCTTTCCCAGCGAAGACCTTGTGTGATGAAATCCGCTTGTTATCACACACTCGCAAGCGTGTAGAGTCCACGAAAGAGATACCGCTACACTCACCGAGGCGGGCAGCGAGATAATGCGTCAAAAGTGTCAAGACATCTTGTTTCAAGTGCACGAAACGGGTATAACTCACGAGGTTCGCAAACGCTGTCCGCCACTGGCCCCAGACGTGTCTTTGATAAAAGTGCTTAAACGTCCGATACCCACTTTGATGGAAAGCGATGAGAATCGTCATCACCTCGCTCGGATGCGGTTGCCGTGGATGTCCGCGGGTTTCCGGCGGTGTATCCTTTGGCACCCAGTGCGTTGCCTGCCATCTTTCATACGCAAGAAAAAAGTCGTCTATTTCGCAGAAAAGTGTTAGAATATCCATCAGAGAACTCCTTTTAGTTAGAGAATGTAGATGATCTCATTATACTAAAAGGGTTCTCTTTATACAAAAACTTTCAAGTATTTATCAAACTCACGTTATCTATAAAGACCGATATAAAGTTGAGCGAACTTTCGGGTGGCAAGACACTTATCGGAAACTCGCACTGAGCTATGATAAACTCAAAGAAACACGCTTAGGGTTTCGGTATCTCGCATATTCTATGATTAACTTTCGGATAACTTTCAACGAGTCATGACCCGTACTCGCTATGAGTTCAGTGAGAGAAAAGGGATTTCCTTCACTTATCTCCGAAAAACAACTGCTTCACCATATCGGCACAAAAAATGACTGACAAGGAGTTTCATGTGACATCTCGAGTTATTTTCCCAGTCCTATGTGTCCTATTTTTGATCGTCCTGTTGACATCCCCCGGAGCCGGACAAGAGGCAGAGTCGCATCTGTGGACGTTCCACTGGGAGCTTGACGAAACACCCGAAGGACAAGAGCAAGCGACGCCTGTTGAACCTATAGAGGTAGAACTGCTCGATGAAACGATGGAAATAGCGGCTCATAGTGCGTCGCTGGCGTTAATGCATAAGTATTCTGTGCATCTGGGACCTGAATGGAGTCCAAGGCATGCGTATCACTTACTCCAGACGTTTGAATCTATTTGGAAAAACACAGGCATACTTTACAACCGCTCCCCCTCTATATGGAAAATAAGTGATCGCCATATCCAATCTGATATTCAGGTCGTATCTGAAGGGGACCAGAAGCGTGTCAGTATTGCCGCCGCCGCATTTGTGCATGCGACGCCACTGTTAGCAGAAATAGAAGGGGTCCGAGGCAGGTATTTCTCCAAACGCCTTCATCGCGCAGTGCTTCGGTTCTTAACCGATGATGGGGCAGATCGGTGGCTACTCGAGCGGATATTGCGGGAACGTTATGGTGTTAGTATAAACATTCCGGACTATAGCGAACTCACACGACATACAACAGGCGAACACGCGGACCGTTTTTCTGAATTCAAAAACGAAGAGTTGATGGCATTAATGTCCATGTTTGAAGAATTCCCACGAGGTATGCTCAAAACACCAGGACTCAACTATCTCGTTCGACGGGTGGATGGACTCCCACATCCGATAGTTCCAGAAGCGGCAGCAGTCGCGTGGACAGGTCCGGGCTATATTGAGTTTATGGAGTTGGCTTTCAAGGAACAGAGTTTGAATTCCATTCATCACGTAATCCTACATGAGAAAGCACACTTCTTATGGGAATACCTATTTGATGAACAACTCAAACAGGACTGGATTGAACTCGGCGGCTGGTTTGAAAACCCAGACGATAAAGATGGCTGGTCAACGACGAAAGATGTTGAGTTTGTCTCTACTTACGCACATGGTAAGAATCCGAATGAGGATATGGCAGAGAGCATCAGTTCTTACATCGTCAACCCTAACAAATTGCGGTTTCGCGCCCCTACGAAATACGAGTTCATCCAGAATCGGATTATGCACGGAACACGGTATATCTCAAAGATACGCGGAGATTTGACGTTTGAGGTTTACAACCTCTACCCTGACTATGTCTATCCAGGACGCATTATCCGAGTTGATATACAGGTCGAAGGTAAACCTGAAGAAGATAAACTGATAACCGTGGAAATCGAGATTCACCGCGAGAGTGACCTCGACGGTGCACAATGGGGATTTTTCCGGCTTCGTCCTGACAAAGGTGCTCATCTTGATATACAATGTAGACCACCAGTAGATCGCCCTGGTGGACATATTTTGCACGGACAGGTAAAGTTATCAAAATATGCTGCAAATGGTTACTATGTACCCGACCATATCCAAATCAGTGATGCTCAAGGTAACACGAGACACTCCTCCCGGGGACTTGATTTTGGGTGGAAACTCTATATTGACAATCCGTTGGCATCTACCGATATCACCCCCCCAGAATATGTTCCCAACTCTGCGAGATTCTCTTTATCCGATGCCACGACAGAAGAAGGACGCGCCTATCAACAACACGCAGATAATCTGAAGGGTCCACAGAGAACGACAGAAGAAGGACGCGCCTATCAAGTTCTCACATTGCATTGTAAATTTGTTGAGAAAAATGAGATCACATCCGTTTATGTGAGGATAAACGATGAAAATCCCGAGTCCTACTTTTTAAGCGACAGGGGAGACTTGACCCGAGAAGGAGATGAACTTTGGCACGCAAAGGCTCATTTTATTGTGCCCGACTATTTTTGGAGTGGTAAGTACAAAGTTGAATTCATTTTCGCGAGAGATTTTGCAGGAAACATGGGGGCAGAATGGTTTACTGATGAGTTACCTCCCACTATTGAGATTCAGACAAAGCACCCCGATACGCAACCGCCTGTCCTGGATGTTAATCGGATTAGTATTCAAGCAGAGCCCATACACCCCGATGACCCAAATGGTGCAACACGGGTAGATATTACTTTCAGAGTCAGGGATGATATTAGTGGCTATGCGTGGACACATCTGACGTTACGAGGCCCGAATGGTGAAAAACATAACTTTGCTCATCATGATGAGGATCATTGGCAGAAGATATATTTTTCACGCGATCCGACTGTCTACGAAACCTATCACCAGCAGACTATTTTACCTGTAGGCAGTGCCCCTGGCACATGGGGCCTCGCTGAGATGGATGTATATGATAAAGCCGGGAACCCTCTTAGGGCGGACTTCACGGAGATCGTCCGTTTTGAGGTGGAAGAAGGGGCACCTGCAGCCCCTGTGATTGCCATACTTCCTGACGACACACAACTCCTCGCAAACTACCCCAATCCGTTCAATCCAGAGACATGGATACCCTATCAGTTATCTGCCCCCGCGGGTGTCACGATATCCATCTATTCGATCGACGGGAAGTTAGTCCGGACGCTCCCGTTAGGACATCAAACTGCGGGCTTCTATCAGAGTTGGAGCCGTGCGGCATATTGGGATGGTTGTAATACCTTTGGAGAGCCTGTCGCGACGGGTCTCTACTTCTATACCCTGACGGCTGGCAATTTTATAGCGACCCGTAAAATGGTCATCTTGAAGTAAAGAGAATGGTTATCAGCAATCAGCGGCCGGTTTGGATTGTTGGGTTTCGTTATACCTATTTATACGAACGGGCATCGAAAATTAGCATTCTTCGTATAAACTGGTGGATCCTTGGCTTTACCGCTCTACCCAACCTACGGTTACTTTTCGTTTCAGCCCATTGATCTAATAAATTGCATCGTCGACGGACTGTCCCAATTTCACCAAAGCACTTATATCGGGGCCACTGTCTGCTAACGCTGCGAAATTTCCATCACAGATGGCACGCCGGATCCCGCGCATCAAACTGATATAAAAATGCAGATTGTGCAGTGTGTGCAGTTGTGAACCGAGAATCTCGTTCTCGACATGCAGATGTCGGAGATATGCCCGTGTAAAGTTCCGGCAGGTATAACAGGTACATTCCGCATCCAAGGGAGCAAAATCACGTTTGTATTTCGTGTTACGAATGCGGATGATACCTGCGGTCGTAAACAGAGAGCCGTTGCGCGCATTCCGGGTCGGCATCACACAATCGAACATGTCAACCCCACAGCGTACCCCGTAGACCAAATCTTCCGGGGTGCCGACACCCATCAGATAGCGTGGTTTACCTTCCGGTAAGAGCGGTACGACATAAGCAAGCGTTTCATACATCAAATCCTTCTCTTCACCGACACTCAAGCCACCAATGGCATACCCCGGAAAATCGATGGATACTGTGGCATCTACGCTTGCCTCACGTAAATCCCGTTCCATGCCGCCTTGCACAATCCCAAAAAGCAGTTGATCTGGATGCCGGTGTGCCTCTTTACACCGTGCAGCCCACCGCAACGTCATCTCCATCGAATTTTTAAGATATGTATATTCATTCGGCAAGGCAGGGCATTCGTCAAACGCCATGATAATGTCTGCACCAAGCGCATTCTGGATCTCAATCGAACGCTCCGGACTAATAAAGTGTTCGGTCCCGTCTATCGTAGAACGAAACGCCACCCCCTCCTCTGTGATCGTACGCAGCGGACCGAGACTAAAGACCTGAAACCCACCACTATCCGTAAGGATGGGTCGATGCCAGCCCATAAACGAATGCAACCCACCGGTTTCTTGGACGATCTCTTGCCCCGGACGCAGATAGAGATGATACGTATTCGCAAGAATAATTTCCGCCCGAATCTGCTCGGATAGCGTTTCGGGAGTGCAGGCTTTCACTGTTCCACGCGTGCCAACAGGCATAAATATCGGTGTATTTACAGTGCCGTGCGCCGTCTGGACCTTGCCGACTCTGGCTGCACTGTTCCTATCTTGATGAATAAGGGTATAGGG
>JAPPNJ010000110.1 GCA_028818705.1 Candidatus Poribacteria bacterium
GCGGTGTTAATTTCCATTTTCAACCCTTCATCAGTGGTTGCATTTTGGAGTGCTTCTAACCCAGCGGTGGCGGATGCGTCACCCATATCCCCTATGATACGTACGAGTTGAATCTTCACAGCAGCTGGTGTTTTGCTGTCTCCAGCTGCCTCCAGAATGTCCTTAATGGCTGGACTGCCGATTCCCATCAAGATTTGAACGAAGTCGCCGTGCACATTTCGATACCGGTTTTTAACGAGGTCCTCCAAAACGAAAGGCACAGCCGGTGACCCCTTATCAATGAGGACCTGTATAGCATCCTTCTGTACCCGATGGCGTTCACCAAGGATATGCAGAATTCTTTTCATCTCATACTCGCCCAATTCACTGACGCGGCGGTCACGTTCGCTTTGATATCTGGTTTCTACATTATGGGTTCTAGCGGCGCCTGTTGAAATGGCGTTGCTATACGCAAGAATCAGGAGTGCGCGAGGTTCAACTTTGTTTGCCTCTTCCTGTACAGCACGTTCAAGGTGTTGGACCGCCTCCAGTGAGAGTCCTGCATACAACTTACCTCTTCCGACTTCAAGTTGGGTGATGACCTGTTCCGGCTGGCAGCCGAAAATTACAACCCCTAAAAGCGGTAATATCATCAAAAGTTTTTTCATGTTCCGTTTATCTTCTCCTCCTAGAATCTCGATTAGACTCACCCGTTTGTGCCTCTTGCAGTGTGCATACTTTGCGTAGATAATGAGTGTCGCGCGTAGCCCAGTAGCGCGTAATTTGTTAACTAAAAAAGAACAGACAACTTAGCATTTCTGATTGTGACCTGTGAATCCCGATGTCGGGTGAAGTTCGCAGGCAAAGGCAATTAATGTCTTTTGTCTATAGACTTTTCACGCCCACCGGACAGAGGCTATTGATTCGGATAAGTACGATGCAAAGGATATTTTAAAATAAATACACTTTTCTGTCAAGAAATTTAAGATTTTTTAACTATTAAATCTGAGCGGCTGCGTCCGATTGCTTCGCAGCGAGAATGCAGTCTTCCAATTGCTAAAAAACCTCTCATAACCCAAAATAGGCTTTTTAACAACTCCTATGCGGTTTCCCTGACAACAGAAAAATCATTACTCAAGTGCGTCAAGGAGTTGTTTGAGCGCCGTTTTAACGAGTGTCTCGGTCTCCTTATTTTGGTGATACTGATAGAGTTTAGACGCAAGCCCCTCAATTGACTCTAACGCCCGAATCTGTTTGAGAAACGGTTCCCTCTTGAGCAATTGCACAAGATAGAATCGGTTGTCTGGATCAGTAACGGTTCCACCAATGAGCAGCGTCGTAATGCGCTTCGCCAAGCCGCCCGTGAGTTTTTTCTCCCCATAAATATCAAGGGTATCAATTGCGGCTTGTTTGGGATCTTTATTTAATTCACTCGTGAGAATATTCACAAGTTCGTCAACAGCGGCAGCATCCTGATGGATAGCGAGTGCTTTTACAAGTGATGCGACGACTTCAGAGTCACCGTCTTTCAACCCTGCAATGAGTACTTTGGGCGATATATCTTCGATATCTACCATGGTTTTAGCGGCGGCGCGTCGGACAGCAACATCACTATGATTTAAGCCGTCGATGATGTCCTTTTTATAGGATTCCTCGCCGAGTTGATAGAGCGTAGTGTTAATCTCCATTGCCAAGGCAGCGTCGCTTGTTTCACTTTGGAGAGTTTTTAATGCGTCTACGGCTTTCGCATCGCCGATTTCAGACAAGACCTGTACCAGCTTTGTCTTGAGAGCAGATGGCGTCGTTTCATCAGTGAGCCTGGCTAAAATGAGGTCAAGACTGTCAGAACCCATCTGGACAAGCATCTCTGTAAAGTTTGTGTGGAGTGCTGGATATCTGCCTTTGGCGAGGCTGTCCAAGACTATAGCCGTCGCTTCGGTGCCCTTGTCTACAAGTACCTGCAAGCCGGCTTTCAGTACCCGCGAGCGTGTGCTGAGGATTTGCAGGATTTGCTGCATTTCAGCCTCAGTCAGTTGTTGTATTCGCTGCTCACGTTGATTTTTGAACTTTGCTTCAACGCCATAGGTGCTGGCATCTCCGGTTGCAAGCCCGTGAGAATAAGCGATAAGGAGTAAAGCGCGGGGTTCGAGCTTATTTACTTCTTCCTGCTCCGCTTTTTCAAGCAGCGCAACGGCTTCCATGGCGTTTCCGCTATCAATCAATTTACTTCTGCCTACGGATAAATTGCTCGGACCTTTCTGTTTCGTTTCACAGCCAAAACTCGCGAGCAATAGAATAACCAGTGGAATAACAACTACTTTTTTGACACTCTCACGCCTAAAGTCGTGGTATTCTTGCTTCTTCATTCGTTGCCTCCACTTGCGGAGGGCTTACACAAACTCCACAAGCGTTTTATCTCTCTGTCTGCCCGACAGCGAGGTGTTTTAGATTGATTGCAGTGTTTACGTCTCTGTCTATTTTAGAGTCGCAAGCACTACAATGATATATCCGTTCTGAAAGAGATAAATCCGTTTTTGAAAACTTTCATAGGCTTTATCAACACGCTTAAGAGTGGAAACTTGCATATCCTGTGGAGCTTGGCATAGTGAGAGTTCAAGGCACGCAGTTTCGCCAAATGGTGTATCTGGCTATAAAGCGATACAGACTTGCTGCCATACTCTCACATCTGATTACGCATCTGGAGCATGTAGTTCTGCAACTGCTTTTGGTGTCGCAACTCCACAAAAAGCCACGCTTCCTGTGTTTTCGTCGGATACGCACGGTATTTTAAGGTTTGTTTCATAGTCTATCATACATGAAGAAAGTTTCGCGAGTCGTACCGCTCGAATAGTGTCTATCAATCGAAAAAGCTCCCTATAACAATACCACAAAATTCTAAAAAAGTCAAGTGACGATTCTGTGACAATTTTGTAGGAAGTCGCGAGTAGGAGAGCATCCCTACAAGAATTGTTAGTTATGGTAAAGTGTCGCGACCTACTATGAATGGTGGGATTCGGGAAGTCATTCTACGGATAGCTGTTAGCACAAGTCGCCAGCAACGTTTGTTGCTATAGGAAAGATGGGTGACAGGGTCGGGAGAAGCAGATTGCTTCTGTCAGGAAAAGTCGGGATTTGGAAAGAATCAACGGTATGAATGCCGGATGGCATTCACCGCCTCCTACAGTAAAGCTGAATGACGTGATGATTAGGAAAATCGTGTTGACGCGCCATCAGCTTCGGGTTATACTTGTCGGTACTCAGCAAGGTAAATTTCACAAAGGAGTCATGATGGCAGTATTCCTGCTGGACATAGCATCTACCATGAAAACACATCTACTGAAGATTGAAACTATACGGTCTACATTCATCATATCACTAATCTGTGGCGTGTTGATACAAGGGACAGCATACGCCCAACTGATGCCACCCGAAGAGGTCTTGGGATTTCAGGTCGGTGCGGATTATAAGGTGGCAGGATGGCAGACGGTTTCTGATTACATGCGGCATGTTGCTGAGAACTCGGATCGGATTCTGTTAGAAGACCTTGGGAAAACAACAGAAGGCAACGATTTTTTGATGCTGCTGATTTCTGCGCCGGAAAATCTTGAGGATCTGGCACGCCATCAACGGACCCAAAGACGACTCGCGATGCCGAATGCGCGGACAACGGAAGACAGCATAGCAGAGTTAGGGACACTCGCGCAAGAGGGTAAAGCGGTGGTGCTAATTAACTGCAATCTACATTCCACAGAGATAGCCTCTTCGCAGATGTCAATGGAATTTGCATACGAATTCGCGACGGCTGAGACCCCGCAAATCCAAGAGATTCTTGAGAACGTGATAATTCTGCTCGTCCCTTCTGCTAATCCCGACGGTTTGAACATTGTAGTGGATTGGTATAATCGCACGGTCGATACACCTTATGAAGGTTCAGAAATTCCGTGGTTGTATCACAAATATACGGGGCACGACAACAATCGGGATTGGTTTATGCTAACACAGATAGAGACGCAATTGCTCACGGGCGTGCTTTACAAGGAGTGGTTTCCTGAAGTCGTTTATGACGTACATGAGATGAGTTACCGCGGTCCTCGGTTTGTGATTCCACCCTATTTTGAGCCGGTTAACCCTAACATCCCGCCGCTTCTACAACGAACGCTTTCGCTAATTGGAGCGCAGCTTGCTTTTGATTTGACGAGTAACGGGTTTACAGGTGTGCTTTCGAGTGCTGTCTATGATACATGGTGGCACGGTGGGTTTCGAACAGTCCCGTATCGGCACAATATGGTAGGCATTTTGACGGAGGCAGCGCGTGTGGAGATAGCGACCCCAATTTTCCAACCGCATCATACTTTAAAAGGGTATCGGCGCGGACTTGATAAATACACGCTTCGCACGAACTTTCCGGAACCGTGGCCCGGTGGCTGGTGGCGACTGCGAAATATCGTAGAATACGAAAAGGCGGCGGCACTGTCAATTCTGTCTTTCGTCGCTGAGCATCGGGTGATGTTGAAGACAAACTTCTACAAGATGGGACTCAGTGCAATAGCAAAAGGCAAAGACGAACCGCCTCGGGCATTCCTCGTTCCGAAGCAACAACGTGATTTTCACACAACCCTTAAGATGTTGGACATCTTGCAGCGCGGGGGCGTAGAGATTCACCAGGCGAACGCACCTTTTACCGCAGATGGTGTAGAATACCCTGCGGAAACCTACGTTGTTTTGATGTCTCAACCGTTTCGGGCACACGCGAAGGACCTGCTTGAAGTTCAACGTTATCCGGAACGCCGTCCATCGCCGGAATCACCCCCAGAACGTCCTTATGACATCGCGGGTTGGACGCTGCCCCTACAAATGGGGGTCAGAACTGTCGCGGTTGTGCATCCGTTTGCGGCGGATCTAAGCCAGGTCCCTGTGTTGACACAAGTGCAAGGGAGTTTGGCGCGCGTCCCTGAACCTACGGGCTATCTGTTTGAGAACCGAACGAATGCCGAAGCGATCGTTCTGAACCATCTGTTTAATGCAAAATTAGCAGATAACAGTCCGAAATATACCCTCTATTGGGCAAATCGGGAGGTAAATAGCGGGGGCAAAATGTTCTCACGTGGAAGCATCCTGATTAGAACGGCAGTTCCGCCGCTACAGGCGGTCGAGGAGATGACATCGCTTGCGTCAGAATTCGGTATCCGCATCTACGCCGATGTATCTATTGATGAAAAAATATCCGATCGGACGTTCTCAAGAATGGATGCGCCGCGCCTGGGTCTCTATAAGCCATGGACAGCGAATATGGACGAAGGATGGACGCGTTGGGTCTTAGATACGCACAGATTCAGGTATAACAGCCTCATCAACGCGGAAATTCAGGCAGGAAACTTAGTGGAACGATACGACGCGATTATCTTGCCAGATTTGGGTGCTTCTGGGATTCTCAATGGACACGCAGCTGGAAAATTACCACCGGAGTATGTCGGTGGGATCGGTACAGAAGGGTTAGCGAATTTACGGGCGTTTGTAGAGGATGGTGGCACGCTTATCTGTCTGAATCGTGCGACAGAACTCCCGCTGAAATACTTTGGGCTTGGTGAAAAGGGGATTGTCAATGTGGTCGAGAAAAGCAATCTACCGAAGGGTGCGGTGTTTTTTTGCCCGGGTTCATTACTGCGCGTCCGGGTAGATACGAGGCACCCGATAGGATATGGGCTGGATCGGGATATGGCGATTTTCTTTAAATCGGGACCTGTTTTCGACGGGGCGCGTGGGGATGTGAATGCCGTAGCGACGTATCCAGAATTCAATCCGTTGATGAGTGGATGGCTTGAGGGTGAGAAACGGATTCGGCAGAAGACTGCCCTGTTGGAGACACCGCTTGGAAAAGGACGCGTGATTCTTTTCGGTTTCAAACCGCAGCATCGCGGGCAATCTTATGGGACTTTTAAGCTGCTTTTCAACGCGATTTTTTACAGCGCACAAAACTGAAAGGTGGGCACCCAAAACCTTTCTCGCACTATCATTTTTAGAAATGTGCTATACTCTCTGAAAACTGCTTTTGGAGAGACATAATGAAATTTTTCACTTTTTCACTACTTATTATTGCTGTTGTTTTCACACTCGGTTGCGCTGAAAATAGATTAGATGTTGTTCTTGACCAATTGGACCGACCCACTTACGAAGTTGTCGACGATGCCGCATTTTGTTACGACCATTTACTGAGTGACCTCACATACTACTACATCATCTTAGATAAGCTTTGTGTGGATTTAATGGTAACCGGGAAAACACTCGAGGAGTTAACCGTTGATACAACGATCTCTGAAATCCTATCGGATACCGACACATATCACGGTGAATATGTAGAACTTGAGGCTTTTGTGATTGCCATCAGCAATGAAGGTATGGTGATTGCAGATGTAAACAATGACCTCACCAATGATATCCTTGTTATCATTGAGGATGACACAGAATATATTGCCAGTCTCACGCGGGGCAGTAAATGTGATAGCACCCACTACCTAAAGGTAGGGGCTTCGGTTTCGTAGCGACTGCG
>JAPPNJ010000228.1:0-49031 GCA_028818705.1 Candidatus Poribacteria bacterium
CACGTATAAAATCATAAAAGGTCCCAAGCGTTTATTTGCGATCAATGCAGCCAACGAACTGATTGCCAGGCGGACATTTAACTATGAAGCGGGTAGTGTGAGGTATGAGATACGCGTGAGAGAGAAAGATGTCTCCACGGGCAAGACGTTGACGAAAGACTTCACGATTTTCGTGAATGACATAAACGAGGCACCGATAGATTTAGAGTTGTCGAGTTATACATTTCCGGAGGGTGCGGTGCGTGGGACGCTTATAGCGGGTGTAAGTGTGAAAGATGAAGATGCGAGGGATACACACCGGTTTCAGTTGATAGAAGGTAGTGAGTATTTAGAAGTAGAGGGGAATAGATTACAGGTGCGTGAGCCCTTTCCTATGGGTTTAGAACAGGTATTCATTCTGCTTGAAGTGTTGGATAAAGGTGATGCGAGTTACCGTGAAGGATGGACGTTGATGCTGCGCGAGACACCGCCGCCAAGTGAACCTGAAAACGATACTGCAGACGCCCCAGACACAGACAGCACAGACGGGACAGACGCGCAAGAAACATCACCTCCAAGCGAACCTGATCCACCACCTAGACGTAACCCAGGCACTATTCAACATTGAGCTTTGAAAATGAGGCTAAAATAGGATAAATTACTTTCTATATGTCGCCTTGATACGCGCAATTACAAAAAGTCACAGTATTTATAAGGACAGAACTATTTAGTTTTTGTTATTTATACCGCTTCACTTTGTAGTGCAAACTTTATGAGGTGTAATAAATAAATTGGGTAATTGACGGGCAATGAATTGCCCTACTACAAACGGGGCAGCTCGTAGTAGTGCGATTTATCGCACGTTGAGAAATTACCCGATTAAACTCTTTAGGACTTATGCACTTCCTCTTAAAGTCCCTTGATAAGGGGGATTCGGGGGGTAAAAGCAACGAATTCTTGGTGCATATACCAAAGGCACAAACTAAAAGTTTATGCTATAAAATGGAAAACTGAATAGCACTGCCTGTCCGCTACTTTTTTCTTGCCGATTTATCCGAAGTGTGTTACACTTAACGCAACGTTGGATTATATATCATTAAAGCAAGTAACTTGTTCCAGTTTCACATTGTCGAGAGGGCAATCAGATGGTTCAACTCAACACACCGCGCGTATTTCATGTGATGACAAAGCCTATCGGGCCGATATGCAATCTTGATTGCGAATATTGCTTCTATCTTGATAAAGAGAAGCTTTATCCTGAAACGCGATCTTTCCGCATGACTGACGCAATTTTGGAGAGCTACGTCAAACAATACATCGAAGCACAGGAGGCCAACGAAGTCACGTTCGCATGGCAAGGTGGTGAACCCACATTAATGGGTGTCGACTTTTTCCGAAAAGCAATTCGGTATCAACAGAAATATAGACGTCCCGGCATGCAAATTCAGAACTCATTTCAGACCAATGCGACACTTCTCGATGATGAATGGGGTGAGTTTTTCAAGCGGAACAAGTTTTTGATTGGTGTTAGTATTGATGGACCCCCGGAAATCCATGATAAATATCGCTACGACAAACGCGGCAGATCGTCTTCCGAACAGGTGATTCGGGGGTTGCGTATCTTGCAAAAGCACAGGGTGGATTATAATATCCTTTGCGTCGTCAATAAACACAACGCTGAATATCCCAAAGAGGTCTACAACTACTTCAAAACACTTGGCGCGGAGTTCATGCAGTTTATCCCTGCCGTTGAGCATTTCGGCGGGAAGAATGTATCCCCGCGCTCCGTCACAGCGCGTCAGTACGGTAAATTCCTTTGCGCGATTTTCGATGAGTGGGTGGTAAACGATATCGGGAAAATCTATGTCCAGATTTTCGATGTTGCGCTTGAAGCGTGGTTAGGTTACAATCCCAGTCTCTGTGTTTTCAACGAAACTTGTGGTGACGCACTCGCAATTGAGCATAACGGTGATCTCTATTCCTGTGACCACTTCGTTACGCCTGACTATCATGTGGGAAACATCGCAGATAGCACTATCGCTGAGATGGTGGATTCCCCCTTCCAACGTAAATTCGGAACTGATAAACGGGACACGCTCCCTGAATATTGCCGATCCTGCGAGGTGAGGTTTGCCTGCAATGGGGGTTGTCCCAAGAACCGTTTTATCAAGACCCCCACCGGTGAAGACGGCTTAAACTATCTCTGTGCGGGTTATAAGCAGTTCTTCAATCACATTGACGAACCGATGAAGATGATGGCTTCCGCCCTACAAACGGGCAGACCTGCGAACAGCATCATGCCGCTCATGCGCCAGCGTCAACAGGAAAAGATACGTCCTGCTCTATCTACTGCCTCACAGAAAAAAATTGGGCGTAACTCACCGTGTCCATGTGGTAGTGGGCGGAAGTATAAACAGTGCTGCCTAAATAAGAAATGAGTGGATCCTTCCTATCCCGGTACTCTGCTGTAGGAGTGATCCCTTGATCGCGACCTTGCCCAGGGAATCCATGGGAAACGAAAACCAAATAGTCCTAAGCAAGAGAGGTAGGTCTTGTCAAAAAATGTGATAGTCGTGGCAGGTCCAAACGGATCTGGCAAAACGACATTTGCTCGTGAATACCTTCGCGATTCAGGAATTTCTGAATATATCAGTGCCGATGCGATAGCGGAAAGACTCGTATCTCGTCCAGAGGACATGGACACAGTCAAAATTCAAGCCGGGCGGCTCTTCATACAAGAAATCCAAAAGCTCATTGAAGCGGAGAAAGATTTCGTCGTGGAAGTGACACTTGCGGGAAAAGGATTTGCTCGGATTATCTCTCAATTGAAACGTGTTGGATATACAGTCGCAATCGTCTTCATCTTTCTCAAATCTTCTGACACATGTGTTGCCAGGGTGCGGAATCGAGTGAGCGCGGGTGGGCACCATGTACCAACTGAAGATATTGTCCGTCGCTTTTATCGGAGCAAGTACAACTTTTGGTATATCTATAGAAATCTTGTAGATGAGTGGCATCTGTTCTACAATTCTGCTGAACATCCTCAGGAAGTCGCTTCTGGTGAGGGGGATGAGGTTACGGTAATAAACAATGATTTCTTTGAATTATTTATGCGAGACATTCGCAATGGAGGTACTAATGCATCAAGATAAGTTAAGCCCTGAGGCTCATAAACAAGCACGTAAGATTTTGCAAATTGCCAATCGTGCTGCGAAAAGGGCACAGGAAGAAAATCGTAAAAAAGGGATTCCAAACGTGTACGATTTCAACGGACATCTCTACTACGAACTTCCAAATGGCGAACTTACTAAGGAAGATCCCTATCCCTTATCGAAAGAAAAATAGCAGAATTAATGCATTGTAGGGCAGGAAAAACGCATTCGCTCGTCTAATGCTCTTAAAGTCGTATCCATACGAGTCTGTAATGAAGATATCCCGTTTAATTGTTCGTGTCCCCATACTCTGGTCACTATCTCTCACAATTCTGCTATCTGTACAAGCACAAAGGATTAACATCCGTGAACCTGTACCACCCCCGGCGAATGTTCGCAGGGCCTTTGATCTTGCTTCGTTTTATCAGCAGTGGATTGACGTGAGAGGTTTTCCTGTATTGGCATCAGGAAAGGTAAGCCCTTATGCGGTAAAGGAAGCCGCATATCTCATTCATAGAATGATCGGGCATCGTCGGGACATACTACGAACCTTCGCGCGAAACAAGGAACGCTTTTCTATAATTGGATACAACGAAACAACAACGCAGATTCCTGAATACAGTTACCTCCAGCCCAATTTTTACGTCGACATCCGTACGCGAGGTTTAGGGTCTGCGGAGCCAAATCTTACCACAAGTACCAGCGAGGAAAATCTACTGCACTATCCAGGGGATCCTTACTTCGGTTTCAGCGTGTTGCTTCATGAGTTAGCGCATGCTGTTCACGAGAGAGGATTAAGTCGAATTGATCCAGGATTTGATGATCGTCTCAGGATTACCTACGAATCGGCAATAGCGGAGGGATTGTGGAAAGACACCTATGCTGCTGTAAACCACAAAGAGTACTGGGCAGAAGGTTCGGAAGCTTGGTTTAATCCTAAAACAACTGCCAGTTTTGATCGTTTTGGTGATACACGGGAAGACTTGAAAGCGTATGACCCAGAACTCGCTGCACTGATTGCCGAGGTCTACGGCGACAGCGAATGGCGCTACACATCGCCTAAAATTCGTCTCCGTCAGATGCATCTTCAGGGATTTAACCCACAGAATTCGCCAACATTTCAATGGCCTCCAGATAAAATAGCACTGCATAAAACATTCACAAACGACCCGAAGAGCACTGGTGATGGGCGATGGGTCAACTTGCAAGCGTATCCACCGAGTGAACTGCCACGTCTGCAGGCATCGAGACGCGAAGGTGATCCCACAACAATTGTTTTCGGGAACTTCGGGCTTGACGATGTGTTTGTGTATTGGGTAGCACCTGATGGCCCAGAGCATTTTTTCGACCGTGTACGCCATGACATGAGAAACTATAATACTTATGTTGGAGCATTGTGGCTGCTCAGAGATGGTGAGGGTGAAGCTATTGCTGTATATCGCGCAGAAAAAAAAACAGGAAGGGTCTTGATTCTTCCCAAAAAAGAGGTTGACAACAGTCCTCAGGTGAGAATACCGGACGCGAATTTAGCGGAAGCTATACGAGAGGCACTTGGTCTTGACGCAAGTACCCCTATCACAGAACGAGTGATGAAAAGGTTAACTACGCTGCATGCCCCCGAACAGCAAATAAAGAACCTCAAAGGATTAGAACATGCTACAGGATTAATCCGCCTAGACCTCTGGGAAAATCAAATTAAAAATATAAACTTCCTTTCAAATCTGAGGCAATTACAGCAACTACATCTCTGGGGCAATCAGATTCGGGACATCGGTGCGCTCAGAAAATTAACAAAATTAGAATCATTATGGCTTGCTGGCAATCCAATTCAAGATATGTCACCGCTTCACAGACTCCTTAAACAGAACCCGGATATGGACTTAGATATCGAGGTCGTTCTACCAGAACCAAGAGCAAAATCATCCGCTGATATCAATGAGGATGGCAGGATCAATGCTGCCGATTTACTGTTAGTGGTGACAGCGTTCATGGTAGATACTCCAACTAATCCACGCACAGATGTCAATGGAGATGGTGCCGTTACTGTAGCAGATCTACTGGTTGTAATTGAAAACCTGGATGATCCAGTGAGTGCTGCCGCACCTACGATCATGGAGACAGGAACACGGTTAGATGTGGCAAAATTGGAGGCACAACTGAACATCTTGCATGCTGAAAACAATGGTTCCCTCAAATATCAGTGGGCAATCGCCTTCCTCCAAAATCTATTATCAGTATCGCGTTCGGACGAGACGAGATTGCTCGCTAACTATCCAAATCCGTTCAACCCCGAGACGTGGATACCTTACCAGTTGGCAAAGCCTGCAGAGGTTAGGGTGTCTATCTATTCTACAGATGGGAAGTTGGTTCAAACGCTGGTGTTGGGAGATTTGCCTACAGGCGTGTATCAGAGTCGAAGCCGTGCGGCGTATTGGGATGGAAAAAACGAAGTCGGTGAGTCTGTTGCAAGTGGGGTCTATCTTTATACGCTCGAAGCCGGTGATTTTACTGCGACGCGGAAGATGTTGATCCTCAAGTAAATTTTTTAGACTACTGAATTTGGGCTGCTATGTCCTTGTAGATTTTTGGTTAAGTTCACCAACGTCGTGAATGATGTACAATCGTCATTTATATTAGAGAGGAAAAATGTTAACTATTTGTTATGACCCGTATTCTGGCACATTAGGAAGATTTACACGTGCAGAGATTTTTGATCTCGTCGCCGAGGCAGGCTACGAAGGTATCAACATTCCCGTAAACTCCGCTTTTCTCGGTGAACTCTCAACCGCCGAGATAGATGACGCAATTAATCTTGCCGAAAAACATAACCTTGTTGCTCCAACAATCGGCTTCGGCAATCACATCTTGACGACGCCTGCCCAAAAAGATGAGGCGTTGCAGCACTTTGAGGTCGTCCTTGAAGTCGCGCGCCGATTCGATGCTGAAGTTATTGGAGTGTGGGTGAACCCATCAGAAGGTGTATCGCGACAGGAGTCCTTGGATGCCCTCGCCGATAGTCTGTCTCAGATGATACCTGCTTGCAATGAAAATGGAATGAAGATTGCGCTTGAGTTTGAGAAGGGGTGTCCGCTGGATAACTATCGCGAGGGTGTGGCATTCATCGAGGATACGGGTTTGCAGGTCTATCTGACGTGTGATACGTATCACCTTTTCAACGACGGCGCGGAACCACACACAGCGGCACATGCGATGAAGGCATGCTTGGGTGATGTCCATATATCAGGGAGCAATCGTGGTGAACCGGGTGGTGGCATTTTCGATTTTGAGACGTTTGCGCGAGGTTTGAAAGAGGTCAGTTTTTCCGGTCCTCTGGTCGTCCAGTATAAGATGGAAGATGTAGCGAGTATAGCGCGGAGCTGCGAATTTACGAAAAAATTTCGGGCAATGATACAGGAATAGAGGGGAGATTATAGTAATGAGACAAATTGTGCTTTTATTAATTTGTGCTGTAGCTTTTATGATTGGACATGCTTATGCCCATCTGACAGAGCACGCGTCAACACAAACGAACATCGGGGTTACAAACCCCTCCTACAGGTTTATCGCGCATCACGAGAAAACTCCCGATACACAACTCACCAGTGGACAGGGCGCGCTTAAGTTCAAAGTCCTCTATACACGCGATCATTTCCCAGCAGAAGTCGTTGCCGCAATCGACAAAGCGCACGGCGGATTTGATGTAGATCGTCGGGAAGGAAAGGGCGAAACCTACTTCGCACTACCCGGCGTCGGTATCATCCAAATCAGTGCTGATCTGAAAACAACACAGTTGATTGAGACCCCCGCTGCCTTGAAAGAAGCCAACGCACACTACGTAACCGTCTGGTCAACAACTGCTGGTCCCCCTTACCTCTCTTTCCCTGCCAACGATGTCGGCAAAATCTTCACGACGACATTAGATGGCAAACTCGTGCATACACTCGGTGCTCCAGACGCAATGACAGATTTCAAGCATCAGGCGGTCAATACCTATTTTAGTGAGGGTGGAAAGTTTGTGCCAACGGGTATAACGCATGTTGATGGAATGCTTTACGTTACCACCGGCTACTCTGATTTAGATTACATTCTGGGCGCGAAGCTGACGAGTCTTGAACCACTGGAGGCGAGTTGGTACCCGTTGGCATTTGGTGGCAAGGGCGATGAACCCGGGCAATTTGGCACGGGACACCACATTACAGTGCCTTATGGGACGAATCGGTTGGATGCTTCAGATCGGGCAAATGCGGAGATCGAACGCTATTCACCGGATGGTACCTATTTGGAAACGCTTCCGCTTATCAAAGGCTCATTCCCGTGTAGCATCGATTACGAGGCGGGATATGCAGTTGTTGCGTGCCTTTTTGGACCTGATCAAAAGAAAGGCGCACCGCTCTATATATTGGAAGGAAACAATCTTGTTTCAACCGTTATGCTGAAAGAGGAACTGGGGGTCGAGACCTTCCAGCATCTGCACGGCGCAGTCATTCGCAAAATTGACGGCAAATTTTACATCATCGCCCAATCTTGGAACCCAGGAGACATCATCATTTTAGAGCAGGTGATGTAGCTTTAGTAGACGTAGGTTGGGTTGAGTGGGAAATGATCTGTGTCTGTCTCATTTATAGAGAAAATGTCGCTTTTCGATGATTTGTGCGTATAAATATGTAGTAAAACCCAACGTCCAACTTAGGTCAACTCACGTTATTTTAGCTGCGTAAGGCTGTGCTCATCGCGTACATACAGATACGCGCTTCTACCCGTAAAGTATTGCGCGTACACGTTTTCCCAATCGCTGTTTGTCAATTTCCATCGTGGTAAGGGGCCGAGTTTAAAATAGACGATATCTGCTTCCTCAAGAGGCTGAAACGGATAATCCCCAATCGGTGCATCGCGGCGTTGTGGTATAAAAATAACAGCGTTATGAATGTTCTGCTCCGCTACCATCGGTGGCAATTTTTGATAGACAGGATCCCAATTCTGATACACTGTCCCGATGCGGACGTAACTCCACACGATATTAACGCTGAGTAACAGAAAACATACCCCAACACCAATCGCAAGTCCACGCCTCTGAGCCCCTTTAAACCGCTCATATGGAATAAACATCCCGCGTGCTACCAACGGAATAAAACCGAGAAATGTCGATTCAGTATAATACCGCGCGTTTACAGGTGTAAATCCCCATGTTGAACCTTCAAAGTAGAAGATGGAATAGAGCAGTAGATTGGCTATGAGTAGGGAAAGACAGAATACATCGTATTTGTTCCGAGAAGTGTGGAAGAATGGTAAAAGAACAAGAACCCACGGCAAAATTAACGGGACAAAGGCAATGAACCACATCAGTGATAGCTCAACTTCTTTTAACAAATTGTGATGGTAACTGCCCCAGCCTAATGCATTGAAACTGATAGATGGGAGAATGTGCCGCCACGTCCTTTCGATCGCCCATGCCGGTGTAAAGATGCGCGCCTGTTCAATATCAGGTTCGTAGCCTTCCATTCGAGGACCAAATCCGATCTTGTCATAAGGCTGCGCAACCGTATGCGTAAACAAGAACGGATCTTCTGTGAAATGTGCATTCCACGCCGTACATACCGCAAGCATTACAACAAACGGGATAAAGAAAAATCCTAACCGTTTCACTGTAGTTAATAGGGTCTCTGTTCCATCATGTCTCTGCTGCCATTGGGTAATGAGATGATAAATGGTCAATCCTGCCCCAACAACGCCAAAGACCACGGCGGAGAGCGGTCGTGTATTGAACGCATACCCCAGCGCGAAACCTGAGAGAAGCGGGTAACCAATCCGAGTCAGAAGGGAGACACTACTTTTGTAATTTAATGTCTTGAGAAGCGCGAATAGGTAGAGCGAAAGATAGAAGCGACTCACTGGTTCACTGAACCACGTCGATCCCATGCCGAGCGTTGCTGGTGAAATGAGCGCAAGCACCGCGGTGACAAACGCAATACCGTTGTGGATTTCTCCATATATTTCTTTTACGAACAGGTAGAGAAATATCAGCGCACCACCGGTTGCAAGCGCAGGAATAAGCCATGGCGCGTTGATAAATACGCCGAACATTAGCATCAAGGCGTTTCCGAACGGATATTTAGAATACCATTTGCTATTGAGGACATTAATATGTGGAGAAGAGGAGAATCCGTGTTCTGGAGGTGCAGGGAACGAGAGTTTGCCCTCCGCAAACAATTTCGCTTGAAATAGGTACGAGACGGTATCCGGTTCAAAGTAGGAGAACTGGAAGTAGATGCCACATAGAAGGACCGATAGCAGCACACCAAGTATAGAAATGATGAAAATGGGTTTGATTTTCATTAAGTTGCCTAAAAGTCTGCAGATAAATTTGACATTTGCCTCTTGATAGGGTATAATATCATTAAACCTAATTAAAATCATCGACTTTTAACAGCAAGCTTTTGCTTGCAAACGATGCCGAAAAATGCTTAACGCTATCCTATTTCATATACATCACCATCATTCGGTCGACTTCTGAGTAGAGCGGATGAGGGAATATGTATAAACATCATTGATACGAAGCAAGTCAGACTTGCCCGGACCCTGGTAAACACACCGCTCTCTCACGCGTTATTCTGTCAACGCGTCTCAGAAAAGGAGCACACTGTTTACTGGGTTTTTTTTTGATTTTTTAATCTATAAAGTTTTCGCTACGTTTTTGACAACGGAAAAAACGGGTTTCTGCCGAGAGCATGACGGGATTAATAAATTTTATATCCTGCACCTCAAAAATTGAAAATGGGTTCTTTTTATTTTAATAGATGGAGGGTGTACCCTTGGGTACATGAAGAAAAAATGGAAAAGTTTGATAAACCTACTGGAACGAGCGACTTTTTACCTGAACAGATGGTTCAGCGAAATTTCGTCGAAAAGGTCGTTCGTGAAACCTTTGAAACCTATGGATATGCCCAAATTCAGACGCCACTGTTTGAATCTTTCGCGCTTTTATCTGCCCAGTCCGGTGAGGAAATCCGGCACAAAATGTTTACCTTTGTCGGTTCTGATCGAGTCGATTATGCCTTAAGACCCGAAATGACAGCACCTGTTTGTCGTCTCATTGCTAACGGAGAACTCGGACACCTCCCTTATCCATACAAGCTCTACTACATTGGACAATGCGTCCGACAGGAGCCGACTGCAGATGATGCCGAGGTAAAAATGGAATTCCGACAGGCTGGTGTTGAACTCATCGGACCCGCTTCTGCCCACGCCGATGCGGAAATTATCGCGATTCCTGTGCGTATCCTTGAAAAGCTTAACATTTCAAACGCAAAGCTAAAGATCGGAAATACAGGAATTTTTCGAGAAATTTTCAAACAGGTTTCGCTTGATACCAAGGATCACGGCGAAATTATATGGGACATTGATTATCTTGCGCGTCTGCGTGCGGAAGCGAAACTTTGGGATATTGAGACGCTCCGAGATGCTTTTAATATGTTGCGACGCTCGCAGGGAACTGACTACCAAGGGGAATATAAAATTGAAGTTTCCATGATTCAGAAATTAACTGAGAGTAATGTTTCTACTTATGCAGAGCAGTTACCAATGATCGCTGAGGAGACTTATAAAGCAAGATGGCACCGTTACTTTAATATTGCTGAGGAGACCGCACAGCGTTGTATAGAGGTCTCAAAAATTGCTGGGGACAGGGATACTGTCATGTCGGCATGGAAAGCACATCTTGATGGGACAGCGCAAGTAGCACGTCAAGAACTCCTCACGCTTTGTGATTGTTTGGAAAACTATGATATTACGGACTTTGAAATCAATTTGGGTATTACGCGCGGGTTCGATTTCTATACGGGAACGGTCTTTCAGATTGAATTGCCAGAGAAACACCGACCGCTCTGCGGTGGTGGGAGATATGACAGACTGATTGAGTCTTTTGGCGGTTCATCGACACCCGGAGCTGGGTTTGCGTTCCAATTTGATGCACTTGTAGAGGCATTTACTGATACAGGAAAGATAAATGTTAGCGGAAGAAAAGATTATTTCATCGCAGCAGAAACACCGGAAGGCGTGGCAGACGCACAGCAGCTCGCTGAAACGCTTCGGAGAAATGGCAAAAATGTGGAAGTTGATTTGATGGAACACGACCTGGGAGCACAACAGGACTACGCCAATCAAGCAAAGTACGATTACTTAATCTGTTTGGCGCCTAACGAGCCGATCCGTCGAATTCAAATCAAAACTGGGGACACGCAAGTCGTCACTATTGATGATCTCTTATAACAAGAAAGCAGGTCTACAAGTTCACAGCCTTCCACACTGTAGAAGAAGGAGAATCTAAATGCAAACAGAATTACAACGGACACTGAAACTACTTTTACCGAAAGGGAGTCTACAGACGGATACGCTTGAAATGTTTCAGCGCGCCGGTTATGAACTCAACGGTTATGCCGAGACTGATAGGTCCTATCGGGCAACCTTCCGTAACGATAGCGAATTTCAAATCAAAATTTCGCGTCCGCAAGAGATACCCGTCTACGTTGGCATGGATGATTTCTACGACGTAGGCATCACCGGTCAGGATTGGGTCGAAGAAACGGATGCCGATGTTGAAGAAATTTTGCCTTTGGAATATGGACGTATGGACATCCTTCTGGCTGTCCGAGAAGAAAGAAACGACATCAATACATTCGAGGATTTGGTAAATCTCGCTGATAGAGACATCCGTATTTCTACTGAGTATTTGAACATCTCCGAGAAATTTATCCTTGAAAAGACGAAAAATAAGATCGCACCGGCGATTTTAACACCGTGGAAGCGGCTGAATACGATAGGTTCTTATCAGTCTCCAATCACGCTCATGTTGTCTTTCGGGGCGACCGAGGGAAAACCACCCGAAGAAGCCGATGCCATCATCGACAATTCCACTGCATCGCGGCGGACAATCAGGGCGAATAATCTCAAAGTGATTGAACTGTTACGAGAGACTGAATCTTCTCTCATCGCGAATCCGAAGGCACTCAGAGATCCCTGGAAGCAGGAGAAAATTGAAGAACTCAAGCAGACGCTACAGAAAGGTTTGCGGAGACGGCGGAGTCAGGCGCTCCCTGGACACATTTAAGGTCTTTTATCTATGGGATTTCGCTACGATTTTTCGTTGTCAGATCGTTGGTTTCTGATGAGGTCAGTGTGTTCTTGCGTGAGAGCCCAAGTTCATTAATATTTAAAAGGAGAAAAACTTATGGCAGCCCCATTCATTAAACCGCGTGTTCCGCGAGGGATGCGAGATATTCTACCTGAACAGATGATTCGCAGGCAACATGTTATAGATGTTGTTCGCGACGTGTTTGAGGAATTTGGGTTTGAACCCTTGCAAACACCTGCCCTCGAATTGTCTGAAGTCCTCACAGGTAAATACGGACCCGATGCTGAAAAACTCATCTATCAGGCAGGACATGTAGGGGGAAAGGAAGACATCTCCCTCCGCTACGATCTTTCGGTGCCGCTTTGCCGCGTTATTGCCATGTATCCGCAACTGCCCAAACCGTTTAAGCGCTACCAGATTGATCCTGTCTGGCGGGCAGAACGTCCGCAAAAGGGACGCTATCGCCAATTCTTCCAATGCGACGCGGATACGGTCGGAACCGAGAGTATGCTCGCTGATGCTGAGAACGTCAACCTAATTTATCAAGTTCTTACTCGACTCGGTTTCAAACAATTCGAGATTAACATCAACGACCGAAAATTAATCACTGGAATCGGGCAGTTCGCCGGTGTGCCTGATGAACAACTGGGTGGTCTCTATCGATCCATAGATAAATTAGATAAAATTGGGCTGTCAGGAGTCAGGGGAGAATTGATGGAAAATCAGATTCCAGAACCCGTTATTGAGAAACTACTCGCACTGCTTCAAATTGAAGGTGATACAATGACCGTCTTAGATGCGCTCTCTGAACAACTCGGTGATTCTGAAGTCGCAAGAGAGGGTATTGCAGAATTGGAAGAACTGAGTTCGTATCTTACAACACTCGGCGTACCAGGAGAGTTCTACAGGGTGAATGTTTCAATGGTACGTGGATTGGAATACTACACGGGTCCGATTTATGAGACCGTTGTCGAGAAACCAAAAATCGGAAGTATCACTGGTGGCGGCAGGTACGATGAACTCATCGGCAGTTTTAGTAAGCAGGGTTACCCGGCAACAGGCACCAGTTTCGGTATTGAACGTATTATTGACGTGATGGAAGAATTTGATATGTTCCCATCAACTGTAGGCAAAACGGTAACACAGGTGTTAGTAACCGTTTTCGATGCAGAACTCGCCCAAGAATCTCTGAAAGTAGCAATGCTTCTACGCGATAGTGGTATCCGTACCGAAGTCTATTGTCGCCCGACACGCATCAGCACACAGATGAAATATGCCGATAGCAAAGGTATACCCTACGCTGTTATCCTCGGGTCTGATGAAGTAGAAGCCGGCACAGTCGCGGTTCGGGACCTCGCGAGTCGAGAACAGCAGGTTGTCCCACGGGAGAAACTTGTTGAACACATTCAAGAATTAGCAAGGACCTAAATAGTTTGTCCTGTTGGATATTCAAAATGACAACGGGGGTGCTGTAGGAAAATGAATCGATTTTATCAACGTCCCTATTTCACTCGCTGTATACTTTTGCTCTTTTGCATTGTTCAGGCGGTGCAGTTGACAAGTGCAGGGTGTAGCCATAGCAAACCGTATTACCGTTCTGACGTTCCAGAAATTGGAAAACGTGATGCTGAAATAGAGGGTGTGCTTCATTATCGTCTTTTGCTGCTCGGAGATGGAGGAGAGCCAAGGCGAGATGAACCCGTACTTAAGACCCTCGGTGAATGGGCAAGAAAAGACGCTGCGAAAACGAGTATTGTCTTTTTAGGCGACAATATGTATCCAGACGGAATGACGGAACGGAAAAAACATGAAGCCGAGAAGCGCCTCACACCACAAATCGATGTTGTCAAAGTCTCTGGTGCCCACGGGTTGTTCATTCCTGGAAATCATGATTGGGCATCAGGAAAAGCAGAAGGGCTTAGCGCAGTTCTTACACAAGAAAAATTTATCAATGAGGCACTTGCTGGCGAATTAAATTTCCTGCCATCTGGAGGCACACCCGGCCCAGTGGCGCTTGAGCTTCCGAAAGCCAACCCCGCAGTCCGGCTCATCCTTCTGAATACACAGTGGTGGCTCCACCGACATGAGAAACCACAGAAATCGCCTGAAGCAGTTATTGAAGAACTCATCGAACTGTTAGACACGGAATTACCAGTGATTGTTGTAGGACACCATCCGCTGGAAACTTATGGACCGCACGGAGGGTACTTTGACTGGAAATACCATCTTTTTCCTGTCAAATTTTTAAAAAAGTGGGCATGGGTACCAGTACCTATATTGGGCTCCATAGGGCCTTACTGGCGGAAACACCTGTACAAATCTGACCAGGATATAAGCGGCGAGCGGAACAAAAATATGGTGGCGCAGCTGAACCGAGCATTTTCGGCACGGAAGTCCACTGACCAAAATACACCACTTTTAATCTATGCCGCCGGACATGAACATTCTCTACAAGTTTTGACAGACGATGTCGTAGACTATTTTCTCATCAGCGGGGCTGCTGCGAGTCGGAAAGTGACGGAAGTGATGTCTGGCGAGAATACGCTATTCGCACATCAGCATACCGGTTTCATGGCAGTCGATTTTTTTGTCGACGGAAAAATTTTGCTGCGGGTGGTCGAACCTGAGAGAAAAGGTGTTCTCTTTCACCGATGGTTGGCTAATTAGTCCTTTAACCTAAATTTGACTTCAATCCGTAGGTTGGGTTAAGCGGGCATGAAAATTTAAACACTGCTGACACGGAAATCTTTGAACTTTTGAAGGACTTAAGTATTTCAACATACTGGCGAAACCCAACGCTTCCACTATTCTCTGACAATACATCGTTTTCCCTTGGTGTTATCCTAAATCGTAAATTGCAGTTAAAAAAAGGCTTTCGAGAATGCCCTACAAGCCCTTTGCAAAAGATGCCCTGCTATGGTAACCCTGCCGAAAAAATACACAAGGTTTGTAGCGGGGCTATAATTTACAGTTTAAGCTGCTGAAAATACACCTTTTGTACATACAATAGGCAGGACAAAAGTAGGTCCTGCCTATGTTTACTTTTTTCTATTTTACGATGCTAACCTTCCGTTTTACGATTTTGGCGGGCATACCTTAAAAATTCCACATCTCGTAGATACGGCTCCACCTCTTCTAATTCAAATCGAATTTCTTGTAAATCTCCAACGATCTGATTTAAATCTGAATCCACTTGACGGTAGGTCTCTTGGGCTTTGTCGGGTTTATATCCCGATTCCCTCAGGTAATACGAAGTTCCTAACCAGACACACACGAGTGCAGTGATTGTTGTCGTCCCCGCAATTATTACAACAATAGTGGTAACCGCTGTGGCAAGTTTGAAGACCAAGAAGAATGCCAGAGCGAGAAAAATCAGTAGCAATAACACCATGTCTGCTTTCCTCCCCTATTCACTCCCGCCCTTGGCGATTTGGATGAGTCGTTTCACTTCCTGTTTGAGAACAACCATTTCTTCTTGAACTTCATTCACTTTTTGCTGCAGCACTTCTATCTCACGTTGTGATGCTCCTTTTGTCAGCCCTCGTTTCTTTGCAGAATAGGAAATTCCCATCCAGACGATCAGGAGCGTTGTTATCGTGACACTCCCAAAAATAATAGCAATAACCAGAACGATTTGTCCCATTTTCACTTCCTCCAACTTTGAATAAAATGTAGTCTCATTTTATTAGAGTCGGCAGAACAGGAAAAGATAGTAAAAAATGATTGTCAGATTTATTTTTAAACAAACTTTGGAGTGATTTTCTCGTTTGATGGTTGAAAAGGTTGTTCTGTGTCGTTCTTTTCCAATAAGCGAGCCACGTCATACCCTCTACGAAGCAATTCAATTAAAAGTTCGTCATCCGATGCCTCATATACCGAACTTAACGTTTTCGTTATTACGTTAGATTCGGAATGAATTGACATCGCTTCCGAGGCATCTCTGATGCTCGCGTAGTTGACCCCCAGATATCGCTGTGTTGTCACCACACTTTTATGCCCCAACATCTCTTGCACGGCATATATATCGTTCGTCTGTTCATATAGACGCTGGGCATAAGACTTCCGCAGCGAGTGTGTGCCGAGTTTTCCATTTAAACCCGCTGCCTCAAATGCGGTCTTTAGGGCATCGTGTGCTGCTATTCGCGTCATCGCTTTTAAACCTCGTCCTTTACGGGACGGAAACAGTGGACGGGTGGGACTGATTTCTCCAAATAGATTTTTATGCCAAGCAATAAGGTTCTCAATCGCGTGTCTGCCATCTATATTTACAGGAACGGCTCTTGATACCTCGCCGCCTTTCACAATACTCAAATCAAACAGTAAATCTTTGACAGTTTTACCATTTTGCCATACATCATTCACTTTCAACGCGAGCAGCTCACTAATACGGCCCCCGACGGATACTCCTAACATAAATAGACTGCGATTCCGAACGGCAAACACGCCACTAAAGGCTTCCGATACGTTGCGTATTTCAGCGTTATCTAACGGTCTTGTGCCTTTCATGCAAAACAGCTCCTCTTCTCCATTAATATATAGCATTTAAAACGGAATAAAAGCTTTATTGGTTTCTATACTCATCAAGAGGGACAGATCGTCTGTCTTTACGGCTTATCACACAGTTCATACACCAATTGTTCCAATATAGATATTGCATCTGTCTGGCTCGTCTTCAATTCAGTGTCTACTTCTAAGGTCTTTTCAAGTCCAGCGGCAAGCTCTTCAGCTGTGAAGGCATGAAGCGTCTGAAAAATCTTGTAGGCGACATAAGGATTTTGTTTCAGAATATTATGGGTGGCGGATTTGGGCAAGAAACTTCCTATCTCTGCAGTAATCGGTTGGAAGATATTTTTTATAAAATCCTGAAGTGGCATTCTGCCACGAAACGGCCGAAGCCCTCGCTTTTCTGCGATTAACTTGGCTTGAAGCGCAAATCGGAAGTGGCGTGCTATCGTCGCATTAACCGGAATTGGTTCTTGACCATTTGCTAATACGTTGTGAAGACTTCTCAATGCCTGTCCAGTTGAACGTTTTCCAATCGCATCCGTCAAGTCGAAAATATTATCAAATGTATTTTGACTCACAACATTTCGGATGTCTTGTTCATCTACTTGCCGTTTGTCCCCAACAAAATTGACAATCTTGTTGATGGCTTCAGCGATAGTGTGCATATCGCCACCAGTGCGTATACGGAGTTGTGAGAAAGCCCGCGGTGCTATCTGTTTACCAAATTCAGAAAATTTTTCCGATACTTTTATGTAGAGCGGATCTCGATGCACTGACGTACCTGCTTCCACTGGCGCAAAAGACCTATAGCGTCCTACACTCTCAATGGCTCTAACAAGCCTGTTCCGTTCACTCACGGTGCCTCTCACTGTAAATATTAGCACGCTATTTTTCGGTAGATCGCTTTGCAGCCATTCAAGCAGCAATTCGACATCATCGACAGCACTAATTTCTGTAGAATATAGGTCCAATTGTTGGGCGGTTTGCGGCAAACGTTCTAAAAAGCTGCGTTCTTCAAGGGTTAATCTTGTCCCGAGTTCATTAACAAGGGCATCAACCGCAATTGTGAAATCAAAGTGCTGATCGGCAATTTTTTGGGGTTCAACCTCCAAAAGTTTTGCCATTGTAGAGATAGATTTTTCGGCATCGGTAGTCTCTATTTTAAACGCGTTTCGTAGAATTGTTATCGGTGTTTGGCGTTGCTGCGTTTTAAACAGTCCGGAATCACGGACGACCACAACCCGCCATTCTGACATGACAGGGTAGGTCTCCACTTGGCTGAGAATTTCTTGGGTAGTAACATCTGCCCCTTCCAAGAAGGAGAGATTGAAATCACGTGTCTCGGGGGTAAGGAGATGGTCAAGCATCTGTTTGAGAGTGCCTTCAACTAAGAAATGCTCCTCGCCACAGAGCAGATATACCGGTAGAACTTTATTCGATTGGATTTCACGGAGGATGTTAGGGGGTGCTTTTTTCTGTTGTTGTCTCATAGAGGCTAACTGCCGCCAACTGGGATCGCTCAGGTGCCGTTATCGCTGGCGGTCTCCTTTTGGCTCCCTGAGGTAGCAAATGTTGAGAAGCGTTTTATAGTGTTCTCTGCGCCGCAACGCGGGCATTTCGTAGATGTGTCAACATCACTCGTACGTTGAAGCACCTCAAAATCGGTTGTGCAATCGTTGCACCGATATTCAAAGATTGGCATTGTTTTTCCTTTAAGCTACGACTGGACGGATAATGATCTTTACCTTTGTGCCTTTAGGTGGAATGACGTCGGTATTGACGCGATATGTACGGTCATCAGTACCAGTCGGTAACGGATGGTTAAAAAGTGAATCCGGATCGCGGTAGACAGCGATGATGTTATGGAAGAGTTGAGGCGTGAATTGGTTGTTAATCTGCCGTCCCCCGGTGAAAATCCACGAGGTCTCTTGCATCGGTTGCTCTGTGAAGGCGTTCCATATCAACTCTCTCGCTCGGCGCGAGATGACTTCACCATCACGATCCCATTCCACCCAGATCTCAGCAGGCGAACCCGTGGGGGTACGCGGATCGCCTTCCACTGTAAGATTCATACCGGGTTCAAAATCCAGTACGCCGAGTGCTGCAAATATATGAAGCGGTTCCGCATCAATGAGCAAAATACTCTCATGTGTTTTACCAAGTTTGCCACATGCAAAGAATTCGATGTTGACATTGGCACCCACGATGTTGATTTCCCCAGGGATCCTTACCTCACGTTTGTTGGTGTCAAAAACCACATTGCCGAGTTGATAAGTGCTTTCGTAAATTTGCTGCGGTTTTATCAATTGCGCATCCGTCGCCGCCGTAGACTGTGGATAGATGGTGAGTTTTTCGGAAGCAGTATTGTCCTTTTGATCTGCATCGGTGAGTTCTATGCGTGCTACAAGTTCTATTTCGCCTTCCGTTTTAGGTACCCAGTCTGTTGATACAACGGTCTCTCCGAGCTTTGGTGTCCACAACACTTCGGTTGTAGCAACCTTTTCGTCACTAACATAGAAATTTACATTTAGAATTTCGTTGAAAGGAGTTCCTGTGTTCCGAAGCGTTACGCTCAGGCGAACGGGTTCACCAACGCGCGGAGAAGGTGGAGAAAACCGAAGGCTCTGCGGTACGATACCGATATTTGGTTCTGTTGGACCGACTAACGCGTGGCTCAAGGACATAACGGCGAAACATGTCGCCAAAAAATCGCTCTCTGACCCAAGCCATCTCCCGTCAGACGCTTGTTGCGCGACCATCATCTGTGAGAACTCATCATACCAGTTGTACCCGGCAAGTGTGTCTAAAGTAGGCGGGATATCACAGAACCGTTGCAACGAGAGTAGATAGTAATACAGCCATGAATTAGAACCCGGGTTCCGAGTTAAAGTCCAATGCTTTTTCACCCATGCGGTGCCTTTTTGAATCTGTGGGTCACCGACAGGGACACCACAGGCACGGAGTGCCCACAACCCGGTTGCGGTCATACTTCCATAGACACCTATTGCCCAAGGTGAACCTTCATCGACTAAGTTATAGAGCCAACCGCCTGTGTTGGTTTGGTTCCGACGGATCCATCGCTCAGCGCGGACCCATGTGTCTGACGGAATATCAAGTCCCCACTGCTTTGCAGCATAAAGCGCATAGATAACCATGTTCATGTGTGCGCCATCAGCGGAGAAACCGTATCCCCAACCGCCATTATCTCGTTCATCCGCAAACTCGCTACCTCTAACAGGAAGTTGCTTTTTAACCAATTGGTTGACGGCAAATTGTGCGCGGTCCCTATACGCAGGGTTTTGCGTCGCTACCAACACTGGAACGATTACTGCGTATTGATAGACAGCGAATTCATTCCAGTTCTGTTCCAGCAGAAATTCTAAGCCTTTCTGGACTGTCGGATCTGAGGGTGTGTGTCCTGTTGCGAACAGTGCTTGCAGTGCCAAGGCTGTCTCTTGCGTCTGATCCTCACCGAAATGCCAAGTCGCACCTGGGATAAAATTTTCAGCTAACCCTTTCAGGCTTGCCCCACACATGATACAAATTAAAATGAGTTGATTTTCAGTGCCACATTGTAAACAAGTACGACTATGTTTTCCCTGTTGTGCTTTTATCCAAGTGATTCCTTTTGTTATTGTATCCTGAATTTGTTCTGATGTAACAGGCGGGAATGTACGGCTTTTTGCGATAAGTGTCGCGTGTGTGATATTATTTTCTGCGTCCGTTTCTTCAATATGTTCGTCACCAGCCGGGTTAACAACAGCATAAATTTCTGTCTTACCCGATGGCGGCTGCCATTGGGCTTGTACGCGATCGCTCCTTCCCGATTTCAGTTCTAAGATTACATCACTGCAGAGAATTTGGAGGGGTTGGGTCGCAGGATCCGCCTCGTAAAGGTTAACAACCAAATCTTCGTTCATTGTTGGCGTCCCTTCACCGATATTCTTCACTTCAACCCAGATTGTAATTTCTTCCCCTTCAACTGGGTTAGGATTGGAAAAGGTGATACTGTCAGCATCAACGTAGAAATCTGGAAGTTGTGCAAATCCACTTGTGGCGAATAAGGCAGCAACAAAAAATGCGACTATCAATTTTAATAGCAGGTTTGGAAAACCTACATGCTGTGCCAAAAGGGGATACCTAAGCATAATGCACCTCACATTGTTTATCAGAGCAGCTGTGATCGTGTCAGCGAGCGCTGCAACCAGATTTATGATTATCTCTCAACGAAGCGGATATAGCGACACTATTCCTCGGTTTAATTTCCTGCCCAATACCCCACAGAAACAGAAGACGGTTGTGGAATCGGATTCTTGAACAAGGGTTGACCTGCTGAACTCCATTTACTAATCTCGCCTTGGAAAGTCTCACCGAGCAGGTCTGCTATCCAAATACCGCCATCCACCGGTGAAAGCGTTATCGCTACGATTGCCATTCCTGCTAAAAATTCATTCGTTTTCGTTCCATCGGGTCCCAAGTTGATTAACATAGATTGTTGAGAAACTACCCAGAGACTTCCATCTATTGGATTAATACGGGGCGATGTGGGATTCGGGATATCCGTAATTTCTACAAGTTTCTGTCCGCTCGCTGAAACGCGCATGAGCACACTGTGTTGACTGTCGGCAATCCATGCGTTGCCGTCGTAGTCAACGCTTACACCTTTAGGTTCACCCATCGCTGGAGCGTCAACCACTTTGTTTCCTGCGGCATCGTAACGTGCAATTGGACCTCGAGCATTGGTAATCCACGCCGAGCCGTCCCGTGGATTCACCGCCACAGCCGGTTCGTGTGCGGATATAGTCGCGACAACTTGCGTTCCATCGCCGGATACTTTCTTAACAGCGTCAAGCCCTGCAATCCACGCCGACCCGTCTGCGGGATTAATAGCTATCTGATTCGGACGCGTAATATCTGGTATCTCGCTAAAAGCACCACTGTTCGGATCATAGCGATAGACAGTATTCGCCGCTGAGACAGCAATCCAGACAACACCATCTGCGGGGTTCACTTCTGCTGCACTCGCCTGCGTTAAATTCGGAATGACCGTCGGATCTGCCTGCCCATTGGAATACAACTTATAAATCGTTTCTCCACCACTTACAACCCAACATTCACCGTTATATTGTCCATAACTGGTAGCAACCGTGAATCCTAACAATATCACTATCCAAATTGGTCTGGAGATAGACCAATTTGTCTTTGCTCTACACCATAATTTCTTCATCATTTATATCTCCTCTTTAGCGTGTGTGCGCTTTGTAACGCGCCGTTTATAATCATTTGTAAGCGCGCGCTATAAGCGACGCTTCATTTCTAAATATTAACATAGTTTTCCTTAATTGTGCAAGGAATTTTGTACCTTCGCATGATGGCATATCGCACCTGATGCCCACGCCCACGATGTGAATACACACGAAATCCTTGTGAATTTCATTCCCCCAGATGAACGTGAAAAAACAATGGAAATACCTCCCTCTGAAGTCCGTACATTGTTGTCTCCCGATAACTTTTCCGGTGTGCTTGTATCCATTGAGCAGCCGATTCAGCACCGACTGGATCATCTCTTATCAGGGGTCAAAGCGTAAAATCGTAGGAACAGGGGTTGTTAAAATTGATTTTCTGTAAACTTTTTTGAAACTTTTTTCGTTGAAAGGTGTCTAATAGGGTAAGAAGAGTTAAACTTAGCAAATTAAGCGAGGAAATCAAGATGAAGCGTGCACATTTCTACACCCTCACTTTTGTAGTAGTTCTTTTATTTGTCGGAATCAGCGTGGTCAGCATGGCTGAAGTGGCGGTCTTACAGATAGAGATTTCCGGTGTCGTCAGTAATAACGATGCTCGTCATATTCGGCGCTTATTAGAACCGTGGGCTGCTCCAGAAGACATCACCTTCGAGATACCCGTAGATAAGAAGGGAAAAAAACGGATTTTCAGTACACTGGTGAAAATTAAACCCAGGCAAGGTCCTTCTGAATACAGCGAGACACATACATTCGACGTCTATGACATCATGCGCCAGCTCAACGATACCCGTTTCCGAGGCAGACATGGACTCGGATTTACCCGTGTCCTTAAAAGCGAAGCCACTATCCGTGGCGACTTATTTGCACATCCCGGCTTCGCTCGGAGCTACCTCCGAAATGTACCAGCGTGGCGACGTTGGCGACCGGATACCTCCAATATCCATCATGCCATGACTACTGGCAATGAAGAACAAAAGTTTGTTTTCAGCACGAACCCTGAGTTCGATCAGCTGCGGATTGATGCAGCCAATAACGATAAGCCGGTTGAAGTACACGGCGAAATTACTGGATTTGATGGTCCCTATCCCATTGTATCTGTACGTAAATATGAGGTAGGCTATCACCTGAGAGGAAAAGGCTCTGAAGGGGAAACAGCAGGAAAGCCAACTTACGACTACCTTGAGGCGCGTTAGAAACGCCTTCTTTTCTCGATTTCCTCTTAGGACTGATACCCGCCGGTGTTAAATAGCACAACGCGTTCGGAACTTCCAATCATTCCGTTTGAAACGAGTTGTTTGAGTGCCGCGACTGTCGCAGCCCCTTCAGGACAGGTCAAAAGCCCTTCAGTTGTGGGGAGTAACGCCATCGCCTCACGAATGGCTTCGTCTGTGACGGCAATCGCGGCACCATTGCTTTTACGAATCGCCTCTAAAATGAGAAAATCTCCAATCGCTTGTGGCACGCGTAAACCGCTTGCAACAGTATGTGCATCACGCCACGGTGTCGCTTCAATGGCACCCTCTTCCCACGCCTTGACAATCGGGGCACAACCTGTTGATTGCACCGAGATAAACCGGGGTCTCTTCTTACCAATCCAACCGATGGCTTCCAATTCGGCAAAGCCTTTCCACATCCCGACGATCCCTGTACCGCCACCGGTGGGATAGATAATCACATCAGGAAGTTCCCAATTGAACTGTTCTGCAAGTTCAAACCCCATTGTTTTTTTGCCTTCTACGCGGTAGGGTTCTTTAAGGGTTGACACATCAAACCAACCCTCTTGTGTCTTTCGCTCTGTCACGATTCTGCCTGCATCGTTGATTAAACCGTCAATCAGTGTGACGTTTGCACCAGCGAGCTGACACGTCTGTTTATTGAAGGCAGGGGTATCTTGCGGCATGAAGATATGGGTTGTAATACCAGCGGCAGCAGCATAAGCAGCGAGTGCCGTCGCTGCATTACCAGCGGAAGGAATTGCCAATGCTGTGAGTCCGAGAGATTTCGCTTTGGACACCGCCATCGCCAAGCCGCGTGCTTTAAAACTACCAGTGGGCAAGCGCGATTCATCTTTCACCCAGACGTCTGTGAGTCCAAACTTCGCACCTAACCTTTTCGTATGAATGAGCGAGGTCATCGTTTCCCCAAGTGTCACTATGTCTGTAGGGTCTGATATAGGTAGGAGTTCGGCATAACGCCAAAGTGAAGCAGGGCGTGATTCAAGCGCATCGCGGGTCCAGGTGCCTGCCAACTGTTCAAGGTCATAACGGGCAAGTAGCGGCTTTCCACAAGCGTCACAGACGTTCTGCGGCACGGTGTGAGGGTATGTTGTGCCACACTTGCTACATTCGAGGTTTGTGATTGTTGCGCCGTGTGAGAAAGAGAGTTGCTGATCCAAGAAAAACTTACCTAATGTTTACCTAAGTTGCCACTTGTAGCATAACCTAATCAACGGTATGAAGTCCGTATGGACTTCACCGAGGTTGTGCATACTATGGCGCAGACTAACAGTCTACGCTACAAAACTCCTGCGATTCGCGAACCATTTGCAATGAAAAAATCACTATCTGTTTCCCAAAACTTGGTCAATAGTAACTTGGGTTAGTGCTCATCAAAATCTCGATTATGGGTTAGGATTCCGCAAGCAGTTTGAGAAGGATTGCCTTCATGCTATGAAGCCGGTTCTCGGATTGGTCAAAAATGATTGCACGCGCATCGTTGACGAGTTCACCCGAAATCTCATATCCGTGATGTGCGGGGAGACAGTGCATAACCCGACACTCGTGCTCCTTTAGGAGCTCGGCATTCAATTGATAGGGCATCATCTTTTCCAATCGACGTTTCCGTTCCTTATCAAAAGCAGGATCCGTAAAGAACTCCATATCGACCCACGTATCCGTGTAGACAATATCGCTTTCCGCGATGACCTTTTGCAGCGAACTCTCAAGACTCGTGGTATTGGTGTCAATTGGCTTATAGAGTCTTTTTCGGGAAGCCTGTTCCCACAACTCCTTATCAACGGCAGCAGGGTTTACCTCTGGTGCTACAACGGTGACTTCAACGCCTACTTTCATACCAGCAGCAATTAACGAATTACAGACATTGTTATGCACACCGATGAAGCATAACTTGACACCTTCCAGCCTACCGAGATGTTCCTGTATTGTCATCAGATCGCCGAGTGCCTGTGTTGGGTGGTATCTATCACAACAGCCGTTGATTACGGGTACGGTTGCGGCGGCGGCAGCCTCAACGAGTTCGGCGTGTTTCAAGAAACGCGCTAAGATAATGTCAACGTACGCTGAGAGGACGCGCATTTCATCGCTAAGATCGGCTAACGCAAAATTTGTAGTTCGCCAATCGAGATAGTGGGCATGTCCACCGAGTTGTGTGATACCAACTTCGCCCGCGCATCGCGTGCGTGTGGAGGTCTTTTGGAAAAGCAGACAGAGGCTCTTCCCACCGACAATGTGTCTGTATTTTTCGGGATGGTTCTTAATCTGCAGGCTGTTCTCAACTGTTTCAAGAATATCTGTTTCTGACCAAGGTTTCAGTGTAATGAGGTGCATAATTACCTCCACGGTAGGGGTCTCTAAAATTAGAAACTATAATTATACACCACTTTCTGACATAAGTCAAATGTTTTTCTGAGTTTAAGCCCGTTCCTGTCTGTAAATTTCCATCTCTTTTTGTAAGGCTTCAATTTGTTTTTGCTGTGCTTCAATCTTTTCATCTTGTGCGCTAACTTGCTTTCGCTGCAATGCGACGATGATCTGGGGTATCCCGATAACGACAGCGATGAAAGCCACTAAAGCCAGGAGTAACATAAAAAGTCCGTTTAACTGCTTTTCTAAAGATCTGATTTCGCCGGTCAGACGTTTGTCCACCTCTCCGATTTGGCCATCTAACGCACTGATTTGGCCTGTCAGACGTTTTTCCATTTCCGAGATCGTGGTATTTACCTTCTCAATCTCTTGAGAGATATACTCTTTCGTGCGCGCTTCAGATTTTGCAACTGCTGTTTCGACCTCCTCTTTAACGATGAGGCGGATCTTGTTAACATCCGCTTCAGTGAGTTCACCGAAGGCGGGAACACTCAAGAACGAAAGCAGTATTATTAAAGTCGCGATTAATTTCATTTGACTGTCCTTATTATCCGATTAGGATTTCAGGATGAAACTACCCTAAGCTCTCTCAAGTCGTGGTGTATCTTTTAGCCTGCATCGATATCTTACCCGTCAAGTCTCTTGCATCCCTTTTCCTTGTAGCATTATATCACATCGTCTCATGCCTTGGCAACATTTTGTCCGTTTTGTATCAGAGTTGTATTTTAACAGGTTTTAACAGACGGATTCACGGAGGCTTCACGGAGGTTTTTTTGGAGCCTTGATTCCATTGGGTTTATAATTTAAAATTTATGCGTTCTCCGTGAAAGCGATTTTAAGCGGGTTTAAGTTATATTTTATTTAACGAATAGATATTTTGTTGATTGCCCAAAATCAGAATTTTTGCGAGGAGCAGATTTCGTTGTAGTTTAACCTGTTGGGCTGTGTTTCTTCTCCGGTGCACACTTAATTGTGGATTTTACGATAATTGGGCAAGGTCCGTGTTAATCGTCTGAATCGTGGATAACACGGATTACACAGATGACGCGGATTTTTGCCTGCCGTTTGCTGCTTTTGTTGTCAGAATCAGGATTTATGGGATTCAAGGATTTTCAGGATAGGACAGAATAAGGTTCTTTGCTCCCGGGGAATGCCCTAAGGCATTCATACCGTTGATTTTAATTCTGATTTTGATTCTGATTTCGGAGCAACATGTCTATAGAAAGAGGGACTTTAATGCAGACAAGCTGTTAACAATCTCCACCGTCTCTAAACTGACGGTAATAACTTGCCCGATGAGACGGAGGATATACTCAGGGTCTTCGGTGCGATTCGGGTCGTTGGCGATGCCGCTCCGTTTGTCTACCTTGACACGGTATTGATCCACGACCCACTCTAACGCTGAGCGGTTCCCCAACCGATAGTCAAACACCTCCAGAGGGATGCCCTCTAATGTCAGAAAATTGTTGTATGTTATACACGTCCTGTCTTTGGAGAATTTCATTCGCTCTACAGACAAATCTACCTGCATCCCCGGAGTTTCAATCGGATTAAGTTTATCATATTCGGGTTGTGATTCGTAGTTGACGTGAAGGTCTGCTAACCGAGTCCCAGCATTAGCGAATGCCCAGAAGTTTTCAGCAAAGGGGATATGGGGTAAGTCTCGCTTGAGATTTTCTTGATACCTCTGGCGATAATCGAGGTGATGCAAGAGTCCGTAGGTATAGTGGAAGATGTCCCACTTGGTGATGGTGTCATCGCGATAATGCGTTTGGAATTGTGATAATGCCCAGTCGGTGATGTTTTCACGGCGGTTTGTGCCGTCTTCATCGTAGGTGTAAAAAGGGAAACACTGATTCTTTTCAAATGCTAAATCCAAACTGCATATCCTATTTGTAACAAGACAGCCAAAGCCTTTTCTATTACCAATACCAGCGACGCAAATTATCTTATTTTCGTTTTCCGTATCAGGGGTCGGAAAAATGGAAGGAAGCACATAAACACGCTCATTCATCACCCTATCAAAAAATAAATTTGTTTTTGTAAACGGGCGGTAGAGGGACGGACGTAGTTTTGATTCAGCGAATTTTGCAAGATGCCCGCCGTTCAGTTTACGTTTCAAGCCTTCACTCCAACTGATTTTTTGTGGATCCGAATCCACGAAATCGTCAAGGTCTGCTCCCGATCTGTTCTTTGTTCCTATCCATTCAAAGGATATTGATACTAACACCGACCTGAATACCGAACACATTGGAATCCCCCGGCTGTCCTTTGCGGACGTTCCCACCCAAGTCCAAGATATAAAGTGTATCAAACTCATCGACGAGATGTTGTCGCATTCCGTCAAACATCTGTCCATCAACAAAACCGTTGTTTGTTACAAAGGCAACAATACCTTCATCGCCAAGTTTATCCATTGCCCATCGGAACGCTTTGATGTATGGATCGTAGAGTTTGTTTTTTGACTGTGCCTTAGAGGAGGTGGCGAATGTGTCCCGCACTCGGGCGTCAACTCCTGCATGCGGACGATTCCTGTTGTTATCATTCTCGTTGTCTTGGCTTGCATTGTAAGGTGGATTGCCGATAACCACGAACATAGGAATTTCTCGCTGCTCCTCAACTCGCAGTGTATTTTCTGGCGTGAAATAGGCAAACTGTCCTGTTTGGTGTGGCGCGTCCATCAGACCGAATGTATCAAACGTATCTACGAAGCAGATATGCGGAAAGGGTTCATAACTGCCGGTTCTCTCAAAATAGGCGTGTTCTATGTTGAGACTGGCGATGTAGTAAGGGAGTAGCATTACCTCGTTGCAGTGAAGTTCCTCGCGGTATTTCTGGGATAAACGTCTCCCTTGAATCTCTTGCATGAGGCGGACGATAAAATTACCAGTCCCTACAAACGGATCAATGATGTGAACCCCCATATCCGAAAGTGAACGTCCAAATTCAGTCTTGAGAACATGTTCTACGCTTTTCACCATGAAGTCAACTATCGGCTGTGGTGTGTAGACGATGCCGTGCGTATCGGCAATATCGACGGAGAAGCCTTGAAAGAATTGTTCATAGACGGTGTTCAGAAATGCCTGTTTCTGTGAAAAATCGGTGATAGCGGCGGCGGTTTTCTCAATGGCAAGGTAGAACGGATCCAGGGGACGTAGGAACTCGGAACGGCTTGGTGAGCGGCGGGTAAGGATGTGGATAACCTTTTCAATCTCTTGGGCGATGATGTTCCTGTTAGTGAAATCAGGATTGTCGAAGACAGTGCGGAAAATCCGCTCGGTGAGGAGGTGCTGGATGAGCATCTCCTCGACTTGTGCCTCGGTGAGGTTCGGGTCAATAGATGCTCTGCATTGCTGATGGAAGTTCCCAAATGCCTGCCGAAATAGAGGATTGTCCTGCCTCTCGGTCTCAATGTGTTTTGCGACACCGCGCCCTAATACAGGGACTTTTTCTTTGAATTCTTCAACCGCAGCATACCAATCAAGGATGTTCTCTTCCTGATACGCAAAGAAAGTATTTAGCAAATTGATAAGGTTCTGTGGATCCGTAAGGTCTACATCAAGACGGAGATGTCCGTTTTGATAGAGAAGTGCCCGGGTCGGGGATTGAAAGATGATATTTTTAAAAGGATAACCCGCCGCTGCTTTCTTTCGTGCTTCTGTTGGGAGGTCGTCGTGTGTATCCTTCGCTTCCCAGTGTCCGTGTGGTAAGTCAAATGCGTCAACAACCTCACCATCTATCCGAATCCGTCTTTTCTCTGGGGTGTAGTGGGTCTTTTCACAGACGAGAATGCGGTCTGTTCGTCTGCAATAATGCTGGAGCAGGTTTTGGAATGCGGTTCGGACTGCGCCTTCGTGTTCTACGCCGATTTTGGTGTATGCTTTGAGTTCTGTGTAGTAGTTTTTGATGGGCTTGTGTGTCGGTTTGATGTTGAGTGCTGGCATGACGTTTTCTCCGTGTATAGTTGGCAATTGGGGTACGGACATTGCCAATTATACACGGATATAGGAGGTGGTTGCAAGGGGAAAATTTATTGTCTGTCCCATGGAATTTCGACCCCTAACTCCTGAGCAAGTTGTTCAAGTTCTTGCACGGGTTCTCGGTGAAGCGGTATCCCGTTTGCCCGGCGTTCCTCGGTTAGCTCCCACTCAATCTCACCAGGGAGGGTAACGCGCGTGAATCCACTACGCGGTGTAGCTTGACGTGTCATCTGAATTTGCCGGTCGATTTCAGCCTTAAATTCCGCAACAGATGTGAAACTGGCGATGTTAATCGCGAAGAAAAAGTGTGATGACTGGCGCTTCTCTGGCGGCGTATCTCCAGGCTGAAAGTGCTTATTGATACCCATCAAGCCACCGCTTAAGGGACCGCATAAAACGTCCATCACCATCGCAAGTGCCGAGCCTTTGGGACCCGCAGCGGGTAGGATGGCGGCGACCTTGCTTGGATCCTCGGTTTCATTGCCTTCAGCGTCTAATCCCCAACCTAACGGTATTTTCTCTTGATACAACCTCGCTGTTCCAATCCGTCCAGCGGCAGCAGCACCACACGCCATATCTAACACCAGTGGCGGCTCTTCGCCCGATGGAATCGCATACGAGAACGCATTGTTTCCAATCGAAATGCTCCTCGCACCGAAAACAGCAACATTCACACCGAGCCCATTCGTCGTTGCGAAACCGATCATATCGTGTTCTATAGCTCGCAGGGCATGACTGGAGGCAGCGCCAAAATGGTTGCTATTCCGGACGATGGCGACACCAATCGAAGTAGATTTCGCTTTCTCGATGGCGATGTTCATTGCGCGAACGCCAACAAGATGCCCTAATCCCCGATCACCATCCAACAATGCAGAGGCAGCGTTATCTTCGAGCCTTTGAAGCGCCGGTGTAGGATTTATATCGCCGTTGATGATGCCTCGTACATAGCGCGGGACAGCGCGTGTTGCGTGAGAATGTACACCTCGCAAGTCCATCAGAACCTGCATTTCCGCGACAGTATCTGCATCTGACTGAGCCACGCCTACTTTTTGATACAGCTGGCTACAGACGGTTTGCAATGCAGACGCGTCTACAATTACTTCTTGTTCGTGTCGATTCATGGCTAAATACTCCTAATTCGAGGTGTTTCAGCTATGACCTTCAAGATGCCAGTCTATACGCTGGTTGATATTATCTATCTTTTGTTCCAGTCGTCTCTCAACTTCTTTTAACTCATTTCTAACTTCTTTTATATCGTCTTTGGTTGCGGATCTAAAGAAATTGATAACCGTTCCAAGGGCAACTATACCAGAGAATATAACTGTTAATATCGTTCCCCACAGAGGCACGATTGTTCTCCTTGTTAGGTCAGAGTTTACTCTATTATAGCACATATAACTTTTACTTGCCAACAAATAACAACCTTCTTACAGGGGCATTTACATTTACTTGACTCTGTGCCCTGCGTTATGGTATTATACTATACAGCAGAAAGACATTTGTAATAACTAAAACACAATTTTGTCTATGGAAAGCAAGATCTTACCCTTTTAGCACGGGGAGCAGCTCGATGATTTTGCGCAATTATATCCTACGATACCTCTCTCTAATCCTGGTGCTGGCACTCGTTACACTTACCGCTAATCCAGGTGAACAGAACACTTCTGACTTTTCACAAAATGGCGCACTATTCTTGGAACAGTACTGTTTCAGTTGTCACGCTGGGGACCAACCCGCTGCCGAACTCTCTTTGGACGCATTTGCAGATAACCATTCCTTAATCAAGCATCGCGATATCTGGGAACGGGTTCTGGACATGGTAACGACAGGTCAAATGCCACCACCAGAAGGTGAACAGCCGTCGATGGAGGCTTCAGAAGCGTTTGTATCACACATTGAATCAATCTTTGAACACGCAGATCTCACGGCGAAACCTGACCCTGGACGCATCACTGTCCGTCGACTCAATAGGGTTGAGTACAAAAACACCGTTCGAGACCTGCTCGGTGCCGATTTCAACCCTACTGAAAATTTTCCCGCAGACGATATAGGCTACGGCTTTGATAATATCGGTGATGTGCTTACGGTGTCCCCACTTTTGATGGAACGCTACCTCGAAGCCGCAGAAGCAATCGCTACGCGTGTAATCGTGCTGGATCCACTCCCACCAACTAAACGCTACCAGAATGGTAAATTTCTTGAGCCACGCCACGACGATGTTCCTGATGAACGCTACCGACTGCTCGATCCAATCGCCACAGAGGCGTGGAAAACAGGCCCCTTTACAACAAGCGCAGACAAATTCAAAATAACACCCGACGCAGAAATTATCTTCCGCGCAACACTCTATGCTGAGACGGAGAGTGACACCCCCGTAGAGGTCGTTTTATTCATTCAAGGCGACGAATTAGAGAACGTAACTCCACCGGAGAAACTTACACGTTTAGTGGGGGTAGATCCGACGGCAGATAATAATATCAAAGTTTTGAAGGCTTTTGAGATTACCGCTCGCAGTCCCGAAGAAAACCAGCGGATTGAATTCCTTATTACCGGTATTCCAAACGTTGAAAACGTCGGGATTGCGATGCTGAAGCCCAAAGAAGGTGAACTACACGCCAAACTTCAGATTCGCGTGCTCTGGTCAGAAGGTCCATTGGAGACCAGACCTGATTCTCACTTCAAGATTTTGGCATGCACACCGGACACTCCTCAATCAGAACAGACTCGGGAAGTCTTGAGTCGCTTGCTTCGTCGGGCATATCGCCGTCCACCTACGCAAGATGAAGTCGAGGAACTCGCACAGTTCGTAGCAACAATCCAGGCAGAAGGTATGGAGTGGGAAGCGTGTATCCAACAGGCAATTAAAGTTGTTCTCTGTTCGCCCAAATTCCTGTTTCGATTGGAGTTAGATGACCGTCCACAAACGACTGAACCATACCCGATTGATGAATTTCATCTCGCCTCACGGCTCTCCTACTTCTTGTGGAGCAGCATGCCGGACGACGAACTTCTTGAGCTCGCTGAGAAAAACCAACTGACTGTCAACCTTGAGGCACAGGTTAAACGGATGCTGGCAGATCCGAAAGCAATAGAATTGGGAAGTAACTTTGGAACTCAGTGGCTACAAATTCAACGACTGACTACAGCTGAACCTGATCTTGAGCAATTTCCGTCATTTACTGGTGCTTTACGTGCCGCGATGCTAAAGGAGACAGAACTTTTTGTCGATTCAATTTTTCGTGAAGACCGGAGTGTACTTGAATTGATTGATGCGGATTATACTTTTCTCAATTTCCGCTTAGCGAATCATTACGGTATTGCTGATACGCAAGGAAACTGGCTGGGAGGGAAAAAAAATGTACCCGGCGGCGAAGCTATTAAGGGTTGGGAATTTCGCCGAGTTAATTTGCAAAGTGCCATACGCGGTGGTATACTGACCCATGCCAGCGTCTTGACGGTGACTTCTAATCCAAAACGCACTTCACCCGTTAAAAGGGGGCGCTGGGTGCTGGAGCAGGTACTTGGGACACCACCACCGCCGCCACCACCAGATGTGCCGGAGATAGAGGAGGAAGGTGAAGTTGTTAGCGGAAGTACGCTGCGTGAACGCCTTGAGCAACACCGAGCAGATCCGGCTTGCGCTAACTGCCATGCCAAAATGGATCCTATCGGATTTGCTCTGGAAAATTATAATCCAATCGGCGCTTTTCGTACTAAATCTGGCGGATCGAAGCTTGATGTAACCGCTGAATTGCCAGATGGAACAATAGTTCACGGTATAACAGACCTGAAACAAGTCGTTATGGATAGAAAGCATCAATTTGTGCGTTGTTTGACAGAAAAGATGTTGACTTATGCTTTAGGCAGAGGATTGGAATACTACGACAGACCGACCATTGCGTATATCGTCGCACAACTTGAATCCAGAGGCTACAGAAGTTCTGTACTGATTACAGAAATTGTCAAAAGTGATCCGTTCCGTTTATGCCGCGGCACAAATTGAACATCAAACATCGGAGACGCTCATGAGCACATCAAAACAACTTTCACGGCGAACATTTTTAAACGGTTTAGGGGTTAGTGCTGCGCTACCATGGCTGGGAGCGATAAGTTCGGTTGCAGCTTGGGCGGACACCTCCATAGGTGGGAAAATGATTACCCGTTACCCCGACCCAGCGGTTGAAGTCGTTGACCCGCGTTTCGCAAAATACAAAATTGGAAATGCTGTTGTCGAACGATTGTGGACGGGGGCACGCTGGTCGGAAGGCCCCGTCTGGTTCGGCGATGGCGGTTACTTGCTCTGGAGCGACATTCCAAACAACTGTATTTTGAAATGGCAGGAAGCCACTGGTCTGGTGAGCGTATACCGAAAACCTTCTAATTATACCAACGGTCACACACGCGATCGGCAAGGTAGACTCATCAGTTGTGAACACGGCACGCGGCGTGTCACACGCACCGAATATGACGGAACTGTTACTGTCCTAATAGACAACTTTGGCGGAAAACGATTTAACGCACCGAACGATGCTGTCGTCCATCCTGACGATCACATCTGGTTTACCGATCCAGGATACGGCATTCTCAAAAATTATGAAGGACATAAAGCCGAATTTGAATTGCCGACTTCCGTTTATCGTCTAAATCCGGACACCGGCGAAGCAACCGTTGCAACAGAGGAAATCGAAAGACCAAACGGTCTCTGTTTTTCACCCAATTACGATAAACTCTATATTGCTGATACCGGTTCCCCCCAAAACATCGTTGTTTATGATGTCGTCAACGGTGAACGGTTAAGTAATAAACAGGTATTCGCTGATATGACACCCGGTGCTGCCGACGGTCTGCGATGCGACATTGATGGCAACCTGTGGGCAGGTACAGGTTGGGTTGGTGAAGGCTACGACGGTGTGCATATCTTCGCACCAGATGGAACGCTTATCGGTAAAATTCATCTGCCAGAAATTTGTGCAAACATCTGTTTCGGCGGAGTGAAACGAAACAGACTCTTTATGGCAGGTAGTCAATCTCTCTACTCAGTTTATGTTGAAGCACAAGGGGTACCGTACTTCTAAATAAACACGCCATAAACACTTGACAAGTGATAAAAAGTAAGATATAATTGAGGGTGGTGCATAAATATTTCTCGTAGGGGTGTTTTTGCTTGGGTATTTCCCCTAGGTCTCCCAACCCGTAATATGAACGTACAGAAGATTTGATAGAGGGCGAGGGGACCTCGCCCCTACGGGGGTCGCATATCCTAACATTTGGAATAATGAACCACCAATTATGTTATAGGCGTTATGAAACGAGAAATCAGACAGTAACAGCAGCGGCTTTTCACCAATTTCTGCTGCTTTAACTGTGAGGAGTTGACGAAGGATTATGAGCACTTCAAAGCAACTTTCACGTCGAACATTCCTACGCGGTCTGGGGGTCAGTATTGCCCTACCGTGGCTGGATGTAATGGGACCCATTACATCGTGGGCAAATGCCCCGGTGGGTGGATTAGCACAAGGGACGGTTCCGAATCGGATGGCATTTCTTTATGTACCTAACGGAAAAATCATGGAAGACTGGATACCGAAGCAAATGGGTGCTGCCTATGAACTCCCAGAAATCCTGAAACCGTTAGAGAGCGTAAAGGACAAAATGTTGGTCCTAAGCGGTCTAACAGCGGATAAAGCGCGTCACAACGGCGATGGTGGCGGTGATCACGCACGTGCAATGTCGGCTTTCCTCACTGGTGCCCAACCTCGTAAAACCGATGGTGCCAACATTCAGGCGGGAATTTCAGTTGATCAGGCAGCCGCTATGCGTATCGGAAACCGAACCCGACTGCCTTCCTTAGAACTCGGAATCGATCCGGGGAGAAGATCCGGGAATTGCGATTCTGGCTATAGCTGTGTCTATTCGTCATCTCTCTCGTGGCGCTCTGCTACACAGCCGCTTCCCAATGAAATCAATCCAAAAGCCGCTTTTGAACGACTGTTTTCTACACTGCCAGACGCGGAACGGGCAGAACGGGATCAGCAGCGAAAAAGTATCCTTGATTTCGTGAGGCAGGATTCAAAAGACTTAATTCGGCAGGTCGGTGGAAACGACGTCCGTAAACTCGACGAGTACTTCTCCGCTATTCGGGATATTGAACTGAGAATTGATGCGGCTGAAAAGCATCCACCGGTCCAAACACCCGACTACCTTGTTCCAGAGGAGGTCCCCGCAGATTATCAGGAGCATCTGCGTCTCATGATGGACCTGATTGTACTTGCATTTCAAGCGGATGTAACCCGTATTACGACCTTTGTTTTGGCAAATGAAGGGAGCAACAAGAAGTATCCGTCCGTTAATGTTACTGATGGACACCATTACTTATCGCATCATAGCGGCGATGAAGAGAAGATAGAAAAAATCCGGCGGATTGATATCTACCATAGTGAACAATTGGCGTACTTCCTGGAAAAACTTGACGCTACATCTGAAGGCGACGGTTCGCTACTGGATCATTCGATGATTTTATACGGTAGTGGAAACGCAGATGGCAACCGACATAGCCACCACGATCTCCCCATCTTACTCGCGGGCAACGGTTGTGGTACAATCCAGAGCGGTCGGCATATCCGCTATCCGAAAGAGACGCCACTCAATAACCTTTGGCTGTCAATGCTCAATCGTATGGAAGTCGATCTCGCACAATTAGGCGATAGCACCGGTAGTTTACAAGGACTCTCTTAATTTTTTAACTGATCCATCACCCCGTTGGGCGAGGTCTCTGTGCCTCGCCCTTTTTTTATCTTACTGAGTGTCTCCATTAGTTCTTAACTGATCCATTACCCTGTTAGGCGAGGATGGCTTCGGCTTTGGTGCCTCGCCCTTTTTTCTTATATTACTGGGTGTCTCCATTAGAAAATCCGGTCTCTGCAATTCGCATCAGTTCCTCATCGTCCAGATCAAGGTTCACGTCCTCTGAATACGGTTGTGGCACCTTGTACGGGGTCTTAGCGTAGACCTCAACGACATTCTCATCTGGATCATAGAAGTAGATCGCCAGGGAAATACCGTGGTTCACCACACTCCGTATCCTTACCCCTTCCGACTTCAGGAGTGTATGGAACTGCTTTAAATCCGCGAGATTCTCAACAATAAAAGATACCTGTTGGACGACCTTTGCTCCCCGCGGCACATCTCTGCCGGGGCATAGCGCCAGTTCGTGGTGTTCCGATTCGGGTTGCGCACTCAAGAAGATAATGTGTCCTTCTGGGTGGGCATCGGTGACAGTGAGACCGAGAATACGGGTATAGAAGTCCAGAGATTTCTCTACATCGGTGCAGTAAAGACCAACATGTCCAAGTTCTTTAACGGCTAACATTTTTCATCCTCCTACAATATCAAAATCAATAATTACAATTTATACAAAACTGGAAGATAAATCAAGCAGAAGGTTGCCTACCAGTTATCGCCAATATCATTACTTAGGCAAAGAAAATAGTGATAATGGGTTTCATTATCAGTAATTTTTAAGATAATGGGTTTCATTATCGTTTAAACGCTGCTTGAATTGCTTCACATCCGAGATGGGTTAATAGAGAAAGGGCGAGGCACAAAGCAGAAGCCATCCTCGCCCAACGAGATGAGGTGAACTACCAATCCTTAAACGGAAATATCCGTGTCTCTGTCGCCATTCCGTAAAAACTCCACAGGCTCCCCGCCACAAACTCACCGAGAATTAATCCGAGGAAGAAGGGTACCGCTTTCCGATGCAACTGCAACCCACCCTGTTTTATAATGATCCATTTTGCGAGAGTACTAATCACAAGCGAAATCCAGAGCCAATTCATACACCAATCCGCTGCGCCAGAAACGGCATAACCGACAGCGTGGAAGGGCCACCAAAAGAAACGCATCCGTAAAAACATTAGAAGGAATGTGAATCCCATACCGATACCCATAGAGGTAACTTCTGGGATATTGGGTCCCATCGGGAAATTTAACTGTTTTTGTAGCCTCTCAAAGGGATGTCGGGCAAACCCTCCCGCTGCTCCAAAGTGATACACATCGTGCAAATATGCCCAGAAAGAGCCGATTGAACCTACTACTACTGCCAAGAGCATTACCCACACTAACGGTTTAGGGTTAAAGCGTGCCCGTGAGGCGAGTTGAAATCCTTCCAACTGATGCGGCATCGGATGGCTACGGTGTGCACGATTAAAGAAAAATAGGAAGGACAATGCCGTAAGATTGGAACCACCCATGCCACGTGAGCCAAGAATCGTCGGTAAGGCATAATCAGGTCCCATAAAGTGGAGATCGTGTGCTGGCGCACCGGATTCCACGCGCATCCGTGTAATACCCGTTGACAGCGCAAAATACATCGCAAAAAAGGCAATACCGAGCGAAATGCTAATGCCTATCTTCACAGAAAACGCTATAAGATAGATGCACCCTAACACAATACCTGCAATAGCAGTCCGGTATCGCATCGGTTCAACCGATTCATCAAGGCTTGAGCGTCCTGTTACTATCTGCTTGAAAACCTCTGCAAGATATTTTCGACTCGCCCATATTGCGAAAATTGCCAGTCCAAGATACGCACCTAATGACTGCTGTCGGTCATACGGAAAACCGGGTAACCCTCGAACCCCAATAATTGCACCAGCAACCCGTTGCATCTTGCGGAACAGATAGAAGAACCAGCAGGAAAAAGACAAATCCAGCGGCATAAAGAACCCGAGTCCAATAACGAAGGGATAGATAGAAAACGGCGTCCAGCCGATAGCATTCCACGGTTTATCAGTGAAAAAGTGGCTAATATTCCGAAACCGGACGCCAATAATCGGAATCGTCGGAAAGAGATAACTGAAACCATTGAAAAGATTAAGAAGGGATACAAGAATGAAGGCGGTCCAAAATACCCGACCCCGGTAGAAGTTCGCACCGCTATCCCGTGTCATTTCTAACGGCAGTTGGATGATTGGATAGGCAAGTTTTTCGCGTTCGGTCCACTGCTTGCGCAACACAACGTTAATGCACAACATCACGAACACAAGCACTAAAATGAAACTCGTCCACCACAGCGTTGGACCGAGCCACGCTTGTAGGACCTCCGCACGATAAAGTGTTGTTTGTCCTTCGTAAAATCCTTCCAATATACCCTTATCTTGAACAGTGCCCCACGTTGGCATATATCGGTGAAGAAGTTCTCGCCATTCGTTTTCAGGCGTATCGTACCAGAAAACATGTCCAATCATCGGGATCAACACTTGTGTGTGGTCGTGTGATGCTATAGCGCTCGCCATACAAAGCATCACATAGATAACGAGGAGTTCTCCATGTGTTAGTGCCCACCCCTGCTTTATACGACGGACGATTAGGTTGAGGAGGGTAATTAGGAATAAAAAGAAAACGGCATTGAAGAACAAGGACATTGTTGTCGGAAAAAGTCCCCACCAGACCATTTCCGTATACATAATCCAATAACAGTTGACCGGGATAAGGATGAGCGATATTATAACCGATTTTAGGGTAACACCGCGGGTTAAAGCAGTAGGCATTTCGTTCTCCGGTAGTTTCCTCTATATGTTGTCCATCTATTCAGTTGCTAATCGGAGCATCTGCACAATCTCCAAATGTCCCTTCGATTCTGCAAGCCCCAACGCTGTGTCGCCTTGCCTATTTTTTAGGGAGACATCGGCACGATTCTCAAGGAGCAGTTGAACAATCTCCAAGTGCCCTCGCCACGCAGCATACATCAACGCTGTTTCACCAGTACGATTTTGAGTGTTTATTCTTGCCCCTTTTTCAAGCAATCGCCTGATTATCTCGAGATTCCCAGTTTGGTGGATAATTAAAATTAGGGGTGTATTGCCGTTGGCATCTGCTATATTTACTTCCGCGCCCTTTTCAACCAGAAACATCGTTACATCTTCGTATCCGTTTTCAACAGCGATGTGCAACGGAGTTCTACCACGTTCATCTTTAATATTAACATCTATGTTCGAGTTACGGAGCGTTGCAATATCGTCTGTCCACACGCCTCTGAAAAGTGCGCCTTCAGGTGTATCCGAAAACTCAGCAATAACATGTTCCTGATTTACGATCAAATTTTCAAAAACCTGCACAACACCGCTCTGCCACCGAACCTCAAGTCTATCAACAATAGCGTGTGTCCCTAATCCAAAGTGGAGTCGGGCGTCATGACTGGACAGATAACTCGCAGCGGGATTAACCTCTTGTATCTGTGTGTGTCCACCCGCTGTTAAAATTACGCGCGTCCCAATGCCGTCTTGATTGCTTATAACACCAGCCGTTTTGATACGTATCCAATTGTGTTGGGTCGGGCTCTCGTTTCGCAATAAAGTTACAGGGGCGTTCGATTGCGTAACAAGCAAATCGACATCGCCATCGTTATCATAATCGCCGAAGAGTGCACCTCGGCTTACCGCAGCACGCTGAAAATAGTCACCCGCATCCTTGGAGATTTCTCGGAAAGTGTTATCTCCTCTATTGCGGAAAAGCTGATTGGGTTGGCGGTAGGTCAGCACATCGTGCGTGTCTTCAATATTGTCAATAATATGCCCATTCGCAATGAAGATGTCACGCCAGCCGTCATTATCAGCATCCAAAAAACCAGTACCGAATCCGACAAAGTGAAAACTCTCTTTACCGAGATGCGATTCATAAATAACATCGGTAAACGTCCCGTCCCCATTGTTACGATAGAGCGCATTGGTTTCATAGGAAAGGTTCGTGACGAAAATATCTATCCATCCGTCACCGTTGTAGTCGTCAACGGCAACGCCCATACCCGCTTGTGCGATACCGTCGAAACTGTAGGCACATCCCGCAAGCAGCGAAATCTCGCTGAACGTTCCATCACCGTTGTTATAGAAAAAATCGTTGCGAGTGTCATCATTTGCAACGTAGAGATCCGGGGCACCATCGTTGTTGAAATCCGCTGAGACAACACCCAATCCTTTTCCGTGAAACATGCCACCAATACCACCCACACCGGCTTCTTGACTGACATCGGTAAATGTGCCATCACCGTTATTACGATAGAGCCTATCAGGAGCACCCTCAAAGAGGGAGGGATGGCAATAGGTCTCGGTTTCGCCTTCGCCGCATGGCAGATAGGGAACATCAATCGAATATACAAGGTAATTGACAACGAACAGATCAAGATGTCCGTCGCGGTTGTAATCGAGAAAAGTCGCGCTGCTACTCCAACCCGAATCGCCTACACCAGCAACGCGTGTGACATCCGTAAATGTGCCGTCGCCGTTGTTACGGTAAAGCACATTTACCCCGAAATTAGTGACATAAAGATCAACATCGCCGTCGTTGTTGTAATCGGCACACGCCGCTCCCTGTCCGTAATTGCCTCGGTTACCAACCCCCGCCGTTGTTGTGATGTCAGCGAATGTACCATTGCCGTTGTTCCGGTAGAGTACACTAAGTGCCTTTTCCACCGAAGACGATTTGTCCCAATACCCACTGTTGACGAGGTAGATGTCAAGGTAACCATCGTTGTCTGCATCGAAAAACGCACCACCAGCCCCGAGTGTCTCAGGCAGATGATACGCACCTTCAGCACCGTTGATATGTCGAAAATTAATCCCCGCCTCCGCAGTTACATCAACGAATTGAACCGCTGCAGATGACAACAACGGCACGGTGCCTACGAGAAATATTATGAAAATAGATATGTTCTTATTTTTCATGTAAAAGTGCAGCATCTTTGGCGAGGCGAAATCCGATAAAACTGGTCCCGATTTTTGGATATTGACCGATTCGGGTTGAACATCTCGCCAGCATCTCACCGTTCAGCCAGGAACCACCTTTCACAACACGCCGACTGCCAACCGCAGGTCCTTTCGGATTGCGATCAGGACTGTGGTGGTAGAATGTTTCGGAGTACCAATCGGCTACCCACTCCCAGACATTACCTGCCATATCCTGGGGACCGTACGGGCTTGCTCCTGTCGGATAAGAGGCAACCGGTTGCAAACGCCCACCTGATTGATTCCAAACGTTAGCGTGAGTCGTTTTACCTTTGATACGTCGTCTAAAAGTATTCCCCCAGGGCCACTGCCGACCGTTCGTTCCGCGTGCTGCTTTCTCCCATTCTGCTTCAGTGGGTAGCCGCATACCTCGCCACGTCGCATAAGCGGTAGCAGAATGCCATGAAACACCGATGACTGGGTGATCTGGCTTTGATTTTGCAAGATCGGGCCACGTGCCGAACGCATCACCATAACTGATGGGTGTATGCTCGCTACCTGCCCCGCCATTTTCAACCCAAAATAGATAATATTCGGCGTTGGTTACTTCCGTCTTACCGATATAATAGGCATCCAGATAGATTGTATGTGCAGGTGCTTCATTAGGCAGCTCTTCATCACTTCCCATAGTGAAGATGCCAGCAGGAATCAGACAGAGATCAGATGCCGCTAATACGCGAGGGGTGTGCCCAAACATGACGTAAAGCAACAAGCATAATGCGAGTAAAGTCCGTTTACTTCGATGCTGATACAAGTCGTTCATATTCTCGATAGATTTTCTCGGCTTCTGTCTGTGCACCGGAAAGTTCATAAGCTTTAGATAGGTTTAAATAAAAACGCGGTTCCGAAGGCTTTAAACGGATAGCGGTCTGATACTGTTGAATCGCTTCGGGATACTGTTCTAACATCAAATAAGCACCGGCTAAACTGTTGCGATACGTTGCGACATTCGGTTTCTGCTGAGTTGCTTTCTGGTACATTGCCACGGCTTGTTTGTAGTGCTGTTGTTGAAAGTGAGCATACCCGAGTGTTTCGTATCCTCGAGTCTCTTGCGGTGCAAGCGCAACGTAACGTTCCAGTGATTCCGTTGCCTCATCCCATAGCTGCCGCTTCAGTTGGAGCCTACCGAGTCGATACCACGCCTCTGCATTCGTAGGCGCTTGGCGCACAAATCGTCTGAGATGTGTCAACTGTTCCTCTTCAACGGAGAGGATTTCAAACCGCTGTAAATTTTCGTGTGCTGCTTCTATTTCTCCAATACGCCGATAGGCAGTTCCTAAACTAAAATATGCTTTTGCATGAAAAGGAGCGATTTCAATCAGCTTCTTTAGTGTGTCAATGGCGGATGTCCACGCTTCCTTTTGAAGGAACGCAGTACCAAGTGTATGAAGTGCTATTTCTGAGTTAGGATCCAGTTTAACGGCGTGTTGGAGTTCATGGATTGCAGCGTCAATTAGATTTTCACGGAAATATGCGATACCTAACAAAGTACGGGCACGGGCATGGTCTGCATCCATTGTTAGTGCTTTCTGTAGAGCAACTTTTGCCTTTGCTAATTCACCTAACTGAATTAGTAAGACATCACCGAGTTCACAGTATGCCTCAATATAAGTTTCATCAGCCAACGTGGCGCGCTGAAACGCCTCGGCTGCGTCGTGAAATTTCTCGAATCCGTTATAAATCAGTCCCAAGACACAATGCGCATCCGACAACGAAGCGTCTAAAGCAACCGCTTCTTCTAAAGCGGCTTGTGCTTGCTCCTGTTCTCCATGCGTGAGCGCACGCAAACCTACATCATATAATCGCACTGCTTCGGGGTTGTATCTGGATGCCGCAAATATTAGCGAAGTTTGGAAAAATATGAGAAGCAAGAGGAGGCATTTGAAGGGTGTCATGGGCTTAAGGAATGGTGTGTGGAGGGGCGAAGTTTTAACTCCGCCCACTACTGTTAGAGGCAGCGTAATTATTGTGCCTTAATGTTTGCCCACGTCGTCGTTAGACGATCGAGCGGCGTAACGGGTGTTAAACCGAGCACAGAACCGAGCCCATCGTTCATTATATTTTGGATATCAGCTTGTTCAAGCGGGACATTGAAAATCGCCATCTCATCCATTAACCCTAATGCGATTCTATCACCCGGTGTTCCACCTAAATGAACATCAGCACCTGTAACACCGAAATCATTAGTGGTATCCTGATCAATGTCAACCTCACCGTCAATATAGAGAATTTTCTTTGCGCCGTCATAGGTGAAAGCAAGGTGATGCCATGCATCGTCATTAACAGCGGTAGGTCCAAAGAGCCAACGCGGATTCAACTCACGGCTACCCACTTCGACTTTCCCTTGATTCCCACCTCTACCGGGACCAAAGACGTTCAAAATATTATTCCAATTTGTCGTAAAGGCAATAACCATCTGGTCGTCGGCACAACATCCACCGTGGGGGTCGCCTTTTCTTTGCAGTTTCACCCACGCAACACCAGTGTATTCTGCGGCGGTGCTTTCTAAAGTATCTGAACTGCCAACATTGACATAGTCATCGTCACCATCAAGGCTGAGAGCCATTCCCCACTTGCCCCCGTCAGTAACTTCTGCGCCGTTCATAAGCTCACCATCGTTCCCGTTACCACTGGAGTCGCTAACATCGCCGTCGTCGAAGAGCCAAACACCAACAGCCGTCGCACTGTCAACCGCGGCGAAACTGTGGAGCGGTATTAACACAGTTCCCAGCACCGCCAGAATGAGTAGCATTGTCCAATTCTTTATCATCTTTACAAGTCTCCTGTGTAGGATTTGTCTGAATTAGTTGATCGCGTTTTTCCGTTAGTGCCTGTATTGAACAGGCAAAATTAATTTAGCATAAGCATCGCGCAACGTCAAGCAAAATTTTCTGAAGTCTATAGGGTTAAGGGAGTAATCCAGTCCGCTGTGTCTACTATTTCAAAATAAGCATCTTCCGCGTCGCGGTAAAGTCATCGGCTGTTAGCGTATAGAAATACACCCCACTCGCCACGGGTTCACCAACCTTGTTGCGTCCATCCCAATATGCTGCACGACTTTTGCTGTGATACATTCCGGCAGGCTGATGTCCCAACGCCAACATCCGAACAATCTGTCCGTCTACACCGTAAATGATAATGGTGACCTCTGTAGGTGTCGCCAGTTGATACGGTATCCATGTCTCTGGATTGAATGGGTTTGGATAGTTGGAAAAAAGCGCCGTTTCGCCGGGAAGGCTTTCAACCGATATAGCAGTCCGAGGGGCCGGCGATATAACTGTTCCCAAGGCGATTCTGCCCGGTGTTCTTAGTGCCGTCACAAGCGTTTGAATGCTTCTGCCATTAAGATTCGCACGCTGGATTTTTCCACGCGAGTTCGTCCAGTAGAGCTTGCGGCCCCCTGAGTCAACAGCAATACTAATCGGAACACTCTGTAATGTGGTGAGCGTTCTAACGTTTAAACTCTTGAGGTCAGCGCGTCGGATTTTACCGCGTTTCTCGCTCGTTCGCTCCGTCCAATACAACCTATCCTCAAATACGGCAATACTGCCTAATCTTCCGAGACTGCTCGCTACACCTTGGACATCCGAGCCATCCAAGTTTGCGCACCGAATGTGTCTCGACCGCTCTGTCCAATACAACTTGCCACCTGCGACATCCAAGGCGATATTCGATGGATAATCGAGGTTTTTAATGAGGGTTCGGATCTGCTTCCCGTTGAGATTCGCACGCTGGATTCGACCGCGTGAATTTGCCCAATAGAGTTTTTTTCCAATACTGTCCACAGCAATACCACTGGGCACACTCCGCAATCTTGCAAGGGTCCTAACGTTTGAACCATTGAGATTTGCACGCTTGACCTTTCCTACACCTACACCTGTTTGCTCCGTCCAATAAATCTTTCCAGCCGTTGTATCGACGGCGAGACCTGTCGCCTGCCGTATGCCGGAGACAAGGTATTCCACTTCGGTGCCTGTATGGTGATAGAGCCTACCACTTGTTCTGTCTATCCAATATATTGGTGGCTGATCTAATGTACCTATTGGTGGCGGTTGAGGAATCTCAATATCCACATCCCATAGTTTTGGAAGCTTAGCCAACGGAGAAGCATTCTCAATGGGATTATTTCCATACTCAATGGGATTATTTCCAAGGGATAGCACTTCAAGATCTACCAACTTTGTGAGAGGCAGAACGTCACTGATTTGATTATTATAGAGTCCTAAACGCTTTAATCGCGTCAAGTTCGCCAGTGGCGAAATGTCACGAATCCTATTGTAAACAAGCCATAAAGACTCCAGCTGCGTCAGGTTTGCGAGTGGCGAGAGGTCACTAATATCATTTCCCTGAAGATTTAAGTTGATTAGCTGCGTCAAGTTCGCCAGTGGCGAAATATCACTGATTTGACTGTCTCCCAGGTGCAAGTAATTCAACCGTGTGAGGTTTGCGATTACGGAGATGTCGCCACTAATTTGACTCCTGTTTAAAATTAACATTTCCAACTGCGTGGCATGCTCCAAGCCGGCGAGGCTGCTGACTTGGTCGTTGAGAGCAACTATTAATGTCTTTAATCCCCGCAATTTCTGTTTTGTAATAGGTTCAGTGTTGGGTAAACCCAAAGCTGCCCGCACGGCTCCGGCTAAGTGCCGGTCGGGTATAACGCCTCCAGCTCTCACTTGATTAGGAATATCAATATCTACTTCAACAAGTCTGGTGAGGTTAGCAAGCGGTGATGCATCCCTAATAGGATTGCCAGCGAGTGCTAACTTTCTAAGATTTACCAACCCCACAAGCGGGGACACATCACGAATGTGGTTGTTCTCCAGACCCAACTTCTCTAACTGCGTTAAGCCTGCGAGCGGTGAAATATCACTAATTTGATTCTCACCAAGACCTAAGAATCCTAAATCTCTTAACTGAATCAGTCCAGCCAGCGGTGAGATGTCCCTGATTTGATTCTCAGCGAGATGTAATATACTAAGTTGCGTCAGTCCCGCGAGGGGCGAGATATCGCGGATTTGATTTCTATAGAGTGCTAAGTTCCATAATTGGGTCAGTCCAGCCAGCGGTGAAATATCACTGATTTGATTACCACCAAGATGTAACTCGCGCAACTCCGTCAAACCAGTTAGTGGTGAAATATCACGGATAGCGTTGCTTCCGAGTGTTAACTTCTTTAACTGCGTCAAGCCTGCCAGTGGTGAGATGTCACGGATTTCCTGATGCTGCCAAAGGTCCAACTCCTCTAACTGTGTCGCATGTTCCAATCCAGTCAGGTCGCTTATAGGGAAGTCAAGTTCATCTTTCTGATCTCTTGCAGCATCAAGCGTTGTTAATTCTGCCAGCGCCCGTTTTGTGATCTGCGCTTTTGGTCCTAAACCTAACGCCTTTCGCAATTGTGCCGCTAAATTCGCATCCGGTATTTTTACAATCTTCACCCCACTCTGTACTGATGCTACGTTAAACCAATAACTAAAGGTAAATAAAATAACAAAAAGGGTCCAAAATCTTTTCATAGTTCTCCTTACTCTGAACATTTAAACCTTCCAAGAAGGTATCCAGATCGGTATTGCGGGACGGTAGGAAAATATATATACCCATTTGACCATCGCCGAAAGGCAGACTCACAGCTTATCATGAGGAGGGACAACGTGGAAGGAATTTCCAGAAAATTTCGCGTTGGGTGTACCTGCATGGACGACAGTTTGTATGTTTGATCCATCTAAGTTCGCTCGGTAGATTTCCAGTCCGATGTTGGTCCAACCTGCCCAATATATCTTACCTCTCTGAACATCTAAGCTAATAGAGGTCGAGCTTTGTTCCGGTAAGATAACGATATCTTGTACGTTCGATCCATCTAAGTTCGCCCGTTGGATTTTATCTGTTATTCTATCTACCCAGTATATCTTACCCTTCTGACTATCTACTGCCATATGGTCAGGAAGGTCCAATCCTGTAACGATATCTTGTATGTTTGATCCATCTAAGTTCGCCCGTTGGATTTTACGCTTGAAGTAACGATAGTCTAAAGGGGAGGGATTTTCTATATCGTCGATAGCCCAATATATCTTGTCGCTCTGAGTATCTATGGCTATAGCCTCAACACTCGGGCCTGCAGCGATTTTTTCGTAATTTGATAGATCCTGATTTACAGTATGAATGAAATTGCCATAAAATTCGGCCCAGTATATCTTACCACCATGAACCGCTAAACGGCTTACATTCGCTTCTACGAGAATTTGTATGTTTGAGCCATCCAAGTTTGCTCGATAGGCTTTATTCTCTGAGGGGTTCTGGGTATGGTAATATATCTTACCGGCCCCAACATCTACGGCAAGTATAGTGACGAAAGTATCAGGCGCAAAGTCGCTGATAATGTCTTGTAGGTTTGTCCCATCTAAACGCTGGATTTTTACAGAATGAGGGCGGGATCGGAAATCATATTCTGTCCAGTATATCGGCGGGCTATCAGAGTCAAGCACTAAGTATGTTCCAACTCCCGTACTTAAGTATGTTTCAACTTCCGTACTGGCAGGTGCTCTGATGACATTCCTCATCGGTTTCTGCCTATCGTCGCAGGCGATGAACACAATCAGTAAAATCAGAAAAATGGATCTTGCTTTCATTGTAGACTCCTTCTTATTAGAAATGGCATTTTCTTTATCTTATAGAAAAATATCACTGTCGTCTCAATCTGTTAACTTTATATGTGTCCACTATTTCAAAATGAGCATTTTCCGCGTTGAAGTAAAATTTCCTGCCGTTAGCGTATAGAAATAAACACCACTTGCGACAAGTTCTCCTAACTTATTTCGTCCATCCCAATAGGCTGCACGGACCTTGCTCTGATATACTCCGGCTGGCTGATGTCCTAACCTCAACTTCCGAACCAACAATCCTTTGACATCATAGATAGAAAGACTGACATCCGCGGGTTCCGCTAACTGGTAGGGTATCCAAGTCTCAGGATTAAACGGGTTCGGGAAATTTGGTAACAGTGCTGTCTCTTTGGGGGTCAACATCGCAAGGAGTCGTTGTAAGAACAGGATACCTCTTAGAGACGTTGAATCTGTTAGGTTTAGTTGCTTTGCCTCGGATAGCCACTCTTTAATAACAGTACTGGAGAGTGCTCCTAAAAGTTGCGGGTGTAGAGAGGGTGAGGCAACAACTTTTCCAAGTGCGCCAGCAACCAAGACAAGATCCCTTACATCAACCGTGCCATCCCCATTGACATCTGCCTCATTCTCTCCAGTTTTACCGAGATTTGCGGCAACCAACACCAAATCTTGGATGTTCACATCACCATCGCCATTGATATCTGTTGTGATTTTTCTCGTTTTTTCCGGTTCGAGAGTCGCAGACGTGAGTGCCCACAGAAGCACTGTGCCATCTGCACTCCCACTGGCAAGCGTCTCGCCATTCGGACTGAAAGTGATGCTTTCAACATCACCTGTATGCCCTGTTAGGGTTTTGTAGAGTGTGCCATTGGTAGCATTCCACAACTTGATAGTGCCATCCGAACTTCCACTGGCAAGCGTACGACTATTGGGGGAAAACGCTACGCTGAAGCCTCCGGGCCACGTGCGTCCTGTACCATCTACGAAGGTTTTGTAGAGTGTGCCATTGGTAGCATTCCACAACTTGATAGTGCCATCCGAA
>JAPPNJ010000228.1:49131-57870 GCA_028818705.1 Candidatus Poribacteria bacterium
CTTCCACTGGCGATCATGCGTCCATCGGGACTGAAGGTGACGCTTTTCACTGAACCTGTATGTCCAGTAAGTGTTGCCTTGTGCTCTCCTATGGCTACATCCCACAGACGAATGGTGCTGTCCCAACTTCCACTCACAAGGGTGTTGCTGTCAGGACTAAAAGCGACACTGCTGACCCGTGCCGTATGTCCTTTAAAGATTTTTAAATGTGTGCCATCTTGAGCATCCCACAATCGAATCATATAATCCTTTCCACCACCACTGGCGATTACTTGTCCGTCGGGACTTATAGCAACACTGTAGACCCAATCCACAGGTCCTAAAAATGTAGTGGTATTTTGTCGTGTTGCTACATCCCACAGGTCAACTGTTCCACCATAAGATCCTGCTACTTGGACCGGATGCGCCTCCCCTGTAATAAGTTTCTTACCATCAGGAGTGTAAGCTACAGAACTAACACCAATCAGGTTTCTTGCGAATGTAGCAATGTTTTCTCCCGTTGCTATATTCCAAAGTTTTAGGTTGAATGGGTAACCATACATACCTGATGCCAAAGTTGTTCCGTCCGGCGAAATCGCTACAGAGGTCACCCAGCTTGTATGTCCTTCGAGTATGGCAATGATCTTTCTTGTCTGCACATCCCACAGCCAGACCGTGTCATCCCATGATGCTGCAGCGACAGTTGTGCCATCAGGTGAAAACGCTACAGAGAAAAGATTCGCACCAGCACCTGAGAGCGTAGCGATTTCTGTTTTCGTTCCTACATCCCAAAGTTTCACACTCATCAATGAGATATAAGCCAGCGTTCTACCGGAAGGCGAAAATGCTATAGACTGGCGTCCACCTGTCAATGCCTCAAACGTAAAGGTATTTTCTCCCGTCCTAATGTCCCACAGCTTCACCGATCTCGGTCCTCCCGATACCAGAGTTGTGCCATCGGGTGAAAACGCAACAGAAGAAATTAACCATTCATCTGTTTGCAGCGTGGCGAATATTTTTTTTCGGGCTGTATCCCATAACTTGACGGTGCCATCCCACGCCCCCGAGGCGAGAAGACTCCCATCAGGTGAAAACGCGACGCAGTTAATCGAATCCGTATGCCCTATTAGCGTGGCGATATTTTTGTTTGTTACTACATCCCACAATTTGATTGTATTTCTCGACCCTCCGGAGGCGAGAAAACTACCGTCGGCAGAGAACACTACAGGTACTCTTCCTTTGGAAGAGTACCCTACAGATCCTTCTTCAAGGGTGGCGATGTTTTCGTTTGTCTCTACATCCCATAACTTAACGGATCCATCCAGCGCCCCGGAAGCGAGAAGACTCCCATCGGGTGAAAATGATATAGAAAAAACTGAACCTTTGTGACCGGTGATCAGCGTCTGTTCACGCTGAGTTTTGACATCGTAAATCCAAATACCAATATCACTCGCCACAGCAAGGCTGTCTCCATTAGGCGAAAATGCTATACCTCTATTTCCACCACTAAGTGATCCTTTTCCCAATCGGGCTTTGGCGCCTTCGGGTAAACTGAGTTGGGTGTAACCTTTTGCTCTGTCTATCCAATATATTGGTGGCGGTTGAGGAATCTCAATATCCACATCCCGTAGTTTTGGAAGTTTAGCCAACGGAGAAACATCCTCAATCGGATTATTTCCAAGGGATAGCACTTCAAGATCTACCAACTTTGTGAGAGGTAGAACCTCACTGATTTGATTACTATAGAGTCCTAAACGCTTTAATCGCGTCAAGTTCGCCAGTGGCGAAATGTCACGAATCCTATTGTAAACAAGCCATAAAGACTCCAGCTGCGTCAGGTTTGCGAGTGGCGAGAGGTCACTAATGTCATTTCCCTGAAGATTTAAGTTGGTTAGCTGCGTCAAGTTCGCCAGTGGTGAAATATCACTGATTTGACTGTAGCCAATAATCAACGAGGTTAGCTGTGTCAATTCTGCGAGTGGAGAAATATCGCTAAGTGGGCTTTCGTCTAGAAAACCAGTTTGAAGGTATAACTGCGTTAGCTGCGTCAATCCTGCGAGTGGAGAAATATCATGGATTTGTCCATGGGCAAGCCCTAACTCCCTTAGTTGTGTTGCGTATTCCAATCCAGTGAGATCGCTTATCTGGTTGTTTTGAGAATGCAATATCTCTAATCTTTGCATTGCCTGTTTCGTGATGGGTTGGATATTGGTTAAGTTCAGTGCTGTTCGCACAGCCTTGGCTAAATATGGATCGGGTATGACCCCTCCAGCGATTATTTGGTTCGGAATATTGATATCCACGTCAGTGAGTTTTATGAGTTTAGCAAGCGGCGTTGCATCCTGTACGGGATTTCCGGCGAGTTTCAACGTTTGAAGATTTACCAACTTTGTGAGTGGTGTGATGTCAGAGATTTGATTGTCCTCTAACCCTAAGTAGTACCTGAGTTGCGTTAAATTCGCGAGTGGTGTGATGTCAGAGATTTGATTGAAGCCGAGGTATAATTCCCTTAGCTGCGTCAAGTTTGCGAGTGGTGTGATGTCACGAATCTGGTTTCCAGAGAGTGCTAATATCTCTAACTGCGTCAAGTTTGCGAGTGGTGTGATGTTAGAGATTTGATTGGAACCCAGGAATAACTGTGTTAGCTGCGTCAAGTTTGCGAGTGGTGTGATGTCACGAATCTGGTTGTTCCAAAGTCCTAAGCGACTGAGTTTCGTCAAGTTTGCGAGTGGTGTGATGTCGCTAATTTTATTTCTCCCAAGAAACAAGGACTTTAATTTTGTCAACTTTGCCAGCGGGGAGAGGTCGCTAATTTCATTTGTCCCAATCTGTAGGTACTCTAATTTTGTCAATCCTGCGAGAAGGGAAAGGTCGCTAATTTGATGCTGGTCAAGGACTAAGGACTGTAACGCTGTTGCGTGTTCTAAGCCAGTAAGGTTGCTTATCTCGACCCCAGGTTGTCCTAAAACGTCTAATTTCGTTAAACTTTGTAATGCCTGTTTTGCGATAGGAGCATCTGGGGCTAAACCCAACGCCTCTCGCACCGCACTGGCTAAATTCGCGTCTGGTATCTTCACGACTTGTGCTGATGCTATGTTAAACCAATAACTGAAGGTAAACAAAATAACAAAAAGTAGGCAGAATCTTTTCATAGTTCTCCTTAATTTCAATCTAAGGGCGCTGGAATTGGTGCTGGGGGTAGTGGAAATATACGAGGAGGGTTTGGCTCTGGAGGCGGCAATTGTTGCCATAATGGATCAACAACAACGCCCATAAATAACACCGTTCCTGTCTGATTATCACGAATCGCGAAAAAGAAGGGTCTATCCACAATAAACGGAATAGGAGGTATAGATTCCGCTGCCTCCTCTGCAAATGCTATAGCGTCTGCAAAAACAAAGGTCCCTGTGGCGGCTTCGGTGCCTTCTTCGTTGACTTCAACGATCGCTGTATGACTTACATAACTGAGATACAGACGTTGCGGCGATACCCGCGTCCGGCTTAAATCCGCACGAACTCTGTCGAACGCAATGCCCATACCCAGTAGACTTAATGCGTTGCGAAGTTCCGCTGCATATTCGAGTTTGAATTTGGGCATGACCAGCGACACTTCCTCACGGAAGAAGGACGTCATCCACTGCTCCCAACTCTCAACACTTAAACCTGCTAAGAAGGTCTTGAGATTAGTATTACGAGACGGCAGGAAAATATACATACCCATTTGACCATCGCCGAAAGGCAGACTCACAGCCTGAAAGTCTGCGTCCGCATAGTATGGGTACCAGTCCGTCCGGCGCATCATCGAGACAGGTGTTATGCTACCGTCTGCATGATTGAACGGTTCCTCCCGTGTCTGCAATACGTCGAATTCTTCTTGCCAACTTCCCTTGAAATAAATCCCGGAAATCAGGCACAGGACCGTTGCCGGATCAATCGCCGGAATCATATTTGGAATTCCCCCGTTGGTGTTCGCAGCCACACTCTCGTTAATTGTTGAAACATTATTCGGATCTGTGAAATCAAGCGTCGAGATTTCTGTATCCAAAAATTGACGATTCCGATTCAGAAAACCAGGATCGAACTCAATACCTTCGGCGCCCCAAAGCGAATTGGCAATCTTTAGTGTCACCTTTGAATCAGGAGCCTGAAGTGCCTTTTGCAAGAACACGTAATTGACATTGAGCAACTGCGGATCTAACGCTTGCAATTGCAACGCATTTCTCATGGCTCGTTCAGTTTCACCCGCTGCACCATTGCGCGCCATCGCCAAGGCAATAGAGACGCTGAACGGGGAAATAAGTGTGTTCTTATTTTTATACGCCAAAGTATCCGTCTCTCGGAGTTCGTTGAGCAACTTAAATCCGAACCTCGTATTTGCCCTGACAAGGTTGGGATCTACAGCATCAGATGGCGGCAGAATTGGGGTGAGATGGGCTGCCATTTTCTGTCCAGAGTCGCAACCTGTAATTGATATTATGAGTGCCACTGCCACCAGGGACACATAGATTTTACTTTCTTCTAAGAAATTTATCATGTCAACTTTCCTTCTTTCAGAGGGTCGGTTAAATAGTGGTATAGGAGCTGTAGAACCCTCAGTATCCATCTCCTACCTACAAGGCAAGATTTTTCACTAACTATTTTAAAATGAGCATCTTTCTCGTAGCAGCAAACTCATCTGCCGTGAGCGTATAGAAATAGATGCTACTCGCCACAAACGCATTCGGCGCATGATAAACGTCATAAGACGAGTTGCCGCATTCAGGTCACGATCACAGGCATTGTGAGCATTACTTCGTAGGTGCACCGATGATATTGCCCCGATACGTAGCGATGCCGATATGGGCTGTAAGCCGCACTTTACCCAATCCTTTCCAATCGACGTATGACACACCTTTAGAACGGCGAACCGTATGCTTATTCAGACGGACCAGAATGACCCTGTTTTCTCCGTGTCTACCTGTATCTTTCTCGAACTCGAGCACAACCTTTTTCAGGTAAACCGTGCCATCTTCTTCGTATTCCCAGTCGGTGCCGCGCACGTCCCAATCGAATTTACCGCTAACCGTGACAGGCTTAAAGTCTTTAGCATCTTCAACCGTCCATAAATCAATAATGTCCTGTTCACTGACATTTGCTGGGAGTTCTTTAAACTTCCTTTTTCCCAGTGCGTCGCGGTGGAATATTTCACCCGTGAGGCAGTAATTCTCCGAGCAGATAGGGTTCTTTGCCTCGCAACCTGAGAGGGCAGTGATGATAACGATGGTGAGTAGCAGGAAACTATAGCTGCTGTGTTTTTTCTTAAAAACATCCTTCACGGCTTCCTCCTATTTCAAAATGAGCATTTTGCGTGTAGCAGTGAAATCGTCGGCTGTGAGCGTATAAAAATAAAACCCGCTTGCAACAGGTTCTCCGAGCTCATTCCGCCCATCCCAATACGCGGCACGGCTTCGAGATTCATAGATACCTGCGGACTGATTTCCCAACGTTAGTATCCGGACCAATTTCCCGCCAGCAGAATAGATAGACACGGTGACTTCCGTAGGTTTTGCCAACCGATATGGTATCCAAGTCTCCGGATTGAATGGATTCGGGTAGTTGGCGAGCAGCTCGGTTTTATCGGGACGCGCTGCTGCTAATAAGTTTTGGAGGAAAGCGATTGCTTGCTGATATTTACGGGAGCCGTCGCTTTCAACACGCAAAATGTTTAGGTGTTCCTCCAGTATTACTGGATCTAAGGAAACCGCTATATCTTTGCTCATAGGTGCGGCAGCATCCACCGGATCATCTAAGTTTTTAATCACAAGCAGTAAGTCTGCCACGTTAACCGTGCCATCTTCATTGACATCGGCACGCCGGTGAGGTTGTCCCGTTTTGCTGAGTGGTGTTACCACCAACAGCAAGTCGGTTGCATTCACCTTCCCATCCTCGTTGATATCAGCCACATTTTTAGAATCCTGCTCATCTGGCATCTGGATATTCCACAGACGAACCGTTGTATCCTCACTCCCGCTGGCAAGTGTTCGACTGTCCGGACTGAAAGCAACAGAGACAATATGACCTGTATGCCCTTCAAGCGTGTTTTCATATTTCTCTGTTTGGGTGTTCCACAGGCGAATCGCGCGGTTATTCCCGCTCGCGAGCATCGTGCCATCGGGACTGAAGGCTACAGGGATAATCCCATCCGTATAACCAGTGAGCGTTTTTTTTACTTTACCAGTGTTTGGGTTCCATAACCGAACCGTACGATCCCGACTCCCGCTGGCAAGCGTCTGCCCGTCAGGGCTAAATGCCACTGACTGAACCGACTGCTTATGTCCTGTGAGGATTCTTTTAAATTTTCCGGTGTTTGGGTTCCACAATCGAATAGTTTGGTCTTCACTCCCACTGGCAAGCGTCTGTCCATTCGGGCTAAACGCTATCGCCGTGACCCGATTTGTATGTCCTGTGAGAGTTCTTTCGAGTGTCCCAGTATGTGAATTCCATAGATGTATCGTTTGATCTGCACTCCCACTGGCAAGCGTCTGCCCGTCAGGACTAAAATCTACGGATATAACTCCTGCGGTATGCCCTATGAGAGTTCTTTTGAGTTCTCCGGTGTTTGGGTTCCACAATCGAATCGTTCTATCCCAACTGCCACTCGCAAGCGTGCGACCATCAGGACTGAAAGCGATAGATATAACCTCGTCACTATGTCCTAAGAGAACGGTTTTGTGTTGTGGCGTATGTGTGTTCCACAATCGAATCGTTCCGTCCCAACTGCCACTGGCAAGCGTGCGACCATCAGGACTAAACGCAACGGACCAAACAAGACGCGTGTGTCTTTCAAAGATCGCTTTGAGTGGCTCTGTTGCTGCCGCCATCGGTTTTGACGATAGGGTTATTTCTTTTACGAGCTGTTCGAGAAAGCTAATCCCTTTTAGCTGCACTTCATTTTCAATCTCAAGCTGCTTCGCATCGGTTAGCCAATTCTGAACATCTTCAACAGAAAGAACCTTGACCAATTGACGAGACACAGAAGACACGTTTCCGGCAACTAAGAGCAAATCGCTGATATTGACAACCCTATCTTGATTGACATCCGCTGAATTTGCCCCGCGTTGTCCGAAATGTGAGGCAACGAGTGTCAAATCCGAACTGTTCAGGGCACCATCCCCGTTAATATCTAAGAGGTTTCGGGTAGACAATACCTCATCTAACCGGATAAGAAAGGTTGCCCAGGTAATGTTACCGTTCACGTCAATAATCTGAGGCGTAACTCTATCAACAATTTCCGCTGTTCTGACAGCGGATTCGATCGTGCCTGTTTTCCCGTTCAATCGCTTACAGTCGAACAAGCTATAGGGGCCCCAACCAGTACCTTCGTGTATTTCTGGCACCAACAACTGAACTTGGTGAATCCCGTCTAGATCTGTTACCTTGAAACGGAAGTTTATTACATCCTGGCTAAGGGGCCGTGTAGAGAGAAGTTCAATTTTTCCCGGCTTATTGTGGGATACTCGCTTCGTATTAAAAAATCGGCTGACAGATAACCACTCGGCAGCGCACTTAGACATGTGAACTCCGATCCCGCCTACAACATCGGATCTGCGATCTCCCCGGGAATCGTGGTCCAATCCAAAAGCATGTCCAAGTTCGTGGAGTGTCACACCTAACCCACCCAGAAATCCTCTGTTGTTCTCAAAATTGGAATCGGGCGTGGAAATTAAGGCGGAACCTCCAAGAGCCTCTTCGCCCTGTGTCTCGTCTCTATGTCTAAATGCTATCTTTCCGGGAATGACGTTGTATTGAGCGTGCCCGCCTGAGGGGAGAAAACTCACTCCGCCTAAACCACCTGCTGTTCCTCCGTTAGGATATTTGTTGCCGAGATCTATAGCAATAAAATAAACGTGTTGAAGATCATCAAAGTGTTCAAAGACTTCCTCCCAAACTTTGAAATCGGTTTGCCCTGTATAATAATAGTCCTCTGTGAACTTTCCATCAATATGGTGCACTACGAGTTTGCCCTTTTTATTGGTTTCAATAGTAAAGGTTTTTCTCCCGAATCCGTGACGTTCCATCTCATCAGCGAAAAACTCTTGGGCGTCTTTAATCAACTGCTGAAGTGCTTCTATTCTGTCTGGGCGGGCAGGACGATCGTTCGGTAGAAAGTAGACCAACCGGACCAAATTCTCAGGGACAGTGTTTTGCGCGAAACCGAGTGGCAAACATAGGGATGTCATAAATAGGGTTGTTAATACGGAGAATAGAGTTGTTTTCATTGAGAAAGGTTCCTTTTTTGAGAATATTTGTGATAACAGCTAAATTAACCCAAGTTGCTACTAACAAATTTTGAGCGTTTTAATGGGGTTGCCAAGTACTTTCTCGCCAGGTTCACCGACCTCATTTTTCCCATCCCAATACGCAGCACCGTCTTTATCCTGATACATTCTCGTAGGCTGATGCCCCAATGTCAATGTCCGATTTATTTCGGAATAACGAATGCAAAACGACCTCCGTGGTCACGATCCTCATCTAATGGATTAAACAGTCTGCCAGGGTGTTCCGCATCTTCGGCTTCAACGGTACCATTTGAAATCAGCCATAGACCGATACCGATTTCAGGGTGCGGGAATTTATCACCCCGTACGACACTGAAAATTTTTGGGAAGCCATCAGGTGTTAGAACAAACGGTTCACTCGCGACGAAAAACTTCCCCAGCCTTCCTCCGGTTGCCCAGTGTGGCTGGTCGAGAAATGACAGACGCAGCTGCGCGGCAGTCT
>JAPPNJ010000061.1 GCA_028818705.1 Candidatus Poribacteria bacterium
TGTTCAGATAAGGGGTGAGAAGTTCTTGCAGCTGGAGCCGCGCGTTTCGCAGATGCGTCTTGATGGTGCCTTCAGAACGGTTCAGAAGCCGTGCGATCGCTTTGATGGAGAACTCATGATGGTAGTATAATACAAACACATCCCGCCGTGGCTTGGTATCGATCCGCTTTTTCAAAGATGAATAGGTTATTGCATCTAAGTCCGCATCGTTCTTTTTTCACAAGCACCCACCGACTGAAAAGTTTTGGGAGGCATTTGGGGTCAAACCCATAATGCTCGTGCATGGAGAACCCATCAACAATCGTGGTATGATTACGATTTTATGACATCTCTTGTTATCTCTTCACATGTTTATTCAAAGTAAAGGCAACACCCGCGAGAACTATTTCCGCCGACAACATCCAAACCCGACACAGTAGTGCGACGAGGGTTGCTTGCGGTGCTGGCATGTAACTTGATAATAACAGACTCAGCAACCCCTCTCGCACTCCCAAACCACCCGGGGTTAGGAAACTTAAAAACCCAATGACCCATGCAAAAGCAAAGCAGGCGGTGAGAACGCCCGCATCCATCCATGCCGTGGGAACAAAACTTCGGACAAATAAAAAAAAGGCAAGCCCTTGACATATCCACAAAAAAATATGACTTGCAAAGATGTTCAACCACTGGTGCCGAAACGGTTCCTGAAAGAGTGGCACACCTGTGTCGCGTAAGGTCTTCAGAAATTGACGTGCTTTTGACGATAACGTTGGAATCAGAAACAGGGTCCCTATGAGAATACCAATGCAGACGAGGCTCAAAAGCGTGGTGTGTGCTGATATTTTATCAATTATACCTAATGCGCTCCCTCGCATTTTCGGTGAAAAGATCAGTGACATACCAATAAGTCCACCGAGTATGGTTTCAATGCCGACGTGCAAAGTGAGACTGCCGCCGACTGCGGTTTTGCTGAGTCTGAACCGATGGCTGAGCGAGAGGAGTCTCACAACTCCCCATATCCGTCCGGGGAGGTAGCGCGTGATGTTAGCGAGATGGAAGAGCGTGAAGGCGGTGCGAAAAGAGACGACATGTTTTGCTGCAATACCGCTTAGGAGTATAGCGAAGGGATACAGATACGCGCTCCAGTAAAAAAGAATTGCACCGAAAGAGCAAACCAGCCAACCCCAGTGTATCTGAAATGTGGCACCCTTGAGTTCGGTGTGTGTCTGTATAAAGGGTTTGATGAGAAAATAGAATAGCATTCCAGCTATGAGCAGCCCGACGTATTGCCGCAAGATTTTCATTCTTTACCTTTATGTGTGAGAAAAGCGACGAGCAGCTCACCTAAAAGCCCAAGTGCACTGAGGAGGATTCCTGTAACAATACAGAGACCACCGGCGATTCCATACGGGAGGTGTCGGATTTCTATGACAGGAAAAAAGTGTAAAATTGCGAGTCCGGCAAGCAGAAGGGTTCCACTGCAGATAAAAAGACTCCCGATGCCAGCGAAAAAGTGCATCGGACGTTTTCTGTATTTTGTCAAAAACAGCACCGTGAGCAGGTCAAAAAAGCCCTTGGGTATCCGTTTGAATCCGTATTTTGACTTACCAAACCGTCGTGGATGGTGTTTAACTTTCACCTCACCGACAGAAAATCCAGCGGCATGCGCGAGTATAGGGATGTATCGATGTAAGTCACCGTAAAGATGCAGTTCCTTAACGACTTCTGCGCGATATGCTTTGAAGCCACAGTTCATGTCGTGAAGTTTGACCCCTGTGAACATAGTAGTCACGCGGTTGAACACAAAAGAGAAGGCACGTTTTTCAAATGGGTCTTTGCGCGGGTATTTCCATCCGGAAACGAGGTCTACATTTTCTTGTTCAAGGGTGTTTATCAATTTCGGTATCTCTGCTGGATCGTCTTGGAGGTCAGCGTCCATGGTGATAACGATGTCGCCAATGGCTTTCTGAAAGCCTGCAGTGAGTGCTTCGGCTTTGCCGCGGTTGCCCTTGAAGTCGATAATGGTAACTGTGAGCGGTGATCCAGCAGCCAATTTGCGGAGGACATCCGCGGTCGCATCCGTACTACCATCGTTGATAAAGATGATTTCGGCGGCATACCGGTATGCTTTTAGCACCGCTGTGATATTTTCAAGCAATTTGGGCAGGGACTCAGCTTCGTTATAGGCAGGAATGAGGAGTGATAGCATAGTTAACGCGTTTCTCTGGTGTCAGGAATTCGATAAATCCAAACATGATCAATTCCGTTAAGGGTGATAACGACCTCAAGTTCACCGTTGAGTGTGCCTGTTTGTGGCACTTTACCTATCTGGGAATCCCGGATATAGACAACTTCGTAATCTGGAAACAATCTTGTTACTCTATCTGATCGATACGCTTGTCCGTGGAAGTAGCGGCGTACGAATTCAGTGGCGAGAGGCGAAACTTGTGCCACAAGTTTACGGGCCTCTGATTTATCGTTGAGGTGCCTTGCGGCGAGATCTAAGCCGGAGGCTTCGCCAACAGTAATAATCTTAGTGATATCTGTTCCTTTCCAACAGAGGTTATAGTAGGTACCGTAATACGGGTGGAGGGAGAGGATAGGAAACACTTGAATGAAAAACAGCCCGATGCATGTGATAATAATCAGCGTGTTTTTGTATGAGAACGTTTGCTCTATTCCAAAATGTGTGCAGAGTACATTATAACTCCATTTAAATCCTTCTACAAATCCAATAGCCGCCAATATCTCCAACATCGGAAATGCGGGTAAGAGATATCGACTGAACTTTTTACTTGTTGACGAAAGGCAAACTGTGAATAAAACAACACTAGCAACTAATGCAAGCACTATTCGGAACTGGCGTAATGTTTCTTCAGAATGCTGCCGTCGTTTCCAAAGTAGGAAGCATCCGATAATTGCGAGAGGTAGCATCAAAGGTGTGCTTTTGATAGTAAGCACGAAAGGATAAAAGAGCCAGCCGGGATCGTTGACAACTACCCCTAAGAAAAAGTGTTCAACCTCATGTGGTGTTTTAACTGCCCAATTGATTCTGTCAAAGACGTTCCAGACGGTCTGTATTGCTCTAACGCAGACAAACCCAAATCCAATGCCGGCTGCTGCCATAACGACTATGGAACTACGTTCATTGAGGGGTGCTCTTAACAAGATAAGAGTAACCCATAGGAGGCCGAACGCCATAAATCCGAAAGGGAGCGTCCAGAAAATGGGCCAGAGAGCCAAGGTAGTGAGTGCGGTGCAGTTAAGAAAACAGATGGCATCAGCAATATATGCCATCCCCCCAGGGCGTTCTTCTCGAAATAAAAAGAGAGACATCGGTACCCACGGCAATAAAACGAGGGCGTAACTTTTGCTCATGAGTGCTAGCCCGAAAGCAACTCCTGAAAGAATGAGATAGCGACGGGGCTGTGCGTTTTGACAATAGAACAGAAACAGCAGCACGGTGATGAAAATAAAGATTGTAGCGAGTGCGTCTGTGTGGACGCGGCGTGTCTGTGCTAAAAAAAACGGGGAGTAGGCGAGGCAAACGAATCCAACGAGTGCTACCCACCGACCGAAGAGTTTGTAAAATAAGAAACAGGCGATACCAATGCCTGCGAAAATGACAATGCCGATCAACCACCGGGCAAAGACGAGGTTCTCAATATTCACACCGGGTTGTATAAAAAAGGTGCGGAGCCCGGCAAACCACATCGTGGTGACACCTGGGTGATAGGCGATGAGGGTTTCAGCGAACTCTCCTTTTTGGACGGCAGACATGAATTGCGCACTTCGGCGGAGCCAACGGGCTTCGTCACTAGACCAATGGGCATCCAAAGCATGCATCCGCAGGACAACTGCAATCAGGAAAAGACCACTGGCTAACAGAAGTGTGATTTTTTTCATTGTGCCATGCTTACGTTGGTGGGAGGCTGCTCTGTTCGTGCGCGTTTTTGTGCTTGTTGCACCATTTTACGTCTACGTTCCATGAGTTGACGCCCACGTTCCATTCGCTCAGCGCAACAGTTACAGTTTTTCTTTTTTCTCGTTACGGTAGTGCTTTCTGATACGGTTGTGTAGACAGCAGATTTTACTTTTGTGGAAGTGGCACTCGCTTGATTTTCAAAGGAAACGATCAGATATGTGAAGGCGATAGTACTGCTGAACATAAGACATGCGAGTTTAAAAAGATTTTCTACCATTTATTTATCTCCAGTTTGTCCCTGTTTCGGGCGAATGAAACGTTCAATATGTTTTCCGACTTCTGGGTCTGATTCCTTAATGCGGCGGAGTCCTTCTTCCGGACCATATTGATCCAAAGTAGATATTGCCTTATTGAAGCGTCGGGGTGAAAAGTATTCGCGAAGTGATACTTCAACTTCCGCGTCAGTTGCAAGTAGTTGGGATGCCGAAGGCATTGTCGGAGGTTTCGGAAGTGATGGTTTCGTCGGTTGGGACTGCGTATCGGGATTATCCGGAACTGCCTTACGAACATTCAATATAGGATCTTCAGAAGGGGGTTGTTGTTCGGATCCAGCATCAGTGGTGTCAAATTCTGACAGAGGTAGTCCCTCTGGTATAGGCACTTCCACGTCCATGTCTATCGCTTCTACTTTGGTCAATCCCATAGCATTCGCTTTGACATCCCTGATCCAATCAACATTCACAGATTCATCAACATCGCGTTTGCTCTCGTATTTCAAGCCACGGGTATAGAACCAAACCCCTGCGCGTTTATCCTGCATAAATTCGGATAGAATTTCGCTACTATAACCACCGTTTTTTTCAATGAGAGTTGTCAGCCTGGCGCGCATCTCCGGTTCATAATCTTCATGGGTGCCAGTAGGGAAGTATTTACGAAAATATCGCTGGTTCGGATTTCGTATATGCGATCCGTCCCTTCCCATAAGTTTTTCAAATTCACCGAGTTGGAAATTAAAGAGTTCATCAGCGTTTGCACCGTTGTTTACAAGGTTGATATACGGTTGAGATAACTGAATTTCAATGGCTTTTTGGAACCTTGGATCCGCCAGTTCATCGGGTGTCGCTCTGCTGATAAAATTAGCGAGTGACGCTTTATGCCTTGCCTCAACATTAAATGGATGTGTCCCCGGTAGGTTTGGATCCACCACTTCGCTCCAACTCTTATTGTAACCCTTTAGACTTTTTAGGATCTCTAAAAAGTCTTTGTTTCCGCCGACGAGACTCTCAATGCTGTTAATATCCATAGGAGCCGTATCTGCATGGGGTGCTGGCTTTCCTTGGGTTTTAGTATTCGGATTGATGAAGGTTTCCGCGTCTGGTGTTGTGGTGTGATAAATTTTCTTGACTTCAGATGGGGTGTGCATTGCCATCTTTAATAAGGCGAAACCAAAAATAAGGATTGCGCCCGCCAGAAGTGGATAGAAAACGCGATTCTTTAACATTTTTGCTCCTTTCCTATTCAGAGGGGTTCCGTTGGAACTTGCCGTTCACAGACAACAAGTTCCAAGGATTGGAGTTAGAGTTAAGACGATGACTCTTCATCAGCACAGACTTCGTCTCGATGGGCAACGGCTTTTCCGAGGGCTTCCCATGCTTTGTCACACTTTTCTGGATCCCATTCGTCGAAGCAATGTTTCTGAACGGCTTCCCATGCGTCATCTACGGCTTGGTTCGCATTAAAACACTCCAGCCAGTCCAAAAAGTCTTGCCACCAGTCTGCGTCAACTGGTTGGACGAGTGAACCTGCTAACGTTAGTCCAAATGCCAACATCGTGACAGCTGCAGTCAACTGCAAGAACGAAAATTTTCGCATAGATTCTCCTATTATTTTTCCCCTTAGCAGGGAAGGTAATTGAAATAGCGTGAGCTAATTAAAACTTGCGAATCAAATCCACGCCATTTGTTTTACGGCATGAACATGAAACTATTATAAAGTTTATGAATCGTCTTACCTTAAGCATTGTGCTGGTTAACCAACTCACACACGTCATTATGACAATAACAGGAGACGTGCCTGAGTATAGCACGTTCCGGAGTTAGTGTCAAACCAAAAAGTCACGCCGTGAGCAATTGCGCTTATTGAGATAAGCTGCAATGTCAAAGCCCACAATACTTCGTGTAAGACACAACTAATATCCAAAAGGATTTGGCTTACACTTCATAACTTAAGTAAGCAAGAACCGTGCCAATCGGTGGAAACGTGATATCTATCCCTATTATACCTTCGCCTGTCAAGGCGGTCTGTGGGATCCAGGCTGTACGCGATGTGATTGGGTTGCTTAAAGTTGTTTTTTGTCGAGTGTTTCAAAATGAAACATATTTGGAAGCAGTTTGGCTTTCGGAGCCTTTGATAAAGCGGGTTCCAGCGTGTTGTGTTTCAATATGAAACACTGTTTCATTTTGAAACAACATTTTTAGGGTGGCAGGTTATATTTCTTCATTTTCCGATAAAGCGTGGTTCTGCCGATGCCCAATGCCTGT
>JAPPNJ010000023.1 GCA_028818705.1 Candidatus Poribacteria bacterium
CTATGATCTCGTGATGTTTACTACATCCTTGATAGATTTGAGAAATGTCAGTTAATTTTACGTTTTGATCCATAGATCCATCGGAAGATTAGGAGTTGAAAGATGATAAACACAGTGTTTCTTTCAGTATTTTGTTTCTACCTTCCTCTATTCTCTAAACTGGTTTCCTTCTACGGAAGTCACAATTTAAAAAAGGGGCATCTATTATGTTGACAAGAAATTGGCACTGGATCCTCGCAGCGTTTGTTGTTATCGGTATCGGAGGTTTCCAGATTTTAAGGCCCAAGGAGCCTCTTGAACCCATAAAAATCTATAAGACGGTAATGCCTGATCCGAAACCGATTCCAGCCCAGACAAACGAAAATGAGACTGCCTCTCCTGCGCCTCACGGGCATAGTCATGACCATCCGCATCCGCATGATACCGCCCCGCATTCCCACGCGACAGAGCCAACCACAACAAGTGAAGGGTATGATTGGCGGGATGATAGTGGGTTTGATCTCTCGTTTCCTCAGAATGATCCGTGGGCAGGAATCTATCCGGAGGATGAACCTACTGACAATGCTGATGGTACCTATCCGCCCCGAGACTGGTACAAAACAGCGGACCCTGCTTTGTATATTGAATATCTTGAGGCACAACTCATCAAACAGTTTGGGGATATTCCAGAAGTCCACACCTTTGTGGCATACGAGGAAAAAAGGAAGTTTGGGATACCTGTAAAAGATGCCGGTGAATATATGGAATTTCTTAAAGTGCAATACGCCCTTTGGCCCATGGAGGAAACGCGAAAAACGCTTGAGACTTTGGAGAAGCGTATAGCAGAAGGAACAAACATCGTTTTTAGATCAGTGGAGGCACCATGAAAAGTAGTTTCACTCTCCGCTCACTTTTTTATTTTACTTGCTCTCTCGGTTTATTTCTTGTCTTTGGTTGTGGAGACACAGAAGATACTAAAAACGCCCCTATCGCTACTCGCGACACCTTTATCAATGAGCCTGGGTTGGACGAAGAGGAATATTGGGAACAGTTCAAAGACGAGAACTGGATCAGGCTAACAGACGCGGAAGTTGAAGAACTCATGAACTTTGAGATGCCGCGCTGGGATTTCAAGCAGCAAACATTGGAGGAATTTAATAAATATGCACACGCATTTCTCTTTCAAAAATTTGGCGACATTCCATCGGTTCGTTATATTGTGGAATTTGAGAGGCAGCATCCGAAAGAGAGTGGTAAAGTTGTCACCTTAACACCTATGTTAGCAAAACAAAATGTTGCCTGTGCTGAAGCAATGTATTTTCTTTTGCCGACTGAAGTCCATAAGCGTTCACTTGAAAAACTCCAGGAAGTGTTAAAGGTTGTAGAAGAACAAGAAGAACGCCATCTTTTGGATCATCTCAGAATAGAAGATCCCGAGGCTTGGATAAAACGCAAGCGTACCTTCCTCATTGACAAACATGGCGACATTCCCGAAGTTGATATTATTGTTAACTTTTTACAGAAATTGGAACTAAATTTACCAAGAACAGACGCGGAATGCCGTATCTATTATTTTGAGGCATACGATGTTCTCTATGATGATTCTAATACTGCTTCAGCTTATGAATTCTATGCTATGCTTGAAGCATTACATCAGATTAGAGCTTTTGTTGAGGATCCTCCATCACATAGACTCGAGAAATATCGAGAGGCACGTGCAGAAGGCATTTCATTCTATAACATAGACTGGGACGATGATTAGCACACGTCCATAATCACACAAGTTTGGATCCAATGGTGAGCTTGTTGCTCCCATGGATATCTGGAGCTGGCATCTGCCAGCAGTTTAATAAACCGAAGGCGAACGGCAAAAAAATGAATGTCAATGAGACACACGCTCTGTCTTTCGCCTTCTCATTCTCATAAGGAGAATCTGATAATGTTGAAAAAATATATTGGAGGCTTAACACTCCTCGTTTTTACGTTTACTTTCACAATCCCGTTATTTGTTGCGGTTGACACCGCGGATGCAGATCCGACCCAAATCATTACGACGATTTGGCGGACTAACTTCTTTTGCCCCGATGGAACCTATGTCACCTATTCAAAAGGAGTGGATGTAGATGAGTCCTATGACGGTCATCCAGCCGATGAAGGTGAATGGGTCATAAAAGGTACAAAATGGCAATGTGGTGGTGGAATCTGTTGGGAGGTTGATAATGTGGTGTGGGAGCGCAAACACGTCGAGCACCCTACTGCGACCCCTGAGGTGACAGAGGTTAACTCGGTAACACTCTGGAATAATCGTGTCAAGTGTCCAGATGATGACGATGAAGAGGAAACCACCAATTAATCGAAGCACCGTGCACAACACATTCTGTGTTATGTGGTGTTTCAACAGACGCTATCTTCGTGTCAATATACAGCCGAAAGGGTCGTTAGGTTGACTAAGGTTGAAGGTTGAAAAAAGAAACGCAGTTTCACTTGCATTGACATTGCGTTTCTTTTTTCAATATCACATATCAGCGGGGAACACCCATGTATCCAAAACCACTCAAACTCACAGAGATTCCGCACTGGGAAGAGGATATGCTCATCCTCCAAGTTAAGACGATACCTCCGTTAAGAGAAAATTACTTCACAATTCGTGTAAGTGGGCCCGGTGCAAAGCGGATGGAACCACATTTACGGATCCACGATTTATTGGTACTTTTTTATCCGTTAGCACTTCGCTATAGTGTGAACAACAGGCTGTCCATTGTCTTCTCCAAGGAAGAAACAAAAATTGATGTAAAAAACGGGACTCTCTAATAGGTTAGAAACCGTATATGGTTTAAATCCCAAAATATTTAGGAAAAATTAAGAGGAAACGCACCCTCTCTGCTAAGCTAAGATTTACCAGTCTACTGAACTAAATATGAAACGATTCCGGCATGCCCTGCAGCATCATGTAGATAAAAAAACAAGGTCTTTTCTTATAGTATGCTTTTTCGGCGTTATTTGTATTCCTTGGTTCCTCTCTTTGGACGCACATTGGTCAAGTGATGAGGCGAGATGGCTTCGCCGCAGCGCGCAGTTCATGTCCGCTGTGAAAGAAGGGGAGTTTTCTGAGACCCTCATTGCTTATCACCCGGGTGTCACGACAATGTGGATATCGGGACTCCGCACCTTCTTTACAGAGCCCCATGTAGATGTGCTGAACCTCGCCCGCGCTCGGTGGTTCATCGGTGTCGTCGTTTTGGCGGGTGTTGGCATTGCCTGCCTGTTACTCTACAAACTCTTCGGACAGTGGGTGGCACTTACCAGTTTTGCATGCTTTGCATATTCACCGTTCTTTTTGGCGCAAACGCGCCGCGTCCATACAGATGCACTCGCCTCGATTTTTATACTGTTGGCCGTATTGCTGTTTTTGCTCTATTGTCAGAATCGGCAGCACCGCCGCTATCTCATATTCTCAGGTGTTACCTTCGGGTTAGCAGTTCTCTCCAAAAGCCATGCCTTGATTCTATTACCGTGGGTGATGCTCTGTCTGTTTTTGTTTCGAGAGAAACAGACAAGACATTTTTCAAACAAAATCGCGAAGATGCTCTGTTTTCTCAACTGCACCGCCCTCACTGTCTTTGTCCTCTGGCCCATTTTCTGGACTGTCCTTTTTGGACTTATAGCATTAGGTTTTTTGGTGCTTACTCTTACCCTATTAAGAAAGCCTTTCAATGAACGCTGTTCTATTGGCGTTATAGTAGCAGCTTGCATCGGGTTAGGATTCGTCTGTCTGAGTGCAATACAGACGGTCTGGAGCGTCTTTGACAGAATCAATTGGGCAGTCACAACCCCGCATGAAGTCAAACACTTCTTTCTCGGAAAAGCCGTCAGTGACCCGGGCTGGCTTTTCTATCCGTTCGTGCTGACAATCAAAAGTACACCATTGATGCTCCCGCTTGCACTTGTCGCGGGCATTTTGCTTTGGAAACGGCGGAAGCACTCTGAGGAGACATTACGTCAATTTCAGATGACACTTGCCCTTGTTGCTGGTGTTGCCCTATTCACGGTGTGCCTTTCGGTAACAAATAAAAAGTTCAGCCGTTATCTCCTACCCGCATTTCTGATGTTAGAGATACTCGCCGCTATTGGATTTGTAGAGGGACTTAAATGGAGTTACACCGCGCTGGGTGCGCGTTTTGGAACAGAAACAACCCATAGATACAAACGACCATTCGCTGTTATTGCATGCTTATGTTTCTTTTTTGTTCAAGTATATCCAGTCATAGCTCTTCACCCTTACTACGGCACCTACTATAATCTCTGTTGGAAGGGGACGGACATCACAAAGATTATTACTGTCGGCGAGGCCTCTGGATTGGATCTTGCAGCAAACTACCTCAATCAGAAACCAAGATCGCGGTACATGTGGGTGCAAGTTTCCCCATTAGCCAGACAGTTTGTGCGGCGCTATTTCCGTGGATACACGTATCGGGCAGATAAACCAACAGGGATGTTACCCCATTATGAAGTCGTCTACATCCGAGACTCACAGATAGGGAGAGTGCCGCAGGCAGGGACTTTGGACGGTGAACTTGAAGCGCTTATAACTCTTAACGGCATTGATCATGTCTGGATATACCGCGTGAGGTGAGATTGCTATGAAAGTCTGTCTGCTAACGCATGGTTATCCTCGTTTTCCCTCAGATACCACTGCCCCTTTTATTGAATCCATCGCCGAGACGCTTCAAAAACATGGGGCTTACGTCACTGTCCTAACGCCGGATACCGCTAAGTTCGCCCGCACCACAGCGGATCATAACGTCAATCTAAAGACCTACCGCTACTTCTTTCCACGGCAGTTGCAGCTGCTCGGATACGCCAACACACTCGTCAACGATTGCGAATTGAAAAGATACGTCTATCTGCTCGCCCCTTTTATGTTCCTATCTGCCATTTTCCAGCTGCTCCGTTTACACCGCAAGCACTGCTTTGATGTGATTCATGCACACTGGCTTCTGCCCAACGGGTTTATCGGAGTTATTGTTTCCAAAGTGTGTAAAATTCCACTCGTCATTACATTGCACGGGTCTGACATCTTCGTCTCAAAACTAAATCCTGTTTTCAAAGCGATCGCCAAGTGGACACTTAAGCATACTGCGATGGTGACGAGCGTGACACCGGCATTTTTGCCAGAACTCGCAGCGTTAGACGTTCCTGAAGAGAAACGGTGTCTAATACCCAACGGCGTGGATCCAGAAGTATTCCCGCCACCGACTCCCAAACAGTTAGCAGGACTCCAAAATAAACTTTCGATTCCAGAAGGGCAGCGCGTTGTTTTTGCTTTGGGGCGCATCGTCTTGAAAAAAGGATTTGACACGCTCATTCGAGCATTGCCCTATGTCCGAGAAAAGTGTCCGCAGACAACAGTTATTATCGGTGGTGATGGCAGTGACTTAGTAAGACTAAAGGCACTTGCAGAGGAGCAAGGTGTCTCAGATATTATCAAGTTTCCTGGAACCATCAATCGGTTGGAAGTTCCAATATATTTCTACTTGTGCGACCTGTTTGCTTTACCAGCTGTAGTAGACCCGAAGGGAAATATGGATGGGTGTCCAATAGTCATTTTGGAGGCGATGGCATGTGGGAAACCCGTCGTCGCCTCAGCAATTTCCGGTATACCTATCGTCGTGCAGAATGGTAAAACTGGGCTTCTGGTGGAAGAAAAGAATCCTGATGCCCTCGCCTCAGCGATTGTCTCATTGTTAGAGAACCCCGCAAAACGAGAACAGTTTGGCAAGGCAGCACAACAGCGCATTCAAAATGAATTAACATGGACGAAAACGATAGAACAATTTATCAGTATTTATCAGCAACATGCCAACAGAGACACATAATGCCCCCCAACTTTCCATAGTGATCCCAGCATATAACGAGGCAGAATCGCTCCCTGTTTTGTTAGAGCAAATTCAGATGGTACTGAAAACGCATGCCTACCACCGCGCTGAGGTTATCGTTATCAATGATGGCAGCACGGACAGAACGGCGGAAATCTTAGACGCACTGTTGGAAACCCAAACCCACCGATTTACTATGCATGTCATCCATTTCAAACGCAATCAGGGTAAAGCAGAAGCACTCATGGCGGGATTTGCTGCAGCGGCAGGAGACATTATTATCACTATGGATGCAGATTTGCAGGACGACCCGGATGAGATACCGAAGTTGATAGAAGTTCTTAATAATAAAAACTACGATGTCGTCTCTGGGTGGAAATATCCGCGCAAGGATCCACTTGAAAAACGGGTATTCTCTTTCTTTTTCAACCGCATCACGGCATTTTTCACCGGCGTGA
>JAPPNJ010000073.1 GCA_028818705.1 Candidatus Poribacteria bacterium
CCCCCTTTGGGGGGGGGCCCCCCCCCCGCAACGCCCCCTCTCCTACAACATGCCTATACGACCTGGTGTCGACATTGGTGACGTGTGCCCAATCGAAAGGGTTTCGCCAAACCACGTCGCGTCAGTCCCAACAAATCCCCGTAGGTGCCGGCCCTGTGCCTGCCTTCCCCTCCCCTCCTGTTGACGGAACCCGCGATTATGTCCCGCCTGGCGCCTCCCCTGTGTCTTTCTAATAGCCGCCAGACGATTCTCACCCCAATTTTGGGGACTCATATACTTAACTTCGCAAAATGTTGCCGCTAGGTTACTCTGGCCAACATTGTACCTGGCTTGCCAAGCGGTGGGGCCAAGCGAGATGACGCCGAAGGAGCGGGGCCTGGATTGGTCGCCGTCAGCTGTCGAGTTTTGGAGTCTGGAAAATGTAATACAAAACTTGCTTGAAAAAGGCGAGGAAGGGCCGTATGCCGTATACTGTGTTGGACAAATCCCCTTCCAGCATAAGGATACGCCATGCTACAAACCAAGACTGAACTTGATTTCGAACTATGCCGAAAGTTGATGTTGCGGCAGGAAGAACTGTATGACAGCCGAACACCCAGCTTAATCACCCACTTCCGCTTTGAAGACTACAGTGCCGAAAACATCTCCTACAATGTCGAACAACTCCACCGCGCAATCCTCATCACGAACACGACCCCGCAAGAATGGACTAAGGGTACGTTGAGTCGTTGGCCCACGGGGAATACTAATATCGGCTGGAAGTTCCTGGAGGCTGCCAAAGATGAAGCGAGGTGGTCTGAAGCCGTAGAGTCCGTCACGACGCAAAACGAATCATATGATCTCAGGACGTTGAAAGCCGTTCTGTTTGCGGGAGGGTCTTAGCCAACCTCATTGAGAATAAACCCAGTCACGGGACGTGACGGGGTTTGCTTGGTAGAGTGAGGCGGTGGTTAGCAGAAGTGGTGGTGGGAGGTGAAAAGTCAAAGAGGAATCGAGCGAGAGCGCGTATTTGGTGTCTAGGGGTGTGCGTTTGATGGCGTTGTTGGATGTAATTCATAATGACCCCGAAAGGGTAAACGAGGCATATCATAGCATATATGATACTGCTTCGGATATGGGCAGCACACATGACTTGGTGCCGATTCCGTTTGCGATTTCGAGCCAACGTCACAATGGGGCGGTGCATTTGGGCTATGCCACACACGAATGGGTAATTGACATGTATGATTAGGAACTTAACGAGGAGTTGCCAGAGGACAATTTTCACAGGCTGCGAGGGCCGCTATTGGGGTATTCCGGGAACGCCATAGCGTCATTTGGAAGGTTTAGGTCGGGGCAGTTATCCATGAAATAACTGCCCATGTGACTAGCGAACCAAAGTCCACGTAACATACTTGCTTTTTCCTGTACGTGCTTTGCATTCTACGCACGGCGGGAAAGTTTCCATTTTTCAATTCTGCGTGCTGTTGCGCTGCAGCAGTCTCCCCGCCATCTGCCAGTTTTTGGGCATTTTTGCCCAGTCTTGCCAGTCATGGGGGGATTGGCCTCCTTTCTTAGTATTTGGGTTACCCCACAAACAACACTATCGTGCTCGAAAAAATGTACCAAACATGGAAAGTGGCGGATTTTGTTGATGGGGACTGGGTTGAAGTATAGGTTGGCGGCCAGGCAGGGAAGTCTGGGGTCCAGGCAGCGGACCTGACGTATTCGGTGCCTGGCACACATGTGGAGAACACATTCCCGATTTATAGGAGGAGATGTCTTTGGGCGGCATAGAGTTCTCCACTCGGCGACAAAACCGGGCTGTTCGAGCACATGTTCGTGTTTGAGCAATGAGTAGATGGCTTTGCAGATGCCGCCAAGAGATACACCATATCACGGTAGGGGGGCAAACGTAATAATCCGTCACGGCACGTGGCAGATTTTCTGGGCGGGTTGGGTTGGGAGCTAGGGTTGGTTGTATAGGACCAGAGGAGGAGATTAAGTGGGCGAGCAGTCTGAAAAGTCATATGAGGACAGTGTGCGCCAGCAGTGTTTCCCGGATTTTATGCCCAAGGACGTGCTGGCACGATATTATATCGAAAAGGATGAGGAGATTATGGCGGCGATGCTCGTCATGTTGCGGTACACGCCTGCATATGGTTGTGGCGGCACTTGTTAGCAGGCGATTCCATTTGTGATTCCGGGTCCTCGGAACGCGATTTGTGGGTATGCCTCGCACAGATGGATCATTGAGACACTGGAGTGGGTTTACAACAACTCTGAGGGCGTTCATCACAGCAGGTTGATGGGGTTGTTATTGGGGTATTACCCAGATGCCATTGAAGCGGACGGTGACGCGTTTAGTGGCAGGCGTTTTTGAGGGCCCGGTCATTGCAGGCGTCGCACCCATTCCCATGTTGCTCCGTGAGCGGCCTTATAGCCTTCTGGGCCTGGCTCATAACTGTGCTTTTGCACACAGGGTGGGAATGTCTCGCCGCGGTGCATAGGGATTTCATCTTCGTTCCAATGGCAATGTGAACGATACCATCCGTTCAGTGAACATTTTTCTCCTGTCTTGTGCAAAACTCTACTGTGAATTGACATCGTGGTCCGCCTCATTGGTAGTTGATAAATTAGGGTCGGGTGAATCAGCAGTGGGTTGGTGTTCCAGCACCGTTAGTTTCAATCCAAACCACCACGCATATATGGAATCCATTGTAAAAAGTTGCTCGTCATCGAGCAAGCCATGGGCAACGTTGTTTCTGAGGTTTGGTCCTACGGGGTCACAGAATAGAGCTCTCATTTCAAAAGTCAAGTCTTTTCCGAAAATAGTTTCGGTCTCCGGGAGATCCATCAAGAATCCCAGGCTCTTTTCGAACTCGATTCCGCCGGAATCAAAGTCAGTGTGTGAGGTAACGACCCCTCTGGACTTTAGGTGGAATCGAACCATGTGTTCGATTTGCGGGGCCAACAAATGGATGGACGTAATGAAGTCGCGATTAAACCCTTTGTGCAAAGCCAAACCCCAAAGCATTTCTCTCCCTCTGGGCACAACAGATGATCGTCTGGCAAGTTCGATAAAGTACTCAAGGTTTAAGGTGTGCTCGCTGTCCAGAACTTCTAAGGCAGGAAGAATAAGGGATCGGGTGGCGATAAGGATTTGTGTTCCATAATAGATGCGATTTATCTCTGCGTTGACTTTCGGTTCATTTTCTTTGTCACTGGCGTTGGATGTCGTTTCGACAACACGTCCGTCGTTGCTGTAGTACACTACGGGAAAGATATGCTGGAGGGGGTGACGAGAGATGCCTTCCAGTGCCATTTCTCTCAAATCCTCTATACTTACGGTATGTATGTTGGCAAACCTAAGTAGTGCCTCAAAAGCAGGTCTTCCGCTCACAAAGTTGCGTGCCATTCTGACATAGTTGCTTACGTCAACGCCTGGAGTCGTATATGTGGCCATTTCATCTAGGGCCAATTTGCCATAGCTACCAATGCGATTCTTCAACTCCTGAATTACTTGGTCAACATTATGCCGGCCGCGATGTTTGCGGGGAATTGTGAGGTAGATTTGTAGGGCATTCTTCAAGAAACTAGCGGCAACTGAATGGCTGGGATTGTCCGACTGAACTCTGGTTTCAGCCTCTAGTTCAAACGCCTTTGCTTCCGCAACTATCATACTCCAAGCCTTTTCGTCGAGTTCTGACAGTGTGAACCATTCGGCCGAAGCATTGAAATATCTTCCACTCGAATGATAGTTCTTGATACGGTTGAATTCACGAGCCAGAGATTCTAGTTTTTCCGCGACTCTGGAAGGACTTGCACTGGCGAGTCCGTGGTCCAAAAGTGTTTTTGCAAGAGCGTGACCAAAAAACCCTTGTTGTTCTGTCGTGCCTTCTAATGCTTTTAAGATGGAACATTCGATAATGGAGAGACGTTCACCGGCTCCCTTCCCGATTAGTTTGCACAAACTGATGGCCCGATTCCAACAGAGGTAACCTACGGCGTACCACGAATCAGAGCGCAAGGGCACTCTCATGTAGTTATCAATAGCAGCGAGCGCGTTCTTTCCCGACCGGTACATTGGGCTATTCCACACCACGTCTGCCAGCCTTCCACCAAGGAGCGGATTATCAATAGAGTCTACAATGTTTGCCATGAACTCGATATCGAAATCGGAAAAGTCATGTTCGAAAGGATTGTTGGGATTGTCGAGTTCCATTCTCGTCATGCAAATCTTTTCCAAGATTCTCAGAACTTGCACATGGTGTTGCTCATTGCTCTTTCTCGCCTCATCCGCAACATCAGGCAAGGCTCGGGCCACGTCAAGGTAGTCCTGATCGGGGGCATATGCAAGCCTTCTGTTCAGGTCAATTTCTTTGAAGGCAAGTAGCAGCGGTCCCAGTGCGGGCGGGCTGCTTGGGGTAGTGCTCACGTCACAATCTCCAGTTGCAAATTGTCGTGCAATAGGGTTGAGTTCAGTATAAATCTGGCAGGGAGTGAAGTCAAAATGTTGCGAAACGATGTGAGTTGAAGCGGATGAGTACGAGCACTATACTGTCAGGTTGCAAGGTGTTTGTTGAAAGGGATGAATTGAATTAGACTCTAGGAAATTCGCAGAGCAAGATGGCGTTCTTATCACAGGGTTGCGAAAAAGCGCGTTGGATTCATGATGACACTGGGTAGTGCCGAGATCACAAGACCATTCGATAAGAATGAAGTGATTCCTGTTGGGCGAAGAATGCGAGACACTCCAACAGAATTAGAGGTATCGAGGCAAAAAGCAAAGTCAATTGTAGCGGTAGTGTATTTGGACGCCTTTCGTCAATTCTGGCAAAAAAGGTGGGAGGAATCCAAGGAGCGATTCCCATCAAGTGGATGGACGAAGTGTGCGACAAAGGATGAGAAGCGTATTTTAGAGGAACTGGTATTTGAGAATCGGAAGCAAGTTGCGGTTCGATTGAATGAGCTAATCGAGATGTTTGTCGAAGATCCCGACGTGGGCTCTTTGGACATTTTATCAATGCGATCACTTGCTGATTTCTTCTTGGAATATGATTTGCCAATGCCCGAAATTGTAGCTGATTACGACGGAACACTTGGGGTTGAGTGGAGAGTGTCACAGCAGATACCGGATGGAGAGGGGCAGAACAGGGGAATGCTTTGCATGGATTTCTTGCCAAGTGGTGAAATCAGATATTTGGGCAGAATTAGATCAGTAGACGGAAGGGAATTGATGAAGTGGGAAGGCTTGTCTAGGCGCAAGGAAACAATGTCCGACATCGAGAGTTTTTTCAGCCTAGGGAGTGATTTCGATGCGATTCGAGGGTGACGGGTTAGATGAAAGTGACCATCTTATTCGATTTTGTCGTAACTGGCAGTTGCGGAAAGACAAGAGTGCTCCAACATACAAGGCTTTTACTTTAAGACATAAGAAAGGGGAGAGGGATTTATCGTTCAGATGGCTTGAGAGATTATGTCAGAGAGCAAGTATTCCCGTTAGCAACCAGAAGGCTATTGAGATTCTCCAGGACAACTTCGACCTTGATTTGGAGGAGGGAAAGGGATTGTGGGCTGTATGTAACTGTGGCAGGTTGGCCCAGATAATACAGGAAGTAGCAATCCATTGGGTTAGAGTATTTGTTGTTTCGGGACAGGATTCCACCCGTGTCAAAGTGATGTGGAGCAATTGGGATGATCTAGACTTGAGTATGAAAGTTGCGGAAAACATCGGGGAAAATCTCGAAGACTTTGACTTTTACCCAGTGACCAAAACCATATTATCTGTTAGCAAACGGAGGCGCAGCGGATAGAGAGAGGCCAATTCGGGTGAAATCAACGCAAGGCATGGTGGGATTCCTGAGTTGAATTTGTGGCGTGGAAAGTAGTGATCCGCTACCGAAGGTGGCGGATTTTCTCATTGGCGATAGGCGTTAAAGGTCAGTCCAGTATGGTTGTCCCCAATCGCTAGACCACGAAATGGGAAAAATAGGGTGTATCCAGGCGAATAGGGCCGGCTCTGAACAGAGCACGAAGTGCTCTTCAGCCGGCGTGAGGTAGTTGAGACTTTGGTGCGGTCGCTAATGGTTGCAAGTCCGCCTGTAGCGTTCCGTCTGCACACGCACCTCCAGCAACGTATAGAAGACCTCTCTGTCCAGCAGTTCGTCCCTCAACTTCCCGTTGAAACTCTCGATGTAGCCGTTCT
>JAPPNJ010000098.1 GCA_028818705.1 Candidatus Poribacteria bacterium
GTCGTTGTCCGAAAATCAGCTCGTTGAACATAAATGCTGGGAACAATACCCAGAGTAAACTAAGGGGGTGAGGCAGTGCCTGTATTTTGAATCTGTTTTTGTCGTATTGCATCGGGTTTATCTCCATGTCAAACAGTTGCTCTTCTCAAGAGACTTCAGTTTCAGTTTACATCAGATTCCTCGAGAATCTTTTGATATGTCTGCGACGCTATGTTGTATGCTTCGCGAGCGGCATCGCGTTCGTCCTCTCGAATGCGGTTCACTTTTTGGTTCCAGCAGACCTCCACAGCATCCAAACACCATTGTGCGCTCCTGCGACTCGCTCGGATCGGTTTACCGTCTACAATGACGAAAACCGGATTCGTATGGGACGACGGGAAAATACGGAGCGCGACCCAGCTCGATCTGTCAATAGATGCTTCAAATTGAACGGGGACGATTTCGCCGTCAGCGACAATTTCTTGCGTCTCAACCGCCTGACCGTTGACAATAAGTTCAACTGGCACTTTTTGGCTTTCCGCAATCCGCGCCCGTTCAACGTCCCAATACGGCTGTTGATCCAAAGAACGGTTCTTTATTTCAAGGTTCGGTGTTTCGCCAAGTCGTGCAGCGACGCGAGCCGTGATTGTTACCGTGTCAGGTGCTTCCAAATCCAACTGGCTAAGCCCTCCCGTTGCTGTCTTCTCTCCAACTGGCACACCGCCTACGGTGAAGTCTAACAGGTGACTTTTGCCATCTCCGACATAAGAACGACCGTCTTTCAATCCATCTACCCATGCATCGAAGTCAAGGGCACCGGCAGGCATTTTCACATAGATACGACCCAAACCGACGCGCTCGCCGTAAATGCAAGGGAAATCCGTCTCGCCACTAATCCGCGTGCGGAAACCACAATTCAGCGTGTGATACCAGATATTCAGCTCCCAAACAGCGGGTGTGTCTACCGTGGAGATGAAATCAACAGCGTCATGGACAACATCGACGATATATTCGTTCGCACCGATGCCATCAAAAGGTGGCATGTTGTAATTAGGAAGATTGTCGCCCTCTACTTTTAATCCCCAACCGCTATGGCTGAAACCTGTCACCGCACCTTGCTCTTTCGCCCATTGGAGGACAGGAAGATCCCAACTGGGCCATTCTTCAATGCGTTCAACACCGTTGTAGTCGTCCTCAGTTAACCCCAGTAATGAGAGATGTCCAGCGTGTGATGAAGGGAACCCCGAAACCTCCACATCGTATCGCATCACGTAATCATCGGTTGAGAGTTCATGAACCTTACCATTAAAAAACTGTTTCTGGAAATACCAGCAGGGGCCCCATGAGAGTACACACCCGACATTGAGATCCTCGCCGAGAATGTGGCGCATCATATCTTCAGGCGTAACGCCTTCCGTGGGACTTTCGTAGTGAGAGCAACCCGCTGCGTGTACATGATGGTCACCGGAACGCCAGCCTTCCGCCGCGATATGAATCCATCTTTCGAGATGAAAGGTCTCTTGATGCGTCTCGGCATTCGGCACGGTAACGGCTTGGGTTTTTACTTTATATTCCGGTCCCCGTGTGTATTCGACAGTATAATTGCCCGGCGGTAGAAGCACCGATTCGCCACTGTGCCGATAGATTTGGTTATGAAAAAAGAAATCCGGTGCAAGCCGTCGTCCACGCGATGGATAGACCCGGTTCCATTCGTCACGAATGATAAAACCGGCGGTTGTCGGTTTCCCATCAAAATCTAACACCTCCAGCGTCACGTTCACCGCTGGTAAGCAGTTGAACAAGATCGGCACTTCGCTGCGGAATCCGATGTCCTGTGTGCCTTGACCGACGTTGAAACTCAGCATTGCCTCTCGTTTGCCTGCATCGCGACTATAGAGTTGAACGATACGATATTCCAACGCCAATCCGGACAGACTTGCCTTCAAAGGTGGATTGCCATAGACTTCAATATCCAGAAAACGGTGCGGAATGTCGCTTTTAGGGACAGTCGTCTCTGGATCAGGACTACCAGTGGAACGTTTATAGAGTGGCGCGGCATTCTCGCTCTCTGCTGCTAACGGTGCTGTCACGCCTGCTTCGTTGTGAACCTTTACCAAGAAGGTGCGCCATCCCTGTTGCATCAGTTCCTTATTCACTGGACCTTCTTTAACTTTCACACGGCTTTCAGGATTGATATTGACACCAACCAAACAGTGCGGATCAAGGATTTTTTGAATATCAACAACTGCTTGTTTTTGGTACTCAGAAACCAAAGCTTTCCCAATTGCTGAAAGGTCGTCCTCAGACAGCGGTGAACCGAGATAATCCAATGCCTCAATAAGCCGCTGTGTTGCTGACGCGAGTGGTTGAAATTCCACTTCAGTAACCAAACCCAATTCATCGGTGAAACCTACAGAAGCAAAGGTAAGGAAGAATATGCAGCCGACAAGCAGGAAACGAAATTGGCTGCTAACTCCCTTCCATAAGATAGTTTTATATCGTTTTGTCGTCGGTTGCATGGTGCATGCCTCCTAATCGTTGAAGAGGTTGTTTTCGGCGCAATCTTAAACTCACTAACGTCATAATCTATCATAATGTGGAGCAGATGTCAAGTCCACAGTTGGTGAATTTTTCTTGACGTGTTTTACGAAATTGGTTATTCTTTTACCAAGTGAACAATTGATCGAGTGCCGTAGAAGGACACATCGAATTATTATATTGCGGACAAGGAGAATACAGATGAAAACGTATCGTGCTGCTGTTATCGGTTGTAGCCGGATGGGTGCATTTATTGATAACGAAGTCCCCGATTACAAAGCGATTGAGTTGCCTTATTCGCATGCTGCAGGCTTTTTTGCCGAAGAACGAACCGACCTTATCGCATGCGCTGATCTGCGTCCAGAAGTCATGGAACATTTTGGAAACCGATATAATGTCCCAAAAGCGAATCAATACACCGATTATCGTGAGATGCTTGAAAAGGAACAACCTGATATCGTCAGCGTTGCCACACAACCCGAGCACCGCGCAGAAATTGTTGTTTACGCAGCAGAACATGGTGTGAAAGCCATCTATGCGGAAAAGGCGATGGCAGCTTCTATGGATGAAGCCGCAGCAATGGTGTCTGCAGTAGAAGGAAACAATGTCGCCTTTAATCTTGGCACAAATCGCCGATGGCATACAGGGTTCGACAAGATGAAGGAGATTATCGACAGCGGTGAAATCGGTAAACTCCGAACCTTGATCATTTATTCAAACGCTACACTTTTCAACTCAGCCAGCCATCATCTTGACCTAATTTTACGTCTGAATAGCGATGCGCCTGCAAGTTGGGTCACTGGGTATCTTCCACAAGGCGATTCCGTTTTTGATGGAGATGTGCTGCAAGTGGATCCGACTGGTGGCGGCACAATCCAGTTTGAAAACGGTGTAACAGCACATGCATTGCTAACGCCACGGGGTAGTGAATGGGAGGCAATTTGTGATGGTGGAACCGTTACATGCTGGAACAACGGTTGGCAGTGGCATCTCCGTAAAAAACAAGATATCCCTGGGTGGCGGACGTGTCAGGTACCTGAAACCTTTCCTGAATTTGAACGCACCAGTAGCACAGCAAATTTGGTTAAAGACCTTGTTCACGCGTTAGATACTGGGGAACCGACCCGCGGCGGTGTCCGGTGTGCGTATGCCAGCACGGAACTGATTTTTGGGATCATTGAATCGCATCTGCACAACGGCGCACGTATCGAACTGCCCTTGAAGGACTCAAAAATCCGTTTACAGAGAAATCCATCTGCAAGACAACCGCGGATCGATTAACCATAGCAAGCTCAGATACAACAGAAACAGATTCGGGATCTCATGAGGAGCCTATCCATAACCCAAGCTGCCACCTTGTAGCATAGGAGACCGTTAGTCTGTGTCTATTCACACCGAAAATAGCAGGAAACATGCTAAGTTTTTCGCAAAAATGACCGCTTTTCACTCAAAAACGGTGTTCGTGCGTCTAAAATCAAATAGGTAGCAAGTTGGGGTATCCATAGATCGCCAATCTTACGTCAGTTGATTACAATGATTGTCCCGTACTTTTTTTATCAACTGCGCTGCTTCTGCTTCTTGTAGTTTCATAAGTTTTGCAATGTAAGATGGTGTACGCTTCCAGTGAGTTAATTGATCTGCTGATCGGGTCGTCATTATCAACTTCTCAACTTCCTTTAAGTACCCAGCTGTCTTTGTGATACGACGCACTTTGTCTATGGGGATGTTTAGATCCACTGCCAAGTATTTTATGCTCCTATGCTCATCCCAGCATCGCTGAGCTATGATTTGGCATAACTCCGTTTGTGAATATTTAGCAATGTGTTGTTTTTCAGCATCCTGTTTCATCGCCTTATGAGCCGAACCTGTCTTGATTGCCTCATAACTGAGATATTTCTCAAAGCACTCGTCACTTACTGAAATGTTATGTATGATGAGATTCAACTCTCGCACTTTACAATCCTTCTCTGTTCTTTCCTCAGCAGGATGAAAAAAACGCCATCTCTCTCCATCCGTGACGACAGCGATAGAGACACTTCTACGAGAAGCATATCCGAATACTTGTTTTTCGGCCGGTTTAAGGTCACTACGGTGTTTCTTGACTTCAATGAAAACCCGTGGTTCTGATGCTGGATAGCAAAGGGCATAGTCTACTTCTCCGATGTCCTTAACAGGGTATTCTGGATAGACTGATTGCGGGTCGCGCGTTGACCAACCTAAGTCATTAAGTATTGGATCCACGATACATTGACGAATTGATTGCTCATTTGGATATATTCTATTTTTCAACCTATCGCGTATGGCATCAATATTTTCCTTTAGTTTCATGATTCTCTCCTTGATACTTGCCTATACTGGATACAGTTCATTTCTCCTTTGGCACAATTGGCTAAGTTGTGAGGGATTTACGCCGAATACCATCCAGTTCTTCAGGGCTGAAAACACCTGCTTGATAGAGATTCAGATATTCTTCAGAAACGCTCTGACCAAATATCATCAGATCATCTGTGTTAATCGTCACTGGAACACCGTGGTCAAATAAGATACGGACCGGATGTGAGGCGAGATTCGACACACCGCCCAACATCACATTGCTCGTCGGACAGACGTTCAGTTGAATCTGATTCTCGGAAAGCCACCGCATGATTTCAACCGATTCTGCAGCGGCGATACCGTGTTGGACTTCGTCCAAATCAAGGACTTCAACGGTTCGGCGGATCTCCTCTGCGTCTTCAAATTCCCCAACGTGTGCTTTGAGTTTCAGTCCGGCTGCGCGTGCCTTTATAAACAACGGCTTCATAACCTCAGGCGGACACACCTCTTGACGGCTATACAAATCAATCGACTGGAAAAAACCTAATTCCACGGCTTCGTGCGCCAGTGCCATCAGTTTCGGGTCGTCAGCATTTCCACGCGAAAAGCCAAGCTCTGGACGCAGATCCACCTGCGCTTGATACCGCTCAACTAACGCTTCAATGAACTCGCAAAGCTCCATTATCCCATTGGGATAGAACTCTGCCAGTCGAATGTCGAAACTCATTTCAAGCATCACAACGCCATCTTGAATCGCATCGTTCATCGCTGATACTGCAACGAACTCGAAACCTTCCCGGTGTTTTATGTGAGGTGCTAAGACCGCGTCGGCATATTCCATCATCCCCTCAACACCTTTCATTTTTAGCGGTGGTTTGGTGAGGGAGTGTCCCAGCCAATGTTCTACGCTTTCCCGTCGTGCACTGAAGAACGCATGGCAGTGAACATCGGTTTTAGGGGCTGCTTTTATCGCGATTAAGTTATTCGTGGAGAGTGCTTCAATGAAATCAATAGACATTATGAATTTATATGCTCCAGCTACGGCACACGGCGTGTGCCTGCTACCTTAAAGATGCGCGATGTCTCCTCTCTTTGAATATTCTATGATACGTAAGTATTCACCATACACGCGACCTCTCGACACTTTGCGTTGATACCAATCTTCTTCAGCAATCTTAACCCCGTCATACACAGCAACATAAGTAA